>CADAOO010000023.1 GCA_902789505.1 uncultured Methanobrevibacter sp. | reverse complement strand
TATCTGCCGATGGATGGCATAGCCAGATGAAAAAGGAGGTATATTTTATGGCAAACATTTATGTAAAATTTGACACACCTGAAGAATTAGCTAAACAAGTTGAAGAAGCATTAGAAACCGCACAATCTACTGGTAAAGTAGCAAAAGGTACTAACGAAGTAACTAAATTTATCGAAAGAGGAGATGCAAAATTAGTAGTTATCGCAGAAGATGTTGATCCTGCTGAAATCGTTGCACACATTCCTGTATTAGCTGAAGAAAAAGAAATTCCTTACGCATACTTACCTACCAAAGAACAAGTTGGTGGAGCTGCAGGTTTAACTGTCGGTACTGCATCTGCATGTATTGTTGATGCTGGTGATGCTGAAGCTATTGTTAGTGAAATTGTTGAAAAAGTTGCTGAATTAAAAGAATAAGCAAATTCTTTTAATGAATTTACGGTGATTTAAATGGAAGAAGGAACTCCTGCTGAAGTCATTGAAGTTTTAAAAAGAACTGGAATGACTGGTGAGGTAATGCAAATTAAATGCAGAATCCTCGATGGTAGAGATAAAGGAAGAATTTTAACAAGAAACATTATGGGTCGAAGGTGACATTTTAATGTTACTTGATACAATTAGAGAAGCTAAAGAAATTAAGACTCCATAAGAAGGTGTAAGAACATGAGAACTTGTTCATTCTGTAAAAAGGAAATAGAAGATGGTACAGGAAAAATGTACGTCAAAAGAGACGGTTCAATTTATTTCTTTTGTAGCAGTAAATGTGAAAAAAATATGATTAAACTCGGAAGAGTTTCAAGAAAAGTTAAATGGGTTAAAGAATGATTCAAAAAAGTTTTGTTATGATGAAACCGGACGCTGTCCAAAGACGTCTTATGGGTAAAATATTATCCCGTTTTGAAGACAAAGGTCTTCAAATTGTAGCTGTTAAATTAATTCAAATCGATGAAGATTTAGCAAAAACTCATTATGGAGAACATGCTGAAAAACCATTTTTCCCAAGTTTAGTTGAATACATCACATCCTCACCGTCATTAGCAATGGTGATTGAAGGTGAAGAAGCAATTACAACTATCAGAAAAATTGTTGGCGCAACCAATCCTTTAGAAGCTGATCTTGGAACTATCAGAGGAGACTTCGGTATGGATACAGGTAGAAACATTATTCATGCTTCCGATGCTCCGGAATCTGCTGAAAGAGAAATCGCTCTTTTCTTTAATGAAGATGAAATTTGCGATTATGAAATCGTCGATAATGATTTAATTTATGAATAAATTTAAGATTTTAAAAGTTTATTATTAAGAAAGATACTATGAAAATCAGATCCCCGATTGTATCAGTATTAGGTCATGTGGACCATGGAAAAACTACATTGTTAGATTATATCAGAGGTAGTACTATTGCTGATAAGGAAGCAGGAGGTATTACTCAACACATTGGTGCTACAGAAATACCTAACGATACTATTGAAGAAATCTGTGGAAATTTTATATCTAGATTAACTATTAAAGATTTAATTCCGGGATTATTCTTTATTGATACTCCAGGCCATGCAGCATTTACCAGCTTAAGAAAACGTGGCGGTGCTTTAGCAGATTTGGCCGTGTTGATTGTCGATATCAATGACGGTTTTAAACCGCAAACCTATGAAGCATTGAACATTCTTAAAATGTATAGAACTCCATTCATTGTTGTGGCTAATAAAATCGATATGTTATTCGGTTGGGAAACACATGAAGGGGCTTCTTTCAAAGAGTCATTTGAAAAACAGGCTCAAAGTGTTAAGCAGGATTTGGATACAAAAATTTATGAAATTGTAGGCACTCTTCACAAGGAGGGTTTCCAGTCCGAAAGATTTGACAGGGTAAGCAATTTCGCTTCACAAATCAGTATTATTCCAATCAGCGCCAGGTCCGGTGAAGGAATTATTGAAGTTTTAGCTATGCTTTTGGGACTTGCCCAGGAATATTTGACTGAACAGCTTGAAATCAATGAGGATGCTCCTGCAAAAGGTACTGTTCTGGAAGTTAAAGAAGAAACAGGATTAGGTCTAACTATTGATAGTATTATTTATGATGGGGTTTTACGAACCAATGACGAAATAGCTTTGATGACTTCTTCAAATGAAGTTTTAACTACAAAAATCCGATCTATTTTAAGACCGCTTCCCCTTGAGGAAATGAGGGACTCCAAGAAGAAATTCCAAAAATTTGATGAAGTGGTTGCAGCGGCAGGTATTAAAATCGCTGCTCCTAATTTGGATAATGTCATTTCCGGTTCACCGCTTAGGGTTTTAAGCGATGCTGAAAATGTTGAAGAGGAAATCTTAAAAGAGATTGAGGATATCACTATTAGCACTGAAGATGAAGGAATTTTAGTTAAAGCAGATACATTGGGTTCTCTTGAAGCTATTGTTAAGTTATTGAGGGAATTGGATATTCCTATTCGTGAAGCTGACATTGGTGACGTTAATCGTAGAGATATTATTAATTCATCCATTGCATTGAATGAAAATGATTCACACGGTGCAATCATCGCGTTTAATGTAAATGTTCACCCGAACTCTGTAGATGACCTTAATAATTCAGATGTTAAACTGTTTGAGGGTGATGTAATCTATCAGATTATTGAAGATTATGAGGCATGGATTGAGGAAATGGAAAACGCCAAGAAAAAGGCGTTTTATGATGCCATTATTAAACCGGCTAAATTCATGGCCTTACCAAAATTGGTTTTCCGTCAAAGTAAACCTGCCATTATTGGAATTGAATCCATTAGCGGTACAGTTAAACAGGGTCAGACATTAATTAATAAAAATGGGGAATATGTAGGTGTAATTGCCAGTATGGAAGATAAGGGCGAAACATTACCGGATATTTCCAGAGGTCAAAGGGTTGCAATGGCTATTAAAGATGCGATTGTAGGAAAACATTTCGATGAAGGGGATGAATTATATATTGATATCCCTGAAAAACATTATAAATTCATTGAAAGGGAATTTAAAGAAAAATTAACTGAAGATGAATTTGAAACTTTATATGAATTTTTAGAAATCAAACGTAAACAGGATCCAGATTGGGGAAAATTTGGTCTTTTTGAATAATAAATTGGGTTTATAAAAAAACTAAGGAGGAAATACCATGGCATTCAAAGTTGTTGTGTCTCAAGGGGCTGAATCTCATCAATTTGAAGTAGATGAGACCAAAGCTTTTAACGGATTAGTCATCGGTGATGAATTTGATGGTGGAATTGTTGGTTTAGACGGTTACACTTTAAAAATCACTGGTGGTAGTGATAAAAATGGTTTTACCATGAAAAAAGATGTTTCCGGTACTAGGAGAATAAAAAGTTTATTAACTGGCGGTATTGGTTATCATCCTAAAGCTGATGGTGTTAAAAAAAGAAAAACCGTAAGAGGAAACACTATTGCTGAAGATATTGTACAAATCAACACTGTAGTTACTGAAGCTGGAAGCAAATCAATAGCTGAAATTATTGGTGCTGGTGAAGAAGAGGAAGAATAGTTCTACTATTTTTCTTATTTTACATTTGAGTTGAATTAAATTATAAAAAAAGGTGGTTATCTGTGAACGTACAGTCAGATGTTAACATAGGTTTAGTTGGTCACGTAGACCATGGTAAGACTACTCTTACCAAGGCATTATCAGGAATTTGGACTGATACTCACAGTGAGGAAACAAAAAGAGGTATTTCTATTCGTTTAGGTTATGCAGACATTGAATTTAGGAAATGTCCTAATTGCGGCGAACCTGAATGTTACACTACTTCTAAAAAATGTGAAATCTGTGGTAGCGAAACTGAATTAATCAGAAAAGTGTCTTTTGTTGATGCTCCAGGTCACGAAACTCTTATGGCGACTATGTTATCTGGTGCGGCTATTATGGATGGTGCAGTTTTAGTAATTGCTGCAAATGAGTCTTGTCCACAACCACAAACTAAAGAACATCTCATGGCACTTGACGTTATTGGTGTTAAAGATGTTATCGTAGTTCAAAATAAAATTGATATTGTTTCAAAAGAAAGAGCTATAGAAAGTTATAATGAAATTAAGGAATTTGTTAAAGGTACTTGTGCTGAAGATGCATTAATAATACCTGTATCTGCTCAACAAGGTGCTAATATTGATATCTTAATAGAAACAATGCTTGAACAAATTCAACCTCCGGAAAGGAATGTTGATGACACTACATTGATGCATGTAGCAAGGTCATTCGATATCAACAAACCTGGTTCCGGCGCTGATAAGATTAAAGGAGGAGTTATTGGCGGTACTTTAGTCCAAGGAAAATTCAAACTTGGGGACACTATTGAAATCAGGCCAGGCCCTTCCAACAACGGTGAGAGAATCACCCTCAAATCAGAAATTATCGGTCTGGAAGCCAACGGCAAGCAGGTTGAAGAGATAGGTCCTGGAGGACTTGTAGGTATTGCAACTAAATTAGATCCATCTTTAACCAAGTCAGATTCGTTATCCGGAACTGTTGCAGGTGAAGAAGGTACCTTGCCGGATGTATTGAACAGTTTCAAAATGGAAGCTAATTTGCTTGACCGTGTTGTAGGTACTAAAGAAGAACGTGACGTTACTCCAATTAAAATTAAAGAAGCTTTAATGATTAATTGCGGTACTACAACCACAATTGGTGTTGTCACTTCAACCAAGAAAAATAATGTTGAAGTTACTCTCAAATTACCTGTTTGTGCTAGTCCGGGCGATAGGGTAGCTTTAAGCCGTAGAGTCGGTGCTCGTTGGAGATTAATCGGTTACGGTATTATTAAATAGAGGGCAAATAATGAACTCTAAAGAAATTGTGATTGATACCAATTTTTTTATGGTTCCTTTTCAGTTCAATGTGGATGTAATCACTGAACTTGAAAAAACATTACCTTCTTATAAATTAACTACTCCGAGCTTTGTTATCAATGAATTGAAGGGTTTGAAAAATAACAATAAAGGAAAAACAAGGTTGAATGCGAATTTGGCCTTGAAGTTAGCTAATTCTTCAAAAATTGAAATAAAGGATATTTCATTATTGGAAAATGAAACTGTGGATGATGCGTTACTTAGAGTTTCAGAAGTATTAGCTACAAATGATATTGAATTAAAAAATCGTGCAAAAGAAAAGGGTATCACAGTAGCATATCTGAGACAAAAAAGATATATTGCTGTTGATGGTAAAATATAATATTAATTAAACTTATTAAGAAATGAGGGATTATTTTGTATTATAAAACAAAAATCGAGGATACTGTAAGAATTCCACCTTACAAGTTTGAAAATCCTCTTAAAGAAGTTGCTATCGAAACTTTAAACGAAACTTATGAAGGTCGTTTAGATAAAAAACTCGGTTTACTTATCTGTGTTAATGATATAGTTGAAATTGGTGAAGGTAGGCTCATTATGGGTGACGGTGCAGCATATCATAATGTTATCTTTGAAGCAATTTTCTTTAAACCGGAACAACATGAAATTTTCGATGGTGAAGTAATCGATATTGTTGATTATGGCGCATTTGTAAGAATTGGACCTATGGACGGTTTGATACATGTTTCTCAGGTCACTGATGATTACATCAATTATGATGCAAAAAGAGGAGCATTACTCGCTAAGGAATCTAATAAGTCTTTGGATGTTGGGGATTTGGTTAGAGCTAGAGCGGTCAGTGTTTCCATTAAAGACGAATCTACAAACAATATCGAAAATAACAGAAATTCCAAAATCCCGCTCACTATGAGACAACCTAATTTAGGTAGATTTGAATGGATTGAAGAAGCTAAAGAAAAAAGTAAGAAGGGTGGAGAATGAAAGCTTGTACAGTTTGTAAAATGATTTCAGATAAAGATCATTGTCCATCATGTGGAGGCACAACTTCAGACAATTGGAGTGGTCTTTTAATAATAACTGATCCTGAAGATTCCGATATTGCTAAAGAATTGAATATTAAACTTCCAGGTGAATATTGTTTAAGAGTAAGATAGAGGGTTTTTTGTGTTACGTTTAGATGCAGAATTAAATAAAGATATAATAACTGAACTTAAAAAGCCATTAGGCAAATTATATCCAAACTTTGAAGATGCTATTGAAGAGATTAAGTCTTCCGAGTTTTTAATTTCTGTTGGTGATGCAACATTTGCCAATCTTACAAAATATGAATTATATCCGAATATTGGAATAATTGATAATTTAATTCAAAGAAAAAATCATACTCATGATGTTATACATGCGGAAAATATTTTGAAGGCTGAAAATCCTGCCGGAACCATTACAGATGATCTATGGGAAACCATAGGCCAAGCTCTTGAATTATCTGACAGTGGCGAATGTTATGTAATTGAAGTAGCAGGGGAAGAAGATCTTGCAGTTCTTCCTTGCATCCTAATGGCAAATCCGGAAACTACAATTCTTTATGGACAACCCAATGAGGGGTTGGTGCTTTTAAAAGTTTCTGACATGAAAATTAAAGCTCAAAAGCTTATTGACGGATTTATTGAAGAATGAATAAATGAGGTTTTATAATGGAAATTGAATTTATTGAAGAAAAAGAAAATAAAGTTTTTAACAGAAAAGAAATTAAATTTTATGTTGATTACGATGGAGAAGCAACTCCTAAACTTTTAGACATTAAATCAAAATTAGTTGCTTTATTAAACACTAAAAAAGATTTAATCGTTGTCGACAATGTACAGCCACACTACGGTGAACCTAAAGCTATAGGATACGCTAAAGTTTATGATACTGTTGACGATTTAAAATACATTGAAGCAAAACATGTAATTGCTAAAAATGAAGAACCTGAAGAACCTGCTGAAGAAGAAGCAGATGAAGCAGAAGAATAGGTGATTTGAATGGTAAGAAAATCTGATCTTTATAAAGTAGATGGCGACAAAGTTGAAAGAAAAAACCCAATTTGTCCTCGTTGTGGTGAAGGAGTATTCATGGCTGACCATGGTGACAGATTCGCTTGTGGTAAATGTGGATACACCGAAATGAAAAAATAAGATTTTTTAAATCTTCATTTCTTTTTTTTATTTATTTTTATTTTTAATATATTTTTTAGAAGGGATTTCTTTGGATAATATTAGAAATGGTCGTTTTAAGACTGGGATGACTGATGAAGCAGCTGAATACACTTCATCATATGATGCAGACAAAGTTCTTTTTGAAGCGGATATTAAAACTAATTTTGCCCACACCTCAATGCTGAAGCATGAAGGGATTATCGATGGAGAAATTGCAGATAATATATTATGTGCACTGGATAATCTCAAAGAGGAAGGATTTGACGCTTTGGTCTTTGATGCTTCTGTTGAAGATGTTCACATGGCAATCGAAAACTACGTAACCTCTAAAATAGGTCCTCAGGCAGGTTATATGCATACCGCAAAATCACGTAATGACCAGGTTGCATGTGATGTGAGGCTGGTTTTAAGGGAAATGATTGAAGAAATTCAGATTGGCATTTTGGAGTTTATGGAAGGGCTGGTTGAAATGGCCGGCGAACACCTTGAAGATATTTTCATAGGTTTCACTCACCTGCAGCACGCTCAACCGATTACAATAGCCCATCACCTTATGGCTCATGTCCAGGCACTTAAAAGGGATTATGAACGTTTGGGTGATACATATAAACGCGTTAATTTGAATCCGTTGGGGTCTGCAGCTATGGCTACCACCAGTTTTCCAATCAACAGACAGTTAACTACAGATTTGCTGGGTTTCGATGCATATCTTGAAAATTCAATGGACGGCGTTTCAGCACGTGATTTCATTACAGAAACAGTCTTTGATTTAGTTGCATTATCTTCTACATTAGCTAAAATCTGTGAAGAACTGGTATTATGGAGCACTTACGAATTCGGTGTTATTGAAATGGCCGATGAATATTCATCAACTTCTTCTATTATGCCTCAAAAGAAAAACCCTGATGTGGCAGAGCTTGCCAGAGGAAAAACCAGCATTGCCACCGGTGAACTGATAACTATATTGACAATCCTGAAAGCTATTCCGTACACATACAACAGGGATTTGCAGGAAATAACTCCTCATTTATGGAATGCAGTAAAGGTAACTAAGGAAACATTATCCATCGTTACAAAGATGATGCTTACTGTTGAGTTCAAAGTGGACAGATGTGCGGAGCTTGCAGGCAAGAACTTCGCAACAGCAACTGATCTGGCTGACATTATGGTTC
This sequence comes from uncultured Methanobrevibacter sp., assembly GCA_902789505.1. Taxonomy (GTDB): domain Archaea; phylum Methanobacteriota; class Methanobacteria; order Methanobacteriales; family Methanobacteriaceae; genus Methanocatella. Next base: position 54,750 of record CADAOO010000023.1, on the reverse strand, counting down.
GTGAAAAACAGATTCCATTCAGGACAGCCCATAAAATTGTGGGAAGAATAGTTAATGAGGCTACAGCCAGCAATATGGCTGAAGAGGATATCACTTCCAGGTTTATTGATGATATTGCTGTTGAATTGGGTTTTGATGAGTTAAACCTGTCAGACGATTTGATTCAAAGGGCTTTAAATCCTGCTGAAAACGTTAAAATCAGAGCCGTTCCTGGAGGTCCTGCTCCTGAAATGGTTGAAATTGCCCGTAACAATATCAAAATTTTCCTTAATGATGAATTTGAAAGATTGGGAATTTAATCCCTATATTTTTTTCAACACCAATTTAATTTAGGTATACCTAAACTTTATATACCTTTAAAAACAATATACTAATTGCGGATATGATTTCTTGAATTATTGAAGCATGTTGCAGAGGGATATTATAGAAAACTTATTCGATATTTTCAGATAAGTGTGCTCAGCTTCTATTAATATCCCATTGTAACATATAATTGATTTTCTATAAAAATGAGCTTATTCTGAATGATTTTTTGATTCCAGATAATTTTCATGGATTTCATCGGCCAGTTCCTGATTTCCTTCAATGATTGGCCCGGTATAGTCACAGTCATAGCACACCCACTGTGACCAGTTTTGTGGTATAATCCATTTTACATTTTTAGATCCGCATCTTGGGCAAATTTTAAACATCATAATATTTTGTTTTTATTTATTTGGTATTTAAAGTTGTTGTAACTATTTGGTTTTGTAGAAACTCCAGATTAAATCCAGGGCTTCACCGGGTTCAAGTGCCCCTGAACGGGTTTCCCTTAGGATTCTCTGGATTGAAAATTTCTTCATATATGGGAACTTTCTGTGAACCTCATATAGGAGCGGACACCCGAATCCCTTGAACTCCTTTAAATCATAGTTTCTGATTAAGGATTTTATCTCTTGCTTGCCAACACTTAAACTAGCCGGAAGGTTCAGTCGATATAATGATTCGTCCTGCAGATTTATGCATTGGCTGCCGGTTGCAAGCATATCGCCGAATACAATTAGGGGAATTTCTTTATTTTTTGCATATTCCTTTACAAGCCCTGAAGTGTTTTTGGAACATCTTCCGCAGGGATGAAGTTTTCCTGTAAATGATTCTTCAGAATAATCCGCCGGGATATATTCGTGTTTTATGTCAAGGGTTTCGGTAAGGAGTTTGATGTTGTCCTTAAACTGCTTCGGCAGGATTATGGTTCCCGGGTCAACCGTAACAGCAATCGGATTGAAGCCCAATCTTTTAGCTAAAATGAGTGAAAAGCTGCTGTCAACACCGCCTGAAAGTGCGACAACCGCTTCAACGTTTTCAGATTCTTTGAATTCATTTTCTTCAAAATAGGTCTCGAAGTTGAAACTGTAAATGTTTTCCAATTTGTCACCGATTACCTTTTCAAGGTTTTTAAGACCTTTCAAATCCAGGTTCAGGTTATGGACGGTCTTTTTGGATAGTCTTAATTTATATTCCCTGTTTAAGAAATCACCATAGGACTCTACATGGATGCTTTCCAGATTAAGCTTTTCTCTAAGTTTTCCAACTACCCACCCTCCTTTGCCGATGATGGCGGATTTGTCGGGACGGTCTTCTGTAATAATCCACAGTTCATTGGTTTTTTCGCTGAAATACAACTCTTCGATGAAAATATCAGCAGAATCATGGCCGATTTCTTCGCGAATCTGATTGATTTCAGCTAAAAGGAATTCTTTGGTGTACATTTAAATCATGTCTTTGGTAACGCTGATGCTTTCCCTTGAATAAAGTTCCGGTTTTTCGATGATTTCCAGGGCAACCTTTTCAACAGATTCAAAATTGGAAACATATCCTTTTGGGGTTTCGCCTTTTTTGGTTATTGCATAATCGTCCTCTTCGCCGTGGATTAAATAGCCTGACCTCAGGATGGTATAGTCCAGGTCACTTTCCTCAATTATGTCGACGGCATTCCTGTTTGGAATCTGTTCTGTTTCATTTTCCAGGTTAAATTCAGCCCCTTCGCCTTCCAGTTCATTATAGATTCCAACAACAGTCATATAAATAAGTCTTTTAGGATTTGATTTTACCAGATTTCTTGCAATGACTGCTTGGTCAGGACCTGAAACGGCACAGTAGACAATGTCCATATCCTTTAAAGCGTTTTTCAAGTCTTTAAGATTAGTCGCATCCATAGTCTTTGCGGTAACTCTGAAACTGTCTTCAAATATGTTTCCTGCGGATTTTGAAATCACTGTCAGTTGATAACTGGGATTTGCAAGCAGTTTTGCACTGAACAGCCTTCCAAAATTTCCGGTTGCACCAAGTATAGCAATATTCATCATGTTCACCTTGATTCTTATTATGAATTTAATAAATATTAAGTATTTGTTTAACAAATTATGATTAGAGGGAAATCAATGAAATATAGAAAGTTAGGAAACACTGGTATAGAAGTATCTGAAATTGCATTCGGTGCTGAATTTTTAGTGGAAAGGCCTTATGGAGACACTGAAGAATTGATCAGGGCCTGTGAGGATAACGGAATCAATTTCGTCGACTGCTGGATGAGCGAGCCTGATGTGCGATCACATCTGGGAAGAGCCATTAAGGGCAATCGTGAAAACTGGGTCATACAGGGGCATATCGGATCAACCTGGCAGGATGGCCAATATGTAAGAACACGTGATATGGATAAGGTGATTCCTGCTTTTGAAGACTTTATGGAACGCCTTCAAATCGATACTCTTGACTTTGGAATGATTCACTATGTTGACCTGGTTGAAGACTATGAAAACATCATGAATAGGCCGTTCATAGAATATGTCCGCAAATTGAAGGAAGACGGAACAATAGCTCACATAGGATTGAGTACGCATAACCCTGAAATAGGCATTTTGGCTGCAGAAAACCCTGAAATAGAACTGCTGATGTTTTCTATAAATCCCGCATTTGACATGTTTGGGGCAATGGACGATATCGAGGAATACCGGAAGGAAGATGCATACGACGGAGAATTTTCCAGCATCAATCCTCAAAGGGCAGAAATTTATGAGCTTTGCGAAAAAAATGGTACTGCACTAACAGTAATGAAGGGATTTGCAGGCGGAAATCTGCTTTCTGATGAAACCTCTCCTTTCGGCGTTGCATTGACTCCGGTTCAGTGCATACATTACGCACTGGAACAGAAAGGTGTTTCAAGCATATTTGTTGGTGTCAAGACTGTTGGGGAACTTGAAGAGTCACTGAAATATTGCAGTGCAAGTGAGGGCGAAAAAGACTATGCAGAAGTCTTGAAAAATGCACCCAAACATTCATTCAAAGGACAATGTACCTACTGCGGGCATTGCCAGCCATGCAGCTCAGGAATCGATATAGCTATGGTGAACAAGCTGTTTGACCTTGCAAAAAACCATGATGAAGTTCCGGCAAGCGTGCAGGAACATTACAATAATCTTAAATTCAATGCAACCCAATGCATTGCATGCGGTGAATGCGAGCCTAGATGTCCTTTCGAGGTGCTGATTGTGGATGTGATGTTGGATGCGCAGGATTTGTTCGGGTTTTAAGTGATGTTTCTATTAATTATAATTAACATATAACAAATGTGAGTTATTTAATTTGATTCGCATAATTCTTTATATGTAATATCGATATTTAAAAGCTGTGCGATTTCAAAAAGGGTTTCAGGTGTTAATGAGTCGGAATCTTCATCGATGCTGCGAATTTTTTCAATTATATTTTCATCTGTGATTCTCATGAAATGGTCATAGACAGCTACATTTTTCTTTTCTTTAATCATTATTGTACTCCAGTTTAGTTAATTGTATTTCTTTAATGTTTTTATCATTAATATAATTTGATAATCGTTTTCCATATAATTCATCACATTTTTTAAAAGCCATGTCTTCAGACTTACATTTTCTAGCATAATAATGGAATGACGAGATAAATATCCTGTATGATTTAGTTCTTAATTCTTTAGCCAATTTTTCATCTTTTAATTTACCTTTTAAAATCCACAGACAATTTTTTCCAGCTATTAATTCGTATTCTTCCCAGTCACGTAAAAATATTCCGAAATTTTCATAGGATGGTGGGGAGTACATATTTTTTCCATGATTGTGTATTGAAGCAATATTTTTTCCTTCAAATTCGTTATCCTCAAATTCTAATTCAACATTACGTTCAGTTCCAATTTTGCATCTAATGATTTCCCCTGTAATATAATCAAAATATAATAGAATTTCATAGTCCAGGTCAACAGTTTTTCTTATGAATTCATTAACAATTTCAAATGATTTGTCATTAAATTCGGGGGGTAAATCAGTTTTTTTAATTGAAAATGCATAGTTTACTTTTAATTGCTTGTATTTTTCAAAATCTGTTGTATTTCTTTTGATTAAAGAAAGAGCAATGGTGATTAGTAGCCGGGTCTTATTTTTTAATTTCATGTTAATTAATTATTTTTAAGACTTTAAATATCTTATTTTTTAAAATAAATAGTAAATATCTTATTAAATGATTTTTTAAATACAATTTATTAGTTTTATATTAATTTTACTAAATTATACTAATTTTTAATTTTGATGAAATAATTAATATATTAATTTTTACATAAATAACAACTGATTATTATGGCGTATGAAATTAAAAACAAAAAGAACATATCAACAATTGGCGTACATGCCGGTCAGGAAGAGGTTGATGAAACAGGTTCAAGAGTAACACCGATTTATCAGACAACATCCTATGTATTTGAATCTTCCCAGCAGGCTGCAAACAGATTTGCCCTTACAGAAGGGGGAAACATCTATACAAGATTAACAAATCCGACTACCGAAGCATTCGAAAAAAGGATGGCAGCTATTGAAGGAGGGTCTGCGGCATATGCAACAGCTTCAGGAATGGCAGCTATCTTTTATGCTGTAATTAACCTTACCCAGGTTGGCGACAATATCGTATCAGCAGACAATCTCTATGGAGGAACATACGAGCTGTTTGAAAACACTCTGGAGGAGCTCGGAAGAACAGTGACATTCGTCGACTCACAGTCTCCGGAACTGTTCGAAGAGGCTATCAACGATAGGACAAAAGCCATTTATGTCGAATCAATAGGAAATCCTAAGCTGGATATTCCCGACTTTGACAGATTGGCTGAAATTGCCCATGCCCATGAAATTCCATTGATAGCTGACAATACTGTCGGAATAGGTTCTGTAAGGCCGTTTGACCATGGAGCTGATATCATAGCATCATCTGCAACAAAATATATTGGAGGTCACGGCACTACCCTTGGTGGAATCGTCATTGAGAAGGGGGACTTTGACTGGATGAACGGCAAATTCCCAACAATGTCCGAACCTGATGAAACATACAACGGATTGGTATTTGCAGAAACATTCGGCAAAGCCGCTTTTACAACAAGGCTCAGAACAGTTGTTGGAAGGGACACCGGTGCTGTTCCATCTCCGTTCAATTCATTTTTACTTATGCAGGGCCTTGAAACATTGGGTTTGAGGATTGAAAGGCATGCCTCAAATGCGATGGCTGTAGCAGAACACCTTGAAGCCCATCCGAAAGTTGCATGGGTAACATATTCAGGTCTTGAATCCAGTCCGAACCATGAAGTTGCCAAAAAGTATGCTGAAAAGGGTTACGGAGGAATAGTCTCATTTGGTCTTAAAGCGGGTTATGACGGAGCTTTAAAGTTCATTGAAAATGTTGAGCTCATTTCATTTCTGGCAAACATCGGTGATGCAAAGTCATTGGTGACTCACCCTGCATCAACTACACATTCCCAGCTGTCAGAAGAGCAGCAGTTGTCAACCGGCGTAACTCCTGATTTAATCAGGTTTTCAGTTGGTATTGAAGATTTGGAAGATATACTGGCTGATGTGGATCAGGCCTTGGATAAGGTTTAACTGAATGTCCACCTAAAATTATTTAATATTATTCTGGAAAACATATTAGCAATGCCAAATACTGAAAACATAGAATCGATAATAGGTAATCCTAGAAAAGCTATTAACAAATTAGCTTTTCCAACTATTTTTTCAATGCTTTTGATGTTTTTGAACAATCTGATTGATAGTTTTTGGGTTGCAGGCATTAATTCTGATGCTCTTGCGGCACTCGGTTTTATTTCTCCTTTGTATTTGGTTATCATTGGTCTTGGAAGCGGTGTTGGTGCAGGTGCCAATTCACTGATTTCAAGATATGTCGGAGCGCAGCGGATTGAAGATGCAAACAATGCAGTAATCCATTCGATAATTTTAACAGGTATCGTTTCAGTTATAATTTTAATTGTAGGAATATTCTTTTTGGATGATTTGATTGTTTTATTGGGCGCATCAGGTGTCATCACATATTGCCTAAGCTATGGCCAGATTATATTTTTGCTGAATATCGTATTCCTTGCGCCTAATGTTACTGCCAGCATATTCAGGGCTGAAGGTGATGTAAAAAGAGCGACAAATCCATTGATTTTAACGGCCATTTTAAATATCATTTTGGATCCGATTCTCATTTATGGCCTGAATTTGGGTATTTTTGGAGCGGGGCTTGCTACTGTTATGGCTTCACTGACTGGCTTTGTATGGATGCTTTATTGGATCTATATCAAAAAGGACACTTTTTTCAAGTTCAAATTCAGCCATTATAAAAGAAATCTGGGAATATATAAGGAAATTCTTGTTGTTTCGCTTCCTGCTGGAACGGAAGAAATCATATTTTCACTTGTTGCAATTATTCTAAATTATTTGATTATGATTACTGCAGGAGTCAATGAGGTCGCATCATTTACAATAGCCTGGAGATTCATATCCATTGCCTTCCTGCCCTGTATGGCAATTGGTATTGCAACAATAACGGTTTCAGGAATTGCCTATGGGGCTCGAAACTGGAAAAACTTTGATGAAACAATAAAATACTCAACGGTATTGAGTCTTGCAATTACGTTAGGGATTTGTCTGATTTTTTATGTATTTTCTCATCAGATATGTGGGATGTTCAATTATTCTTCAGGCAATTTGGAATTGGTCAACAGAGCCGCTGAAATACTGCAAATGCTGGTGTTCTACAACTGCATGATTTCATTTGGAGCAACTGCGGCATATGCCTATCAGGGGGTCGGTTCCGGTTTCAAATCATTGGGACTGACAATTTTAAGGGAATTGGTTTTAAGCATGGCCTTTGCATATGTTATGGGAATTACATTGGATATGGGTGTTTTCGGAGTATATCTTGGCGCCATAATTGGAATGAATATAGGTTCATTTGTAGGTTTTATCTGTATTTGGATATTCAATTTGAAATTTAAAAAGGAGTATGGCGATTTTAGTTAGTTATAATGAAATCAGATGCTTTTAATCGGTTTATAGTAAACTTTCAATGTGGTTGCATACGGGTATGTGTTATTATGCCAACATAATAGGTTAAAAGTAGCCAAAAGTTGCATAATCCTGATTCACCATTATTGATTGGTGAGGTTAATAAGAGTGATGTTGTAAAAGAAGTCAATGAACCTAACTATATTGAAACTCATGAAAAAGTTCTACCACTTTGATGAAAAACACCAATTGGCGAGAGAATTTTATGTGTAATTTTTCTTGCAATATGTATATGTATAGTGTACAGGGTATTATCATAATCTTTAAATATTATGATAATGCAAGTATTAACTGTAAGATTTTAAAGATAAAAGTATTCCCATATAGTCTCGTCGTGATGAGCGGCGAATTAGGTGCTTTATGGGTTCTTTAATCTTCACAAATTATTTTCACTGACTTATTTTCAATAATTTTAATAAATTCATTGTTTTTTCTTTCAACAGCTTGAAATGATGACCATGAAATCAAATCAGCAACTTGTAATCCTTTATAATTTACAGAATTAACGTGTTTTATTTTGACAGGGTAATTTTTTGGATTAATTATTTTATCATTAAATAATCTGTTGAAATCATCAATTTGATTTTTATTTTTTGTTTTGTCTAGAATAATAATATTTAAATTTTTTTATATAATAATGCAATGAATTATAAAAGGCATGGCATGAATTGCATAAAATGGTAATAATTTTCACCTGCTGATGAACTTTAAATATCATCAATACATAAAATAATAAATGAGATGGGTAAAGTTTAATAAAACTTTTTTTTCAATGATATTCAGGTTAAAAAAAGAAAACATTAATCTTTTAAATTGCCCGAACCCTCAAAATGAGGTGGTAGCGCGGTAATCCTATTGTGGGTGTACGGTCCGTGAAACGAAAATCTTCGACTTCTGAGGAGTTGAGATATTCAAGGTGATGTCATGAAAGAGGATGAGTATATTGAAGTGAAAAAGAGAAGTACAAATAAGGTTTATTTTGAATCTCCTTTAGTTCAGTCCATTTATGATAAGATTGATTTTTTAAGAGAGGAATCAAAGGCAATTCTTGAAGAAATCGATTCCAGCGAATTTAAACAGCAACTGGATAATATAGATCTTGAAGAGTTTAGTGAAGACACCATTAATCAAATTGATGATGTATTTGATGATATTTCAAGATTCAAAGATGATATAATTGAGACACAGGACATTCCGGAGAATGTCAGGGAACCTTATCGTATGACTCAAATGTATTTTGACCGTGACGGCGATTATGTAAGGCGTGCACAAAGGAAATTGAAAAGGCTGAAATCCAATAAATTAACCGATGCATACGGAACATATACTAGGGTAGTTGAGCTTTGTGATAAGGCCATTAATGTTAATGACTGTAATTTCGACGCATATTTCCTCAAAGCCCAAACACTTGTTAAAATGCGAAGGTATGCTGAAGCTATTGAAGAGTTTAACAATGCTCTTTCTATAAAAAATGATATTGGAGTTTGGCTGGCTATTGGAGAAGCGAATAGGTTAGATGCTGATTATGATGGGGCTATAAATGCATATAATAAAGCTTTATCAATGGATGAGAACTCCTTTGAAGCTTTCAAAGGAAAAGCATATACCTACTTCGATTTGAAGGATTTTAAAACGGCCGCTTATTTTTTCGGTAAGGCAAGTCATGTTGGATCTTTGGATGAGGCATCACAAAAGATTTGGAATGTCTGCAAGGAGAAATTGAATTGAATGTAATCTGTTCAATTTAATCACTTCTTTTATTTATCATTTTACTTATTTTTTGAATATTTTTTCTATATTCTTTTAATTTTTTAAGTATTTTTAAATATTTTCAATCAGTTTGTTAATATAACTGAATATTATTCATAATATTTAATAATATCTTTTTACATACTATTATTATCAAAAATTTAGAGGTGAAAAAATGGCAAAAAATGCAATTATTACTGGCGGGTCCAGAGGAATCGGTAAAGCTATGGCTTTGAAATTAGGTGAACTTGGTTACAATGTAGCAATCAACTACAGAAGTGACTCATCTAAAAAGTTAACCGAAGATCTGGTCGAAGAAATAAAATCTGAATATGGCGTAGAAGCTATTGCCGTACAGGCTGATGTAAGTAAATTTGAAGACTGTAAAAAATTGGTTGAAGCAGCTGTTGAAGCATTTGGAGACCAAATTGATGCATTGGTAAACAACGCAGGTATTACCAACAACTGCAACTTCATTGACTTGGAGCCGGAACAGTATGAAGCCGTAATCAACACAAACCTTGTAAGTATGATGCACATGTGTCACCTTGCCCTTCCTTACATGGTAGACCGTGATACTGCAATAGTATGTACTGCATCTGTCGGTGGATTGACTGGTGTAATCAACCAGGCTGACTACTGTGCCGCCAAAACCGGAGTAATCGGATTATGCCGTGCATTGGCTTTAGAATTTGCACCAAGAAAAGTGAGGGTAAATTCAATTGCGCCTGGTATGATCATGACTGACATGCTTAGAGGTGTTAATCAGGATGAACTGAATGCGCTTGCTGCAACAATTCCTCTCGGACACATCGGTGAAGTCGAAGAAATCGCCGGTGCTTTGGAATACATCTTAACTGCAAACTACCTGACAGGTCAAGTGATTTCACCTAACGGTGGATTTGTATTACAATAAGGTTCTTTAACCTTATTTTTATTCTTTTTTTTCATCATATTCCTTTCGGATTGGTTATAGTGGTATAATATTTATATATCATAAAAATAAAGGTACCTTTAAGACATTTTTCTTGAAACAAACTTTTAAAAATGTAGGAAAATCATGAATTTAACTAAAACGCTAAAAACAATAGGAAAATTGATTAAACCTTTAAAAAAGAGCATAATTCCACTTTTTCTTATTTTTTTATTCCTGGTGATTGATGTTTACTGTAACCTGACTCTTCCGTCATACACTGCAGATATTGTGGATATAGGTATACAAAACACTGATTTTAACTACATAATAAGTGTAGGAACCATGATGATGGCCATGGTTCTGATAGGGGTGCTGTCTACAATAGGCCTCTCATACTTCTCAAGTAAAGTATCTGCGGCATATGGTAGGGATTTGAGAAAAATAAGTTATGACAAGATTTTAAAATTTTCAAATTTCGAATTGAATAAGATATCAAGAGCATCCCTCATTACACGCAATACCAACGATGTATATCAGATACAGATTTTTTTAGGGTTGTTTTTCACAACAATTCTGTTTTCACCAATACTTGGTATAGGAAGCATAATAAAAGCCTTGGAACTCGGAACCAATCTCATGTGGATTATTGCAGTGACATTCGCAGCATTAATAATACCGTTTATTATAATATTTGTAAAAACAGTGCCTTACTTCAGCATAATGCAGGAATTGACGGATAAAATCAACCAGACATCAAGAGAAATTCTGATTGGAATGCCGGTCATTAAAGCATTCATAAGACAGGATTACGAAGAGGAAAGATTTGAAGAAACTAATGAGGATTTCAGATCTGTAAACCTGAAAGTTTTCAGAACACTCTTGGTTTTACTGCCGGGAATGACTTTACTGCTTAATGTAATGATAGTTCTTATTTTATACTTCGGAGCATATGATGCGATTAGGGGTGAGATATTAACCGGAACAATCATAGCATTTATCCAATACGCTACACAAATTGTAATGGCATTTCTGATGATGGGAGGATTTCTGGTAATGACTCCGAGAATTTTAGTATCCGGAAGGCGTGTTGCTGAAGTGATAAACACTGAAATATCAATTACTGATGGGCCGATTGATAAAATAGATGATAATCCTACTATTGAATTTAAGGGTGTAACCTATAGTTTTCCAGGAAGTGAAAAGGAAATATTGAAAGATATTAGTTTTAAACTGGAAAAAGGAAAGACCACTGCAATAATTGGAGGAACAGGAAGTGGAAAATCCACAATTCTGAATTTGATTCCACGTCTTCAGGATGTAAGCGGCGGGGAAATACTCATCAATGATAAAAATATCAAGGAGTATAAGTTATCCGCTATCAGGGATAGAATATCCTATGCTCCTCAAAAAGCAATTCTTTTCGAAGGAACAATCAGGTCAAATATGCTGATAGGTAAGGCAGATGCAAGTGATGAGGAGATTAAAGAAGCGCTGAATATGGCGGAGGTGGATTTCATAGAAAGTTTGGATGATGAAGTTTCACAGGGTGCATCCAATTTTTCAGGAGGGCAGAAGCAGCGTCTTCAGTTGGCAAGGTCAATAATAGCTGTGCGTGACTTTTACCTCTTTGATGACTGTTTTTCAGCTCTTGATATGAATACTGAAGCAAAAGTTAAAGGAAACTTAAAAAGCTTAAGTGAAAATTCATCAATGCTTATTGTATCACAGAGAATTTCAACAATTATGGATGCTGATGAGATAATTGTACTTGATGAAGGCAGGATAATAGACAAGGGAAGTCATGATTACTTAAGTGAAAATTGTAATATTTACAGGGAAATAGTATCTTCTCAAATAGAACAGTCTAAGGAGTTTCTATATGATGGCGGGGAATCTTCCAATTTCATTATAGATACGGACTATATCAGAAAAACTTCAGGAGGCAAATGATATGGCAAGAAAACCGAGAAGAGCACCTCCCGAAAAACCGGCAAATACCAAAAAATCCATAAAAAATATATTGAGTCTCCTGAGGGGGTATAAGTTAAAGCTAACTTTAACAGTTATCTGCGGAATCATATCTACGGTATTTTCAGTGATAAGTCCTCTTCTAATAGGGTTTGCTACAACTGCAATATTTGACGGCATAACCTCAGGAAATATGAATATTGAATATATTGTCAATTTGCTCATGGTGGTCGTGATTCTATATGTCATAAGTGCGGTTTTCTCATATCTTCAAAGCTATCTCCTGCTTGACATAACAACAGACATAAGCTATAATCTGAGAATGGATTTAATAGAAAAAATCACCCATCTTTCAATGGGGGATTTGGACGTGAAAACAAGAGGCGATATTTTATCAAGAATCACAAACGATGTTGATTCCCTACAGTCAGGTATCGTTCAGACATTTAACCAGCTATTGACAGGTGTCATTACAATTGTAGGCGTTTCAGTAATGATGTTATCCATTAATCTGTGGATGACACTCGCCACAATAGTATTGGTTCCTATTGCCTTTTTCATCATAATCAAAGTTACCAAATTCTCACAGGACTACTACTTAAAACAGCTGGAATATCGTGGCAGATTAAACGGACAGATTGAGGAGTCATTCACAGGTCATGAAATCATCCGCTCATTTAATCAGGAAGAAGAATCCATGATGATCTTTGAAGAGGAAAATGAAAACTGGTATGAACATGAATGGAAATCAAAGTTCTTTTCAAGCTTATCCAGTCCTTTGATACATTTCATTTCCAATCTGCAATATGTTATCATATCGGTTCTCGGTGCAGTGCTTGTACTTCAAAGTGCGATTAGTGTTGGGGATATTCTGGCATTTATACAGTATTCCAAAAACTTCACAACCCCGATTGAACAGATAACAAGAGTCATGAACATGATACAGACTGCAATGGCGGCAAGCGAGAGGATTTTCGAGTTTCTTGAAATAGACATTGAAGAAAACCCTTCCAGTGAACAGATTAATGAAATAGCTGAAGAGATCAGCTTTGAAAATGTTAACTTCGGTTATAATGAAGATGAGATGATAATAAAGGATTTGTCATTTAAAGTTAAAAAAGGAGAAAAAGTAGCTATTGTAGGGGAAACTGGAGCAGGAAAGACAACTATTGTAAAGTTGCTCATGCGATTCTATGACTTGAACAGCGGTGAAATAAAAATTGACGGCGTCAACATTAACAGATACGATAAAAACAGTGTCAGGTCTCTTGTTGGTATGGTGCTTCAGGATACATGGCTTTTCAATGATACAATATTCAACAATATTCGTTATGGAAAATTGGATGCCACTGAAGAGGAAGTCATAGCCGCTTCAAAAGAGGCGCATGCCGATAATTTTATAATGCAGAGCGCTGAAGGATATGGAATGGTGTTAAATGAGGATACTGACAATATTTCCCATGGCCAGAAGCAGCTTTTAACAATTGCAAGAACCATCCTTTCAAACAAACAGATATTGGTTCTGGATGAGGCAACTTCATCGGTTGATACAAGAACAGAAAAGATAATTCAAAAGGCCATGGATAAGTTAATGAAGAACAGAACAAGTTTCATCATAGCCCATAGACTTTCAACCGTAAGGGATGCGGATAAGATTATCGTGATTGATGATGGACATATCATCGAGCAGGGAAACCATGATGAATTGATGGAACAGAAAGGTTATTACTACAATACATTGAATTCTCAAAGCAGCGATGACATAGCATGATGGAAAAACGGCTAATCCTAGTCCGGTGAACAATCAATTATTAGTCTATAAATTCCCTATGATTGAAGAGTATTTTGATTATAGTTATTATTAGTTAAATTGGTTTAAAATTCTTAATTTGCCATAGGATCAAATCCAAAGACTTTTTTAGCAAGCCAGAATCCTATCGGATAAACAATAATGTTGATCAGTAAGTATGCAGTTGCCCATCTCAACGGCCACAAATAGAAAAACATATCCGCAGGCAATCCCATTGGCAAACCGAATATTGCAGCCATAACAAAGCTCATAATCAGGCTTATGAAAAATGCCGCCGGATTCCAAAGTCCCATTCCGTCCCTGTCTGGATTGAAATTAAATACTTTTTCCGCCAATCTGAATCCTATCGGATAAACAATAATGTTGATTAGCAGGTATGCTGTCAGCCATCTCAATGGCCACATATACAGGCACAAATCCCATTCAAGTCCTTGAAGACCCATGAATGACGGAACGAGTATTCCAAATATTACTGCCATTACCATACTCATTATTAGGCTTATGAAAAATGCCGCAGGGTTCCAAAGTTTCATTTTCAACCTCCTTTTTTTGTCTTTTTTAAATTAATGAATTTGAAGTTTAAATATATTTTGGTTTTTTGCACAAGATGCCTGCTATAAAATGCTTAACATTAACACCAATTAAATCGAATGTAAATCTGTAACTATAATTTTAATGAATCGAAATTTACATTAACAACAAGGTTTCCAAAAATCAGTTTACTTTTCAGAGGTACTTATACATCAACAACTTTACAAAACCAAGTTTCAATTAAAAAAGTTGCACAGTTAATGTTTTGAGGTGGGGTCTCCTCTTTGACATTGGATAAGTCAAATAATAACCCGTCATTCTATTGGACAATTTTCAATTTTGCTTAATATATGAAAAGTATCTGTGATTATTTTTTGTATTATTTTTTAACGTTCACTTTTTACAATTTTTCAATTGAACAATTTTTAGAATAGTTAGTTATATAATTGTTTATTTTTTAAATATTTTTTTATATTTAAAAATCATTGAAAAATTTTCAAAAAACTGCAACATTTATATACTACTTCGGATAATCTAAGATAGGAATTTATCGGGGTGATAATAATGCGAAAAATTACTATAGCAATATTGGCTTTAATCGTAGTTGCCATGTTAATCCCTGTGGGATTTTCAGGCGAAGCAAATTCCGTTGTAATAACTTACGGTGAGACAACTCACGCAAATTCAGAGTACAAATCAATTGTAGATACCTTCTTCAAAACTCAGGCAAAAGCTGATTTGAACAGTGCGGATTCCAAAATCATAACTGCCGATCAGGTTAATAAAATATCCGGCGGAATCACTGGAAAGTATTATAATTCCAATCAGATATTGTCATCTGCACTTGTGGATTTAAATGACAATGACAACCTGAAAGTCAGTGTGGACAAATCAAAAATCACCACAGTTACCGGAGACATGTACATTTCAGCATTGAAATCAGCTGGAATTACAAAAGGTCACGTCTATGTAACAAGTCCTGTCCAAGCGACTGGTGAATCTGCTCTTGCAGGTATTATGAACTCATATGAACAGGCTACTGATGTTAAAATTCCGGAAACTGTAAAACAGGCAGCAACCGATGAGATTTATACAGAAGCTCAAATTGTTAACAATTCCGGTGTGGATGCGGATAAGCTATCCGATTTGGTTGATGATGTCAAAAATGAAGTTTCAAAGGATAATGTTACAGATCATGCACGTATCGTAAACATCATAAACAATTATGTTCAGAACAATAACATCAACATAACAAACAATGATATTGAAAACCTGGCTGATTCCATTCAACAAGTGCAGAACGTACAGGGTGATGTGAACCATTACAAAGATAAAGTCGGAAACATTATCGGAAACACCACTAACGGTGGTTTCTCATTGGATGGCCTTTTTGACTGGTTTAAATCATTCATTAATGGGATATAATTCCCATTATTTTTTTTTAAATAAATTTTGAATTTATCTTCACTTGAAATTACTAATCTTTTAAATAACTTTTTTTAATATGATAATCATAACTTAATAATACTGGAGGTTAAACAATGCCTATCAAAAAGCACTGTCCGAATTGTGGAAATGAAATCAGTTATGAAAATGAATTTTGTACGGAATGCGGTTATGATTTGATAAACGGTACTGCCGGCCCTAAAACAGATGTTTCGAATGGTTTTTTCGATAATTTACCTCAAAAGGCAAATATTCCTGTAATCATATTCTCATTTGTTATTTTTGGTATTTTCCTGTTTATTGATTCTTTTATATGGTCATCATTTATGAAAAATGGTTCAATAGGCTTTTCAACTTATTTGTTGTTAACATTGATATTTTCAGTATTCTTCGCGTCAATGTTTGTGGGATACTTTGCCTGTCGGGATAAGTCATATGTTGTTCCGAACTTTCTAGTGTATATTGCAAGCATATATGCAGTAATATTTTCAATTTACGGATTGTTATTCACATTTCTAATGGGGTTTATGTCAGTTTTAAGTTCAATTTCGCCTCTGGGATCAGGTTCTAGTTCTACTGGAGTATCATCAGCTTCAAATATTGCTTCATCTATGGATTTGAGTTTTATATTTGAAATAATTTTGTTCATTCTGCTGATTCCGGTTGTATCTTATGCTGGAATCTATTTGGGTTATTATTTTAAAGATATTTAATTTTTTTTTAAAATTAAAAATTTCTATTTTTTTTAATGAATCGTTGCTTTTGAACCATTCAGTATATATACTTATTAATTATATAAATTAATTCATTAACAAATACAATTTAATTGAATAAAGGTTTGATAATATGGTCAGATTTTCACAAACTCTGGGGGATAAGCAATTAAAAAATAGGCAAAAACCTTATGAACAAGTCATGGAGAATCCTAATTATTACTCTCAAGAAAAACAACCTTATGTGATTAATACTCCTGAAACCGATAGGTTATACAGTCAACCCTCCAGACCTGTTTATCAAGAGGAGAATATTGTAAGGCCTCCGCAAAGGGAAGAACCTTCCAGACCTGTTTATCGGGAGGAGAATATTGTAAGGCCTCCGCAAAGGGAAGAACCTTCCGAAATTGTTTATGAAAGACCTGTTATTGAAAGAGAATCTGTCCCGCCCGATTATTCAAAACCTGAATTGAAATTCCCTGCCGATCAAAACATCCAGTTCGGTGTGAAATATTCCCCAAATTCAAAACCTCCAGTAATCGGTAAAAACCATACCATCAGGTCAAATTCAATCATCTACAATGATGTGGTTATCGGAGATAATTTCAGAACAGGACACAATGTTGTCATACGTGAAAACACAAATATCGGGGATGATGTCCTAATCGGGACAAATACGGTAATCGAGGGGGATGTAATTATTGGAAATGATGTCAGCATCCAATCCAATGTGTATATTCCTACCAATTCAGTAATAGAGGATAATGTATTTATTGGACCTTGTGCCTGTTTTACAAATGATAAATATCCTGTAAGGATTAACTACGAACTTCAGGGACCTAGAGTCAGACGTGGTGCTTCCATTGGTGGTAATACAACTTTTCTGTCAAATGTTGAAATTGGAGAAGGTTCAATTGTTGCTGCGGGAGCTATTGTAATACATTCAGTTCCGCCATTTTATTTGGCTATCGGAACACCTGCAAGAATTAAACCGCTTCCTGATCACTTGAAAGTTCCGAATAGGTTCTGAATTCTAATGGAGATTATATTATGGCTATTTATAAATGCAAAATTTGCGGTTATACTTTTGATGAGGATAATATAGAAGAAGGATTAAATATTCCTGAAGGAACTAAATTTGAGGACTTGCCTGCTTCCTTTAAATGTCCAAAATGCAGAATGCCGAAATCAATGTTTGAAAAAATTTAAATAGTTTTATATATTACAAATAATTAAACTATTATTAGTTAAATTTTAATTTAAAATTTAAGGAGATTGTTAATATGGCAAAATTTAAATGTAAAATTTGCGGATTTGTAACTGATGAATTCGATGAACTTCCTGAAGACTATAAATGTCCTATGTGCGGTGCTTCCGCAGATATGTTTGAACAAATAGAATAAGGAGAAAATAACATGGCTTTTGTTTGCAAAGTATGCGGATATGTTCATGAAGCAGATGAATTACCTGAAGGATTCACCTGCCCTATGTGCGGTGTACCTGCATCAAATTTTGAAGAACAATAAGTTTCTTCATTCATTTTTTTTAAATTTTTTCTAAAAACTGTTTATTTTTATATTCAACGCTAATTTTACCGGAATATTTTTCAAATATTTTTTCGATATCTCTCATATCCGGTGATACCACATCATAGCTGACCTTGTCGGAATATTCCTTATCGATTGTAGTTAAACGGTTATTTCTAACTTCACTGTCAGCTATTTTAATGTCTGAGTATTCAAAAGTAAGTCTATAAACATCATATTCTTCAATCTCAACTATTTCCGCTTCGCCAACAGCTTCCATAACTGATTTGGAATAGGCTCTTACAAGTCCGCCGGCACCCAATTTAATTCCTCCGAAGTATCTGGTAACAACGGCTGTGATGTTGTGAAGTTCGTTTTTCCTCAAAACATTTATCATTGGCTTTCCTGCGGTTCCGCCGGGTTCCCCGTCATCGTCAAAGCCTTCGCCGTCACTTACGATATAGGCAGTGCAGTTGTGTGTGGCATCGCTGTACTGTTCGTTTAGCTTCTGAATGATTTCCTTTGATTCTTTTTTGGTTTTTGTTGGAAATAAAGAGCAAATAAATTGAGATTTTTTCACGTTTATTTCACATTGGACAGCTTTTTTTATAGTTTTCATAATTACCCTTACATATTTATATAAGTAATCATAATATATTATAGTTAATTAATTTTAAGGTGTTAATATGGCAAGTAGATCAGCTACTGTATTGGTAATATTTGTGATTGCAGTCATTGCATTTTGTCTGGCTAGTGTTTGTGCATCCATGACAGGCACAATATCCATTCTGCCTAATGGAACTGGCAATGGTCCTACCATTTTGGACAATCTGTCAGCCATTACTGACGGCACTGGTGATACCGGTGTTAGCTATGGCAATGAGCATAAGGATTACAGTGGTTCATCAAGCTCCAACGTAGAGACAACAGTTGATAATTCTGCTCACTCAAGTGATACTAATAATGTTGAAACAACTACAGATAATTCCCAACATTCATCTAATCAAAATGATGGTAAAAATCCATCATCTGAGGGTTCTTCCAAACAAAATCAAGAACTTCAAAAAGTAGAATAATCATTCTAAAAATCTAATAGTTTTTCAACATCTAAAAGCACTGAGTTAATGGACAAATCGAACAGTCTTTTTCCGTAATCCTCATCCACATAGACACCATTTTCCTTAACGTCCATTGCTCCCTCTTCGATGTTGGGATCATTTTCACGTGCTTTTTCAAATCCGTATAGGCCAACTTCTTCATATTCATCAACATTGGCCTGATTTTCAATTTCATTTTCATTGAGTATGCCTAAAATTTTTGCCATTGAAAGTTCACCGCTTCCTCCATGAGGCCCTTCTGATGAGATGACCTTGTTGTTGAATATTATTGACATTCCGGTTTTATCTTCAATATCCCATAATTCAGTGATAAGAGGGATATTTCCGCCATGAGCATTGACAATAACGACTTTTTCTATATCCAGGAATTTTTTAGCGGAGTTAAGTGTTTCTATAACATTTTCCTTTAACTCATCAAGAGAAACATGTACTCCGTGGTCTATTTCATCCAGTTCATATGCAGGAAATATTATTCCTAAAAATTTGGCTCCTGTTTTCAAAGCTGACTGAAATGCGATGTGTGCGCCTATCTTTGCATCGGTATCAATCGGAAGTGCAGGGCCATGATTTTCCAAGTGTGATCCGAGTGCTATGATTCCGATTTTGTGAACTCCTGGGTCTTTGATTTTGCCTGCACGATATCTTAATTCTGCCATCCAATCACCTAAACTTCAAAATTCCAAATATCATCGCCGACATAATGTTTTGTTTCAACGGCTTTTCCAGAGTCGTTTTCAACCATTTCTTCACCACTTATAAGGCTTACTCCAATAGCTAATGGTTTTCCATGGGTTTCATCAACAATTAAAACAATGTCTCCTTCTTCAATGCCGTCATCTGCAGCAACAATTCCTGGGCTCATGATGTCCGCTCCGTTGCTTACAAATCTGATGGCTCCCATATCAACAGTCACTTTTTTACTTTCAATTTGGTTTGCAAGTGCTGCTTTCAGGGTTGGAAATGGCTTATCTTCAATTATTATGATGTAAGGTTCACCATCCACCAAAATAAATGAGTTAGGTTCGGCTTCAAGTATTTCAACATTTTTCTTATTCTGAAGCAAATCGCCGTATTCGCCCAATTCAGCTTTTATCTCTTTAATTTTTTTCTTTTTCAGGAAATTTCTTTTTTTAACTTTTATGCTCATGTTTTTAGCCTATGATATTTTAATGAATAATATTATTTTATCTTAATAGTGAAAGGATACCCTGACCTCTTAAAGGTGGGGATGAATTTCACAAAAAAGCATTCTATAAGATATTAGTTTTCAAATGCTCTCTCTATTTTTTTATATATTATTTATTATTTAAATTAGTTTATATAATATGTCTTGATGGAGTTAATTGTTTTTATGAAATGTGTTAATCTAGGTTTGAAGGTTAGGTTGTATCCGGATGAGGATATTATGAGTAAAATTAATCAGAATATAGGCAATTCCAGGTTTACATGGAATAAGCTCTTAGAATGCTATCAAGAAACCTATAAATTATTCAAATTCCATGGTTACACTAAACTGAAGTGCAACATGACTACTTTTAACGCTATGCTGAATATGCTCAAAAAGGAACATTATTTTTTATATTTAAGCGAATCATCTAGCCTGCAACAAGTTTACAGAGATCTTATACATGCTTATAATAAATTTTTCAGTGGTGAGGGTGGTTACCCACGATTCAAATCCAAAAAACATGACAAACAGTCATTCAGAATACAAAACAATGGCAATATAAAAATCAATGATAATACAATTGTTTTACCAAAATTAGGAAAGATATATTACAGGACAAGCAAAAAATATCATGAAAAATTAAAAAATGTTAAAATCAATAATGTGACAATTAAATTAGAAAATGGAAAATATTATGCCGTATTTAATATCAAAACTGAAATATCTGAATTTTCTAAAACAAACAAAGCTGTGGGAATCGATTTAGGTATGAGAAAACTATCAACACTCGATAACGGACTAAAAATAGCCAATTTAGACGTTACCTACGAGGAAAACATGATCAAAAAATACCAAAAAAGACTATCTCGACAAAAATACAACAGCAACCGCTACAAAGACACACTAAAAACCTACAGAAAATGGATAGACAAAAAAAAGAACAGAATCAATGACTATTACCATAAAATAACTACACATATCGTTAAAAAATACGACATAATCATACTCGAAGACCTAAACATAAAAGAAATGTTTCAAAACATTTACAATAGCCGAAAATTACAAAGAATCGGATGGAAAAAATTTGTTGAAATGATTAAATACAAAGCCGAAATATATGGAAAAACATTCAGACAAGTCAACAAATGGTACCCATCAAGCAAAATATGCAGCCACTGCGGATACTACAACAAAGACCTAAAATATGAAACAGAATGGAAATGCCCACAATGCCAAGAAATACATGATAGGGATATTAATGCAGCTAAAAACATTCTAAAACAAGGATTAATTAATTTAATCGATGAAACAATGAACCTCTGGAACAGGGGGGATAGCACGGTAATCCTACTCTCATGGGAGAGTATCAGCCCGTGAAGTAAGAATCCTAGATCTATACAGGTTTAGGTAGTTCATTTGTTTTTTAATTTAATTTTTCTTAGTGAATATTCTTTTTTTCTTGAAAAAACATATCTGCAGTCTATTTCTTCGCCCAAATTCGCGGCGCTGAATGGAGGATCTGTTCTTGTGTATTTGGCTATTGAGCTGGCATTGTGATTTATTAATTTTTCTATACTCAAATCTATTATTTCAAGTTCCTTTTCAGCGAATTTGGCTTGGGGGATTATTGTCAGATAGTATTTGTGGATTGTTCGGTTGTAATATGGCTCTTTTCTTAAAAAGAGTTTCTTTTTTTCAATCAGTTCCCGTGTTATTTCTAAAAAATGTTTTGGTTTGATTCCTTTTTTGGACTTGATATAGGTTTCTTTTGTTAATAGTGTTCCGTATATTTCATAATAATTAAAATCAATGAAATATAGTATTGTACACAGCATGGTTTTTCCTATCTGTGGTCTATTATAACATTTGGATAAAATATGGATAAGTAATTTGATATAGGTGTCTTTATCGAAGTGCATTTTAATGACCTGGTGATGGTTGCGTGATTTTGTTTATGTTTTTGTCATTTTATATAGCAAGTGGGAGAGCACTTGAAAAATAATGTCCGTTTTAAATTTTAAATATCCGAAAGATAATAATTAGTAATTGGGTAATTTTTCAATACTTTTTGTTAAAAATAAGGTAACATTTATATACTAGATAATTTATATTTAATAGTATTAGTTTTAATTAGGTTTTGTCTTATCTTAACTTGATTATATTATGTCTAATAATGAGTGTTTACTCAATTTGATTCATAAAACTAAAATTTTGTAATAATATAAGGTGATATAATGAGCGGACAAAATGTTCAAAGACCACTTGACGCATTAGGAAAATCTGTAGACTCTCCGGTTTTAATTAAACTCAAAGGAGATCGTGAATTTAGAGGCATTCTTAAGAGTTTCGATTTACACATGAATTTAGTTCTTAACGATGCAGAAGAATTACAAGACGGTGAAGTCACTAGAAGACTTGGTGTTGTCCTCATCAGAGGAGACAATATTGTTTATATCTCACCATAAATATTATTCAATACTATGTCAAAGGGAACTCCATCAATGGGTAAAAAGAATAAAAAGACCCATATCAGATGCAGAAGATGTGGTAGAAACACTTATCACATACGTAAAAAAGTCTGTGCTTCTTGTGGATTCGGTAAATCCAAAAAACTCAGAAGATACAGCTGGCAAAATAAAAAACCAACTACCAGGCAAAGATTAGTATAGTTGGTAAAAGCTTTGAAGATTATTTAATAATCTTCTTTCAAATCTATTTTTCAAGTAACTTTTCACTTACTGCTGGTTTTATTAATAACTTATTTTAAATACATTCATAAACATATTAATTGTTTAGGAGGAGTCATCATGATTAAATTGGATGATGTTGCTCGTGATAATGATGTGAATTTGGATGAATCTGTTGTCTTTGTTAAGGGCAAGGAAGATATTTTATCAGTAGATATCAACAGTCTTGGCATTATGCAAAGAAGCGATGATACAATGGGTGTTAAATTCTCTTTAACTCCAAAACAAACAAAGGAATTGGAAAAATTCTTTTCAAAATTCCAGAATGGTGAAAAATTCTATTTCAATATTTCCCGAACAGGTTACCGGCCTGTGTATTATAGGGGATTATCTCCAATAACTAAGGAGGTAAGCCAGGAATATGAATCAAAATTCAATGTAACTTTATTCATGCAGAAGGCCATTGCTGTGCCTGATGACAATTACTTTGAACCGACATGCGAATGCTGTGAATTCTGCCATATAGGGTAGTGATAATAATGTTAAACTCCGAAATTTCAAACAAGATTAAAATTACTAATGTTAAAACAAGGGAATTTGTAGAACTTGATCAGAGAAGAGTTCAAATAAGAGAAAATAAAAACGGACTTATGGCTTTCAGTTATAAGGCACCGTTGTTTGAAACAATGAAACTCGAGGATTTTTTTGATAACTTGGATTCCTCAGGAAAATTGACTGTGGACATTGGCGACACCGGTGAGTTCGGTGTAAACTTCAGAGGAATCATTGAAGGAAAGGAAAAGAATTTCGCTCAAAATCTGGACCATAAGATCATTCTTCTTGAAAACCACAAATGTCCAAAACCTGGTGAATACATTCAGGTAAAAAGAGTTTCGAAATTTGTACCTAGGGGTAAAATTTCGGAATAATCTTTATTTTTTTTTTTTAAATTTCATCTTCAACAGCTTCCCACAGCTCGGGAGCCCAACCTTTAGTGCCATCGATTACCATATCCAGCAATCTTACTTTACCGTCTTTGAATCTGAATAGGCGATAGTCCTGCTGTGGCTTTTTGGAATTTCCTTCCTTATTGCAGTCGAGATATAATCCTTCGCAATATTCCTCTTCAAAGTCACCTGCATGAACAAAATCTCCAACAAGTGAGTAGCCATTGCTAACGCTTTTATCTAATTTTTCCACGGTTTTTAACCATCCGCCGTGAGCTCTAAACTTTATATCCGGATCGATTTTTGTAATTTCGTCTTTCCAATTTAAAATCATACTACCAAATCCTTTTTTAAGATTAGTTTATTCATGATTTATATATAAACAAAAAGTTAGAGAGCATCTGAAAAGTAATATTTATAACTATTGTTATATAATAATTATATATAACTAAAATTCCATAATTATATATTAATATTAAATAAGTCTGGGCTTTTAGTTATGAATCTATTTGAAAAATTCGGAATTGAAACTGAAAACGAACATTTATATGATATGGCTTTTACTCATGGTTCTTATGGAACAATACATAAGTTAGATTATACTTATGAGAGATTGGAGTTCTTGGGGGATTCTGTTTTAAGTCTTATAGTATCAGAATATTTGTATAAAAAATATCCTCAGTATGAAGAGGGAAAACTTACTAAATTAAGGGCAAATTATGTTTGTCAGAATGCTCTGATTTATTACTCTCAGGAGCTTGGTTTGCAGGATTATCTTAAAGTATCTGCTGAGGAATCAAATTTAACCCATAATGAAATATTGTCTATTACAGCAGACATATTCGAATCGTTTTTAGGAGCAATGTTCTTAGATCAGGGATTGGATTTTGCAAAAGATTTCATTTCAAAAATAATTTTCAGATACATTGATGAGGAAAAGGTATTCTTTGCAGATTATAAATCAGCAATGAAGGAATACGGAGACGCACAGGAAATAGAAATATCGTATAAAATATTACACGAATACGGTGTTCCCCATGATAAAACATTTATAATTGCAATACTTGTCGATGGAAAGGAAATGGGTGTAGGAAAAGGAAAAAATAAGAAAGAAGCAGAACAAGGTGCTGCTAAAGTAGCTATTGAAAAATTAGGTGTTTTAAATGAGTGAAGAATCTGTTGGCATTGTTAAGACGGAATATTTGCACATCGATGAGCCGATTGAATTGGATTGCGGCAAATCTCTTAAGGATGTTACTATTGCTTATGAAACTTATGGTGAACTCAATAAGGATAAATCTAATGCTATTTTAATTTGTCATGCATTGACCGGAGATGCACATGCCGCAGGATGGCATGAAGGAGATAAAAAGCCAGGGTGGTGGGAAATTGTTATAGGCCCTGGAAAGGCTTTGGATAGTGAGAAGTACTTCATTATATGTTCAAATGTATTGGGTGGCTGTAAAGGAACAACCGGACCCAGCTCCATCAATCCGGATACTGGGAAAGAATATGGGATTGAGTTTCCGGTGGTTACCATAAAGGACATGGTTGAAGTCCAAAAGAAACTTGTTGATTATTTTAAGATTGACCAGCTGTATGCAATTATCGGTGGGTCAATGGGAGGAATGCAAGTTCTTCAATGGCTGGTAACCTATCCTGAAATGGCAAAAAAAGCTATTCCGATGGCCACCGCTGCGATGTCTTCACCTCAACAAATCGCATTTAATGCGGTGGGCAGACAATCAATTTTTTCAGATCCTGACTGGAACGACGGGAATTACTATGAAACCGGTAAAATCCCACGGAACGGTCTTTCAATTGCCAGAATGATTGCTCACATTACTTATTTGAGTGATGAATCAATGTATATTAAATTCGGTCGTGATTTGCAGGATAAAGAAGAGATAAGTTATGATTTTACAACAGATTTTCAGGTTGAAAGTTATCTGAAACATCAGGGCGAAACATTTGTAAAGCGTTTTGATGCAAACAGTTATTTATATATTACAAAGGCTGTCGACCTGTTTGATTTGTCAGTTAATAAATCATTAATTGACGGATTCAAGGGTATTGAAGCTAAAGTTGAAGTCATATCTGTTGATTCCGACTGGCTATATCCGACTGAACAGAGTACCGAAATCGTAACTGCACTCAATGCAAATGATGTTGAAGTATCATTTTCTGAAATCAAATCCAACTATGGACATGATGCATTTTTGCTTGAAAAAGGACAGTTGAACTTTATATTATCAAAATTCCTGGCAAATAATGTTGTCACTGATTTGATGAGGGAAGTCGTGGTGACCATCAAAGAGGATGCAGATGTTGTTGATGCAGCTAAAATGATGCTGGACAAACAGGTTACTCATATTCCGGTAGTTACAGATGATTATAAACTGATTGGTATTGTTACCAGTTGGGATTTATCCAAATCAATTGCAACTGGCTCAAATCATCTGAAGGACATCATGACCACTACAGTAAAATACTGTTACGCTGATGATTCAATTGAAAGTGTAGCTAGGATGATGAGTGAATATGACATTTCTTCCCTTCCGGTTGTTGATGAGGATATGAAAGTGTTGGGAATTGTTACAACTGATCAGATTAGTCATTTATTAGGTTAAATCACTAATTTTTTTATTTTTTTAAATTTTTGGGAGACATTACTATTTCTAGAAAGGATAAGTTTATTTATGGTGCTAAAAAGGGTATTCCAATTACATTCGGATATGTTCCGATGGGGATTGGTTACGCAGCAATTGCTATAAAGGCGGGTTTCACTCCTTTGCAAACAATATCCATGTCCTTTTTAGTTTATGCCGGTGCAGGCCAGATTATTGCAGCATCAATGGCATTAAGTGGTGCTACTGTAATAGCGATTGTTTTAACAAATTTCGTTGTTAATTTAAGATACTTTGTAATGTCAACCTGTGTGCTGAATAAGGTGGAGGAGTCAAATACTCCATTGAATATCCTGGCAGCCCATGTAACAGTCGATGAATCTTTTGCAATGTTTTCCTTAAGTGAAGATTCCTCAATCTGGATATATCTGGGAATAGCGATTACTGCATGGCTGAGCTGGTGTTTTGGAGCTGCAATTGGAGTGTTTTTACTTGACATGCTTCCGGTCATTGTAACCAACAGTTTCAATATTTCACTTTATGCGTTGTTTGTAGCCATTTTAACACCTGCAGTTAAGGAAAACAAGCAGATTGCAATTTTGGTTTTAATAACTGCCGTTTTAAATATTGTCTTAAGTCAATTTTTGGGAAATTGGTCCCTGATAGTATCAACTCTTGTTGGGGCAGGAATTGGAATGTATCTTGTTGATGATGAATATGTGCTTTCGGGTGATGCATAATGGATTATATCAGTTTAGTGATATTGGGCTGTGCAGTAGTAACCTTCATTCCAAGACTGATTCCTGCACTGTTTATTGACAAATTGAATTTCAGCCCAAAATTTGAAAAATTTCTGAATTTAATTCCTTATACTGCTCTTGCTGCTCTGATATGCCCGGGAGTTTTGACTGTAGACAGCCAGCTGTGGTATATCGGCTTGATTGGTGCTGTTGTTGCAGCGGGCCTTGCCTGGAAGAAAGTGCCTATGGGAGCCATTGTAATTTTAACGGTAGTTGTATTGATTACAGTATATTCAATAGTTCCGATGATTTAATTGTTTTAGAAATGGACATTCCTACTTTTTGGACTGAAATTTGGTTTTTAAAACTCTTTGATATATACTGCCTATTTGCTTTTAACTTGTTTTTTGAAAAACATGGATGTTAATGAAAAATCCCTTTCATTTAATCAAAAGAAAAAACTTATTTTTAATTTATCTGACATTGGTATTGATAATTCTGCAGCTTATTTGATTGGAAAAACAGTTTTGAAAATTTTTAGTTCCAAGCATATGTAAGAGGAAAAATGTTGCATATTATGTGTTCATTAAGAATGATTCTTTTTTTTGCCTGGAACTATGCCATGCAACATCAAATATGTTAATGAAATGTTACATATGTTAAAGATGATTTACTTACTATATAAATATTTTGTTTTTAATTTTAAATTTTAAAACAATAATAATTTGATTAAATTATAATTAAAGACTTAATATAATTTTAATTTTAAAAAATAAGATATTAAAGTTATTATTATTAAATTATACTAATATATATTTTTTTATACTTGTTTTAAATTAATTTAAATGGTTTAATATTAAATAGTAAAGTTTATATACTATGTAATTTAACATTAACATAAGTAATTAGTTTTTAACATAATTGCTTGTCTACTTAAATACTTTTGCAAAATGATAAGTAACTTGTGGCGATACAATGAGAACCATGATTAAATATTTAAGGCAAGAGCTCAAACTGAGCCAAAAAGAACTTGGGGATAAAGTTGGTGTTACCCGTCAAACCATTAATGCGCTGGAAAATGGTAGGTATAACCCGTCTTTATTTTTGGCCTATGAAATAACCCAGGTTTTTAATAAACTGATGTTTAAAGGAGATCGGGAGAAATATTTCATTATGGAAGAAATATTTATCTTTGATGATGATTATTATTAGGTGATAAAATGATTTTAGATATATACAAGGACGCACTTGAATATTCAACAAAAGACTGGACAAAATTGGTGATATTGGGAGTTGTCTGTTTATTCAGCTTCCTGCTGCTGCCCCTATTCTTACTTACAGGATACAATTATAGAGTTATTAACAATGCGGTACATGGAGTAATCAACGGAAGGGATCCGTTGCCGGAATTCAATGATTTGATAGAAATGTTCATTGACGGTGTAAAAGTCGTGATTGTTCAAATAGCTTATCTGCTTATACCATTCATAATATTCTTGATATTTGCAGTCATTGCCGGAAATTTATCAGGCGCTGCATCATCTGCACTAATGCTTTTCGGAGCTCTGATTACATTTGTAATTTTCATAGTTGCAGAGCTGATGATTCAAATGGGAGTATGTCACATGGCATACAATGACGGAGCATTTTCAAAGGCATTTGCATTCAGTGAAATTAAAAGTGTAATTGATGAAATCGGATGGTTTGAATGCATCATAACATATGTTGGGCTAATAATCATAACATTAGTCATTTCATTTGTTGTAACTGCAATCATCGGACTGATATTTACAGCATTCGGAATTTCCGGAGCAGTTTTAGGTGCCGACCCAAGCGGAATATTCGTATTGGGCGTATTGATTAACTCAGCCATAACCCTGTTTATTGTCGGATCATACCTGAGCATATTCAATTCAAGATCCATTGGATTGCTTTACACAATGCAAATCTAGGTGATTTATATGGCAAGCATAACTGACTGCGTCGTTGAAGGGCTGAAATATCCCTTCACTAACATTAAAAAACTTTTAGGAATCGGAGTGCTGTTTGCTTTAGTAAGCGCAC
The DNA here is from genome assembly GCA_902789505.1 of uncultured Methanobrevibacter sp. Lineage (GTDB taxonomy): Archaea > Methanobacteriota > Methanobacteria > Methanobacteriales > Methanobacteriaceae > Methanocatella. The sequence goes on along the minus strand of CADAOO010000023.1, from coordinate 25,349 downwards.
TGTCAACAGTCATAGGCATCAAATCATTTGATATTTTCAGAATGTCAATACATCTTGTTGAAAACACCAACAGCACAGTATCACAGATACCGTTTTCGCAGTTGCCGGCAGGAGACATTTACCTTGTGGTTGGTTTATCAGTCATTAGTTTTATTGTCGGATCGTTCATATTAGGATATCAATATGATGTTGTAAAATTCTCAATTGACAGGAAGGCAGATCTTCCGGGATTTAATGACATTGCGGGCTTATTGGTCAGAGGAATGAAATACCTCATTGTGGCCGTGGCATATTATATCATTCCGGTTATTGTATGGGCTGCCGGAATAGCATTTGCGGGTGACTCACCAGTATTTATTATTGTAAGTTTAATTGCAGGGTTGCTCTTTATAATTGCATATTTCCTCATGATTATGGCAGTAAACAACATGGTGGCATATGGCAGCATTAAAAAGGCATTTGACTTTAGAGAAATTACGGACAATATTGCAAATCTAGGATGGGGAAAATATATTGGAATAGTCCTGTTCACAGTCATTGTAATGATGATTATTTCTGTTGCTGTAGGCATCATATTGAGCTTTATAACAGTAGCATTTGCAGCAGTCATCAACAATCAGGCAGTAATCATATCCATTGTTATTGCAATAATTGAAGGATTGTTTATAGATTCATACATGACTGTATTTTTCAGCAGGGTTTGCGGATCAATATATAGAGAATCCATAAAATAGATGGAATGTTTTAACGCATTCCACTTTCATTTTTTTAACTAATTTAGGGGAGGTTTTATCTGTGTCAGACTACGTCATCGAAACAAACAATTTGTCAAAAAAATATTCCAAAAATCTGGTTGTGAATTCAGTAAATATGCATGTGGAAAAAGGTAAGATCTATGGGCTTTTGGGTAAAAACGGAGCAGGAAAAACCACAACAATGTGCATGCTTTTAAATTTGACATATCCGAGCAGTGGAGACATATTCCTTTTCGGAAAAAACGCTAGAAGATACTCAAATGTATACTCAAATATAGGATCAATCATTGAAACTCCAGGGTTTTATGAAAATCTCACAGCATATGAGAACTTAAAGGTAATTGCCAAAATAAGGGGTGATTATGACCCATTTCGTATCAATTCTGTTCTTAAGATGGTAAATTTGGATACTGAAAAGTCAAAAAAATTCAGGGATTTTTCATTGGGCATGAAACAGCGTCTGGGAATCGCAGCCGCAATTATGCATAGTCCGGAATTGCTGATTTTGGATGAGCCCATAAATGGTCTGGACCCATTCGGAATAAAGGAAATCAGGCAGCTGCTTAAAAGATTGTCACATGAGTTCGGAATAACAATCCTAATTTCATCCCATATCTTAAGTGAAATAGAAAACATTGCCGATGTCATCGGATTTATGGACGGGGGAGTTTTGATTGAAGAGATTACACGTGAAGAGCTCTCTGAAAGGCTGGACAAGCATGTCGAATTCGAAGTATCAGACGCTGCTATGGCGGTTAAAATTTTTAAAGCACTGGAACTTAAGGAAAATGAGGATTTCACAGTCAGTGAAAATACAATCTGCCTGTATACACATTTGAATCTGAGGGATAAATTCAATGAGTTATTTGTTAAGGCAGGCATTGACGTTAGAAAAGTGAATCTGTGTGAAGAGAATCTGGAAGAGTTCTTTACCAGATTTGTATCTAATAATTGAGGTGATTTGATGTTTACTTTTATTGAAATGGAATTTTTAAAACTCAAAAGATCAAAAATATTTCTGTTAAGCTTGCTTGGAGCTGTTCTTCCTCCGCTGCTGATGTTTATTGCGGTTACATCCTTTGACGAGGGGCAAACCTTTGAGGCATTATTCACCAACGTGAACATGTACATGTCAGCAATGTTTGCGGTTTTGATTTTTGCAATAATCATTTCCTATCTGTTTGGAAGAGAGTACAATGAGCATACCTTAAAGACAATGCTGACAATTCCGGTATCAAGGGAAAAGTTCCTGGCAAGCAAATATATAATGTTTTTAGTATGGATTGTGATTTTAACAGTTGTCACCAGCATATCAACACTTGCATTTGGTTTTGCGGCGGGTCTTGACGGATTCAGTTTAAAGATATTTGCAGATGGCTTTGCACAGCTATTATATGCCAATGTGCTTTTGTTTTTGTCATTCTCTCCGTTCGTGTTTGTATCACTGTTCATTACAAACATGGTTCCGGCAATGATCGGCGGTGCAGGATTGGCATTGGTGAATCTTATGGTCTATGGTCAAAACTGGGCACCGTTTGTTCCGTGGGTATGTCCGTATCTGATTGCATCCGGTGAGATAGCAGAGTACAGCACAAGCATCACAGTTTCATATGGGGTTATTCTGGCAACTTTTGTAATCGGACTGGTCATTTCATATATCTATTTCACAAAAACGGATGTTTCAATTTAAAATTATTTTTCAGACGCTCTGTGATTTGATTTAAATAGAATCATGTTAATATTAAGTAATGGTGATATCATGAATGATTTTGAAAACCAAAAATTCTGCCAGTCCTGTGCAATGCCTTTGGCTGATGATAAGCTCTTTGGAACCAATGCAGACGGAACAAAAAATGAAGATTACTGCCTATACTGTTTTAAAGATGGTGAATTCACTTCAGACATGTCAATGGATGAGATGATGAATTTCTGCATTGAAAAGATGGTTGAAGTTCATCCTGAAATTGATAATGCACAGGCCAGCGCAATGATGAATGAAGTGTTTCCTAAATTAAAAAGATGGGCAAATGATTAATTGAAATTTTTTTTTTAAGCACTGGATGGTAGATATCCAGTGCTAATTCGGTTTATATTTTTGTTTAGATTTGAAAAATATCCTTAAAGATATTTTCATTGATGTCGAGGTTGAAAAAGCAGTATCTTTGATAAATTATAACAACTTATTTATTGGGTGATAATCAACAGGTTCGGTTCCCATTGGTTTTACAGCTTCACACATAAACATGTCTGTCTGTGCTACTGCCGGAAATGCAATTTTAGCATTTTCGATTGGTCCAAAGAGAACGAAATCTCCACCGCACATTACCTGCACAATATTTGCGCCGATATCACATACTGTAAATGCGGTTTTATTCCCTGCCTTTTTGTATTCTCTTAACCAGTCCCATGCAGATGGAACGTTGTGAATTCCAGATCCGACCGGGTATCCCCATTTTGCCTTTTCTGCAAATGAGGTTCTAGCAGCAATACCTGCACCTTGGCCTAGTGGGGTTACGGCAGTATCCATCATGAATTTATCGATACCGCAGTCAGCAGCAACTTCAAGCAAACCTTTTTCATAGGCTCCATCATCCCCATCTTCCCACATTGCCATTTTTCCTTCAATGGTAGCGTTCATAGGGTTGAATCCTAAGATAATGGAAGCTGATATGTTGGTTTCAGCTAGTGCATCAAGTTCTGATTTATCTGCTGCCATGTTAATTGAGTTGTAAATTGCTCTATCTGTTAATCCAGTTTCATCGGCATATTGTGCGCCAGCAACTCTTGCATCACCGGATGTTGAATCTATAAGAAATGGTGCATCGCAGATTTCTCCGATGTATTCGATATATTTTGGAAGAGCTTCAACAGTTTGTCCGAAAACCTGCACAATAAATGGATTACCGGTTACATCTGAAATTGATGCCATATCATTAACTAGTTGTTCGGCTCGATCTTTATCGAAATCCCCAGTTAATTCATCATTAAGAATATTGTGACCACCATAGAAAATGGTTCCTGCCAAAACGGTTGGATATTCTCCAGGTTGTCCACCCATTTTGACTCCTGCAAAGTCAAAAACTACTTGTTCTTTATCAAATTTAAACATTTAATTTAACCTCTATATTTTTCGACCTAACTTTCAATTTTACTTTAAAAAAATTAAAGTTAAGTCTAATAAATATATTTTATTTAGCTATATATAAGTCAATATTATAAATTTTATAATATATTAAAAATATATTAGTTATTGTTTAAAATTTATTAAATTATATTATACAGTTTTAAATCAAAAAATATGGGGGATATTTCAATATTTGATGAAAATAAGGTATATTTGGTATATTTTAATTATTTTATCTTAATAAACTTAAAATAATTAATTAATAATGATTAATCATGATTATGAATTTTAATTGAAAATTTAATGAGATATTCTTTAAATAATGATTTTAATTTGTTTTTTAAATAAATGTAAAATTAATATGACATATTTTGTTTTGTAATGATTGAATTATGTTTATTATTAAGAAATAATTGTTTAAATTTACTGTAAAAATTTAATTTTTCCTTTTTTTTAAAATATGTGTTGTATGATGTTACTATCAATCTATAGGATATTTTTAATTTAAAATTAGGTTATTTGCTTAATTGTTATTAATTTTATAATATGGGTTTATATATAATTTAAATTATAATTTATTATTAGTCAATTTAATTTGCATAATCATGATTTTTATAATTTAATTTTTGGGACTATAAAATATGGGCGATTCGAATTCATCTGTTCAAAACAATCGTGTTGAAGTTATCACCAACAATTCCATAATCAAACATTATGTAAATGGAATGTCTCGTTTTTTGATTTTATGGATTATTAAATTCAAAGGTCCGATTCATGGTTATGCAATTTTAAATGAATTGGATGCATTTTTCACAATACTGATTGAGGAAGGATCTTTAAAAAAATCAAGCCCCAGCAATATTTATCCTATTTTGAATAGGCTTGAAGATTTGAATCTTATTGTCAGTGAGTTGAAAGTTAAAAACAATAAGAAAATAAAATATTTCGGGATAACTAATGAGGGTGTACAGGTATTGAACTACATGTATTCCCGGTTTGATATAATTCATAACAATCCTCAATGGAAATTATTGTTTGAGACTATGGACGGATTTTGAAAACAGTCATAATCAAATTCATCAGGGTTTGCATACTGGAAGAGAAATTTAAACTGACAGTTATTGAAGATGTAAATTTTAATTTAGTTTTATAAATATTTTCGATGAACTTTAAATACTAACATGGCATTAAATACTAAATAGCAAGGATGAAGTTTAATAAAACTTTTTTTTCAAAGATACCCAAGTTAAAAGGTAAAAACGTTAATCATCAACTTTTAAATATTAATTAAGTTTTAGGCGATTAATATGTTTGACGAATTAAAAGGATGAAATTATTAAGTTAAAATAATAAAATAGAATTAGATATTATGTGTTCTATAGTTGGTCTGCAAGGCGATTTTAAAGGAAACGATATAGTTAAAATGCTGAAAACCTCCAGGAATAGAGGTCCTGATTCGTCAGGAGTATTTCTGGATGAAATCTGCACGGATATTGATCCGGATGACTTTTATGATGACAATGATTATGGGATAGCTTTTGGCCATAATCTTCTTTCCATTTATGACGGCAACGACAGATTGTCAAAGCCTCAGCCGGTTTCAAATGAAAATCTGGTTTTGGTTTTCAATGGGGAATTATACAATTTTGCAACTATCCGAAATCTGGTCAAAAAGGTGGGTGTCGAAGCGGAAATCACCTCGGACAGTGAAGCCCTCCTTTATCTGATTGATTTTTACAACAAGGGTGATTTATTGAAGGCAGTTCAGATGGCGATCCGATTGATTGATGGGGACTACGCATTTGCTGTCTGGGATGGTGAAAACCTGGCTATTGCACGTGACCCTCTAGGAGTAAAACCATTATTCTATTCAAAAAATGCTGATTTAATGGGATTTGCATCTACAAGGGAATCTTTAAAGGAGGTCGGATTCAGTGACATTGACACCCTAAAGCCGGAACACATTCTCTATAACTGGCAGGATATATCTCCGGCACAGGCAATTTATGAAAAGGTCTTTGACGGGGATGTGGATAAGATAGACAAGTTCTTGAGATTAAGCCTGGTTAAGAGAGTCGAAGGATTAAGGCAAGTCGGTGTAATATTTTCAGGCGGCGTTGACAGTTCATATCTTGCATTGCTTTTAAAGGAAATCTCGGAAAATATTCCTTTGAAAGTCACTCTTTATGCAGTGGGCATTGAAGGTTCCAAAGATGTTGAGGCCGCAATAAAGGCTTCAAAATCCATTAATCTGCCTTTGGAGATATTTGAAGTTACAGAAGATAGGATTCGTGAAGCTTTGCCTCAGGTTGTAAAGGCAATAGGTGATGACAATCTTATGAAGGTGGGCGTTGGCCTTACAACATATTTTGCAACAAAGATGGTGGCCCGCGACGGCATTAAAGTTGCCATTTCAGGTCAGGGTGCAGATGAACTGTTCGGCGGATATAAAAGATATCTTAAAAGCTTTGTTGACGGAACACTAAATTATAACCTGCGTGAGGACATGTCAAACATGTATCATGTTAATCTTGAAAGGGATGATGCATGCTCAATGCTTAATTCCGTTGAGTTAAGACTGCCGTTTTTAGACAAGGCGCTGGTGGAACTGGTATTGAACATTCCAGACAATAAAAAGATAGTTTCAATGCATGATGATATGAGAAAAAGTTTTTTAAGAAAATTGGCATTTGAAGAGGGTCTTGATTATGAAATAGCTTACAGACCTAAAAAGGCAGCCCAATATGGCACGGGCATTGACAAAATTTTAAGAAAAAAGATTTTAAAAGATACTGACATTTCCCAATATTTGGGATAATTTTCTATTTTTTTGTTATTTTAATCTTTAACTTTATTAATATCAAAAAATAAAATAATAATATTATTAACTATTAAGGAGTTTTATTGATGACAATCGAAAAAGATGCTGAAGATATTATTGAAAAATTCTCAAAGATTTTAGAAGATATTCCGGATTCAGATGAAACCTGGTACATTACAGATAATTTGAATTTAACCCGTGAAGATGAAGCTCATGAGAAAAATCCGGATTGATAAAGACGGAAATCTCAAAGTAAAAATTGCAGATTGGACTAATTAAGCGTGATTTATATGAAAATGAATTTAGTTCTAGAACTTTTGGATAGTCCTGGACAATTGCTCAGAGTATTAGAACCGATAAGTACATTTGGTGCTAATTTAGTAACTGTTATCCATAAAAGAGACTATAAAAATGAAAATGGTAAAGTTCCGGTTCAGCTTACAGTGGAAGGTGAACAGGCGGATCTTGCAGGTTTAATAAATAAATTTGAAGAGTTAGGATTCAGTGTAATTGAAATGGACGGTGTTATCAGAAAGGAAAAGATCACTACCATTCTATTTGGGGACATTGTTGACCAGGACTTGAGAGATACAATGGATAAAATCAATGCACTTGATGGTGTTGATATTGTTGCATTTGATATTAAGTTGAATGGAGAAGAAAAATCTACTTCATTAATTAATATTGAAGTTGACATCGGCAAAAAACAGATGGTATTTGATAAAATTTCAGAAATTGCCGAAGAGAAAAATTTACTTATGAAGTGTGATTATTATGGATGAATGTAAAGTTATTATCATGGGATTCGGTTCAGTAGGCCAAGGTGTGGCAAATGCCCTTTCCATGAAAAAGGATTTAATTAAAGATAAAACAGGTGTGACAGTTAAGGTTGTGGCTGCTGCCGACTCATCTACATCTGCAATATCACAAGACGGATTGGATGAGAAGTTACTTGTTGAAACTAAAAAGAATGAAGGAAAACTATCTGCATATCCTGAATTGCTTTCGAACAGGGAAAAGATGTGGTAACATCAAATAAAGGACATTTGGCACTCAAATTCAAAGAAGTTGTTGGAGCGGCAGAAAAGGCAGGTGTAGAATTCAAATATGAAGCAACTGTCGGTGGATCCATGCCTATTATTAATTTCACAAAAGATACACTTGCATCCTGTGGGATAAAATCAATCAAGGGTATCTTGAATGGTACTACAAATTATATATTGTCAAGAATGACTTCAGAAGGTTCAGAATATGAAGTTATATTAAAAGAATCACAGGAATTGGGAATAGCAGAAACCGACCCGACTCAGGATGTAGAAGGTATTGATGCAGCCTGTAAAACCGTAATTTTGGCAAATTCACTATTAGGCATTGATGCTACATACAGTGATGTTAAGGTTGAAGGTATTTCAAAGATTAATTCCCAGGCTATTGAGCTTGCTAAAAAAGACGATTATTTAATTAAGTTGATTGCTGAAGTATCTCCGGACAATCTACAGGTATCCCCTCGTTTGGTTAAAAGGGGAAGTTCCTATGATGTAAGCGGAACTTTAAACATGGCCACAATCAAAACAGATTTGGCTGATGAAGTTTCTGTAATAGGACTTGGAGCAGGCTCCATTGAAACAGCTTCTGCGATGTTGACTGATTTGATTAGTATTTTGAAAAATAAATACTAATTTTTTATACTTTTTTAGATAATATGAAATATGTAATTTTTATCCCTGACGGGTCTAGCGATTATCCATTAGAAGAGTTGGGAGGTAAAACTCCTTTGATGGCTGCAAATACTCCCAATATTGATAAATTGGCTAAAAGAGGGTTTGGCGGATTTACAAATAATGTTCCTGACCAGTACACTCCAGGTTCTGATGTGGCTAATATGAGTATCTTCGGTTACAATCCGGAAGATTATTATACCGGCCGCGGACCGCTGGAAGCAGGCAGTGAAGGAATACCGACAACACCGAAGGATGTAATATTCAGATGCAATACAATTTACAGCGAAAACGGTGAAATGGATGACTTTAATGCAGGCCACATTTCAACAGCGGAAGCCGATGAACTGATGAAAGGGTTGAACAAATATTTCACTGAAAAATACCCTGATTTTAAAGGCAAGTTCTATACAGGTGTAAGCTACAGGCATCTGTTCATTTACTCCTGTGACAGCATTGAAGATGCTCAAATTCTCTCAAGCATCAAAACAATACCTCCTCATGATATTGCAGGTGAGAATCTGGCTGACAATATGTTCGGTGAATGTGAGCTGGCACAGGAAATTCAACAGATAATGTTTGAATCAAAAGAATACCTTAAAGATGCTGAAGTCAACCAAAAAAGGGAAATTCCTGCCAATATGGTATGGCTATGGGGACAGGGCGTAACACCAAGTCTGCCTAACTTTGAAGAGACCTATGGAATAACAGCTTCAGTAATAACTGGTGTGGATTTGCTTAAGGGTATCGGAAACTTTGCTGGGATGAATATTGTAAATGTCCCTGGAGCTACAGGTTATTTTGATACAGACTACAAACAGAAAGGTGAATACGGTATTGAAGCTTTAAAGGAAACTGATTTATTGCTGATTCATATTGAAGCGCCTGATGAAGCGGGACATGCCCATAATAGTGAAGAAAAAGTCAAAGCTCTTGAACGAATTGACGAATTTATAGTAGGTCCAATCATTGACAGTTTAAAAGGCCAGGATTTCAGGGCAGCCATATTGCCGGATCATCCAACTCCTGTTGATATTGGAACACATACTCGTGACGACGTGCCTTTGGTAATATATGATTCAGCACGTGAAGGGGATGAATGCGAATCATTTGACGAAGAAGGGGTTAAAAAAGGTTCACTTGAATATAAAAAAGGACACTTATTGATTTCAAGACTTATTAGTGGAGATTTTTAAAATGAAAGTTATGTTGATTAATGGCAGTCCTCACAAGGAGGGCTGTACTTACACTGCTTTAAAAGAAGTTGAAAAAACTTTAAAAGAGTATGATATTGAAACTGAAATATTTTGGATTAAGACAAAGCCGATAACCGGGTGTATTGCCTGCGGAAAATGCGCTGAATTGGGTAAATGCACATTTGACAATGATGTTGTCAATGAATTTGTCGAAAAGGCATATGATGCTGATGCATTCGTATTCGGCTCACCGGTTTACTATGCAGGTGCCAACGGATCCATGACATCATTCTTGGACAGGGCATTCTACTCAAATTCCCACGGGTCAGGTGGGGATGCTTTCAAGCATAAGCCCGGAGCGGTAGTCTGTTCTGCAAGACGTGCAGGTACAACTGCAACTTATGACCAGCTAATCAAATATTTGGGAATCAGCCAAATGCCTATAATTTCATCATTTTACTGGAATATGGTTCACGGTAACACTCCTGATGAAGTGCTTCAGGATGAGGAAGGATTAGGCACCATGAGACAATTGGCTCACAATATGGCATTTTTCCTGAAATGTCTTGAAGTAGGTGCAGAAAAGGGTTTGACAGTCACTGAAGAATCCAAACCTCGTACAAACTTTATAAGGTAATTTTTTACCTTCCAATTCTTTTTTTCAAAACAGGTACGATAAAAAAGTTCATATGTTGTCAGATTATATAATTATTTAGAATTATTTTCCTGATATTATGAACATTGCTGATTTATTTAAAACTCCTGATGGTTATCTATACACAAATAGGGCATTGCTTGCATTATTCATCCCGCTTTTAATTGAATATTCTTTGGAATTCTTTGTAGGTTTTGCTGATTCTGTAATGGTGGCGTCATTGGGTGAAGCTGCAATTTCGGGAGTTTCATTGGTTGACTTTCTCGTTCAGCTTCTCATCTTTTCGTTTTCGGCTCTTGCAACCGGTGGGGCGGTGGTTGCAGGACAGTACCTGGGCGATCAAAATATTGATAAGGCACGAAACTCCGCAACACAGCTTGTCTGGTTTTCGACTATTTTATCTATAGTTTTAATGATTGCAGTAATCTTTTTGAAGCCTTTTCTGATTGGAATTTTATTCGGCCAAATTGAAGCTGATGTATGGGCCAATGCTGATGTATATTTATATTTTATGGCATTGTCAATTCCATTTTTGGCAATATATAATGCAGGAGCAGCCATATTCAGAACAACAAATAATGCAGTCACACCAATGAACATACTTCTTGTTTGTGATATTTTGAATGTTGCAGGTAATGCAATCTGCATTTATCTGTTGGGTTGGGATGTTCGCGGAGTAGCCATTCCCACAGTGATTGCAAGAGTTCTGGCTGCTGTTTTAATATTGCATTTCCTTTCAGATGACAATTATAAGCTCCACATTAAAAAGACCCTGAAACATAAGTTTGATTTTGATTTGCTTGGAAAGGTAATGAAGGTAGGTATTCCATATGGGATTGAAAACGGATTGTTCCAGTTGGGCAGGGTTTTAGTATTAAGCCTTGTTTCAACTTTCGGAACTATGGCAATAGCTGCCAACTCTGTCGGTTATGCAATAGGAATATTTTCGGTGCTGCCGGGTTTTGCAATCAATCTGGGGTTGACTGCTGTGATATCAAATTGTGTGGGCGCCAATGATTATGAACAGGCAAGGTACTACAATAAAAAGTGTCTGGTGATGGTTGTTATTTCACATATTGTGATTAATTTATTGATCTTTTTAGTTCTGCCTATTATTTTGGGCATTTACAATCTTTCACCTCAAACAGAGGCAATGGCGGCTGAAATGGTAATCTGGCATGGAATATTTGCAGTCATAATCTGGCCGATATCATTCACATTACCGGCCACATTCAGAGGTGCAGGAGACTCAAAATCGGTAATGTATATCAGTTTGGCAGTAATGTTTATATGCAGAATAGCCCTTTCATATGTAATTGCGGATTGGATGGGAATTGGAGTATTCGGAACATGGATAGCAATGTTCATTGACTGGTATGTGAGGGCTGGAATTTATGTCTATAGATATTTCTCAAATAAATGGACGGAATACCGGGTGATATGATGGTGGAAATTGAATATAAGGAAATTCATGAATTTAAAAAAGATGATTTGAAGGAATTGTTTTTGTCTGTTGAATGGTCTTCAGGCCATTTTCCGGATAAGCTTCAGATTGCAATGAGAAACTTTGAAACGGTGATTTCAGCATGGGACGGGGACAAATTGGTAGGTATGATTTGTGCAATGGATGATGGTATAATGACTGCTTATGTTCACTATCTCCTGGTGAGGCCGGAGTATCAGGACCATGGAATAGGAAAACATTTAGTGGATAAAATAAAAGATATCTACAAGGACTATTTAAGAATAGTCGTCGTCGGTTACGATGATGAAGTTGGGTTTTATGAAAGTTGCGGATTTGAAAAGGCAGATGATGCAAGCCCGCTATTCATAACAGATTTATGGACTTGAGAGGTGTTTTAATTGATTGAAAATGAAGACATATACAATAAGATGGTCAGTGCAGAAAATTTGAACGATGCACACTTTAAAGTTATTATAGACAATCAGAATCTGATTTTAAAAAATCAGGGGATAATTTCAAAACAGCTGACAGAAATCAATGAAAAACTGGATAAATTATTGGAATAGGTGCTTAGATGGTATTGTTCAGAGGAGATGTTAAGTGCAGGAGCTTACAGAGGAGAACATCAATCAGCGTAATACTTCCATCCGATAATCTTCATTTCCTGCAGGATACTGAAGAAATAGTGCCTCAGCCATATAAGACTTTGTATCTGCTTCATGGACTGTATGGCAGCGACGATATCTTTCTGGCAAACACATCCATTCAGAAATTTGCAGAGGACCGTGGAATAGCTATCGTGATACCCTGCGGTGAGAACAGTTTTTATGTTGACAACGAAAAGGCCCATGCCTACTACGGGGAATATGTTGGTCAGGAACTTCTGGATATCACAAGGAACATATTTCCCCTGTCCGATAAAAGGGAGGATACTTTCATCGCAGGTTTTTCAATGGGAGGTTATGGAGCCATCAGAAACGGTTTGAAATACTTTCAGAACTTCTCCAAAATAGGGATGATTTCGGCGGCACTGATAACTGATGAAATTGTTGATTACTCAGACAGCAGTAATGTTTTACGTTCCAGGGAGTTTTATGAATCAGTTTTTGGCAATTTGAGTGATGTTAAAAATTCGGATAAGGATCCAAAGTATCTGATTGAAAACTGCCCTGATGTTCCGGATATCTACATGGCCTGTGGGGTTGATGATTTCTTATTTGAAAAGAATGCTGATTTTTATGACTTTCTGAAATATAAAAACATTGATGCCACTTTTGTTGAAGCTCCCGGCGAACACACCTGGGAATTTTGTGACAAATATATTAAGGAATTCATTGAGACATTAAGTTTATAAACAACTTATACACAATATTGTATTGGTGATGGCATGAGAATGTGGGAAGCTGGCGACCCTATTGAAGGCGGAAATGATACAGGAATACCTGACGTTGAATATTTCGATTATTTAAAAGGAAGGTCCTATGATGAGGAAACTCGCTCTTCAAGGGTATCTAATCGTGATTTTGATGTTCCAAAAAGGATACATTTGAGCGATGATGATTTGATGAAAATGGCAAAGGAATCCTTTAGGATTGGAGATCACATGAAAGCCATTGAATATTGTGACCAGATAATAAAGTGGGATATGGGCAATTATGATGCTTTAGCCCTAAAGGGAAAATGTTTGGCTAAGTTAGGGAAAAACAAGGATGCCTGTGATATTTATTATTATATTGCAGATAGGAATACCTGGGGCGATGGTGATAAGGAACTTGCAATTGAATATTATAAAAAAAGCTCTGAAATTCGATTCAACAAATGAAAAAATATTGGATAATTTGGCTTACTCATTAAAGATGATCGGCAGATACTCCGAAGCATTGACATATTACAAAAGAGTGACACAGAAGAATGTCGACTGGGATATGGCAATGTGTTATATGGGGATGAAAAAATATGCTGAAGCCATTCCTTTATTGGATAATGTTATTCGTGAAGTTCCTTTTCGTGATGACTATCTGGATCAGAAATGTGAATGCTTGATTGAGTTGGGGCGCAAAGGTGAAGCAGTTGTCCTGTATAAAAATTTCGTAGATTTCCTAATGGACGAGGAATGTTATGAATGGGCTCTGAAAAGAATTGATCTGCTTTCAAAGATTATTCCTAATGACCCTTTCATTGAGGGCAGGCGTGAAAAGTCATTGAAAAACAAGGAATTATTGGAAATCAGATTCAAATCAATTTTAAAGGTAATGTCTAACTATTCTATGTATAATCCCAATGGTTTGGATGAAAATGACCTTTACGGTTTCATCAAATTTGTATGTGAAGAGTCCGGCGAGTCTGTAGATGATATTGTAAGATGGTATAGAACACCAATGTTCGGTTCATTATATTTTAAAGCCATGTGCGACGATGTTCTCTATTATGGTCATTGGGAAAAGATTGAAAAAATGTATGATGAAGGTAAATTCAAGGATTTGTGATATTATGGAATGTCCCAATTGCGGTAAAGAACTGGATGAGGATAATTATTGTGATGAATGCTGCCAATTTTTCGATGGGTTGGATGATGACTCATCAGGATTCGGCTTTGATGAAGAACCTGATTATGATTCCATGGTCAATAATGGCAGTAATATCTGTTTAAACTGCACATTTTGGAGTGTAAGTCCATATGGAGCAGCTTACGGAATGGTATGTAGAAAAGGACAATTGCCTTCAGGTCCTGACGATTCATGCGGGTTTTTTGTTCAGCAGCACAATTTTGCAAACTATGGTGACGCAGGCCAGTTTCAGTTTGATGAGACTGGAAGGGCAATTAAGAATAAATTAAATTACTGGAAAAATAACAGATACTGACTGCTTTTATAAGCGAAATTAAATTTTTATATATCATGAAAATCTAAAATTATAATGTAAATTTTATTTTATGGAGAGGATTTTTCTGACAAAATATATTATAATAACTGGTGGGGTAGTTAGTTCCATAGGTAAGGGTATCACATCCGCATCTATGGGAAGAATTTTAAGGTCTTATGGTTTAAAAGTTTCAGCTATTAAAATAGACCCTTATTTAAATTGGGATTCAGGAACACTCAATCCGTACCAGCACGGTGAGGTATTTGTGACTCATGACGGTATGGAGACTGATCTGGATCTTGGTCATTACGAAAGGTTTTTGGATGTTGAACTTGACGGTCTGGCAAACATTACTACAGGTAAGGTTTATGAATCCGTCATCGCCAAGGAAAGAGAAGGAGGATACCTTGGTGAATGTGTACAGGTTATTCCCCACATCACTAATCGCATAAAAGAAATGATTAGGGAAAACTCCGAAAGTGCAGATTATGATGTGGTTCTGGTTGAACTTGGTGGTACTGTTGGAGATATTGAAAGCCAACCTTTCCTTGAAGCATTAAGACAACTCAGAAATGAGGAAGGAAGAGAAAATGTTATGTTTGTCCATGTTACATTTATCCCCTACCTAAATGCAGCTGGAGAATTCAAAACAAAACCAACTCAGCACTCCACAAAAGAATTAAGAAGTGTCGGTATAAATCCTGATGTAATCGTGTGCAGGTCACAGGAGCACATTGATGATGCTCTTTTAGCCAAAGTTGCTCATTTCTGTGACGTTGATAGAACCGCTGTAGTAAATACTCCTGATGCAGGTACAATCTATGAGGTTCCTTTGGTTTTGGAGGACAACAATATTGGTGAATTGATTGTAAAAAGAATTGGATTGGATATTGATTCAGATTCCTCAAAGTTGGATGAATGGAGAAAAATAGTGGATTCTCTCAGAATAACAGATCCTGTAGTAACAATAGGTATTATAGGTAAATATGTGGAACTTGAAGATTCTTATATCAGTATTAGGGAATCATTGCTTCATGCGGCTGCAAACATCGGTGTGAAAGCCAATATTAAATTTTTAAGTTCTGACGTCGAATCACTGGATGAAGATGAGTTAAAGGAATTGGACGGTATTTTAATTCCCGGGGGATTCGGAGAAAGAGGTTTTGAAGGTAAGCTTGATGCAATTGATTATGCAATTGAAAATAATGTGCCGTTATTTGGAATCTGTCTTGGAATGCAGTCCATGGTGACTCAATTTGCTAGAAGAAACGGTTATCAAAATGCAAACAGTTCTGAATTTGATGATGATTTGGAATTCCCTGTTATTGACATGATGGAAGAGCAGAAGAAAATCAAAAACATGGGCGGAACTATGCGTTTAGGTTCATATGATTGTAAAATCATTAAGGGAACTAAAACTTATGATGCTTATGGTGAAATTGATATCGAGGAACGTCATAGGCACAGATATGAATTTAACAATGATTACAGAAAAGATTTGCAGGACAAAGGTTTAATAATTTCCGGTACAAGTCCAGATGATTTCTTAGTGGAAATTATTGAATTGCCAAATCACCCATGGGCTATCGGTTGTCAATTCCATCCGGAATTTAAATCAAGACCTAATAGACCACATCCATTATTTAAATCATTTTTAGAAGCTATTTATGAGTTTTCTAAAAATTAAATTTTTCTTTTTTTATATAATTTTTCATTTTAAAACAATTTTATAAGCTTATTTTCTAGCTAATTAATATTATAGTTGGTATTATACTATAATTATGAATTTTAGTGTAATATTTCTACTACAAATAATAGTTACAATTCTATTTTGTATTTTAGCCACAATTTTTGATGTTAAGAAGGGTATTGTTCCGGATTTGTTGACGGGAAATCTTTTGATTTTCGGCTTTATTTCAAATGTTCTTTTGGCAATTTTTTCATCCAACATTAAATATATTTTAGCTTCAATTATTTCAGTAGTTATTACCTATACTATAACTTATTTGATGTGGCAATTGAATATTTGGGGTGGTGGTGATGTTAAATTATTTACTGGCATCGCTTCAGTAATACCATTTGGATTTAATTTGGAATACTTGAACATTTTTCCGGAATTGTCAATCTATCCATTTTCATTTAGTGTTGTAATTAACAGCGTACTGGTTTCATTTCCGTTTTTGGTAATTTTTGTCATTCATTTGGTTGTTAAGAACAAGGTATTTCGAAGAAATTCTGATTTGTTGTTGAACATATTTAATTTTGAAAGTTTGAAGTATCTTGTTGACTCAACTCTCAATAAATGGGTCTCTGTTAAAGATATTGAAGATGGGGCAATTGTCAATGAATATTATTTCAACAATGAGTATATATGTGAGCTGATAAACGAAATTGATGGAAATTTGAAGGTTTATAAAAGTGATGATGAATATTTTAGATATTATTTCAAATCTCAAAGTGCAGGAGGAATAACAAAAGAAGAGATGTATCTGCTAAAGGTAATGAGTGCTCAGGGATTTATATCAGACCAGTTATCTGTTAAAATTGCATTTCCTTTCACGCCGGCAATCCTTTTGGGATTGATGATTGCTATTGGCTATGGGGATATTATGATGATTTTTACAAAAAATGTTATCCTGGTGATTTAGATGATTAAAGGCAAGAGGGGTCAGGTTTCATTTGAGTATTTGCTGATATTTTCAATATCCCTGATTATTTTGATTGTTTTTACAATGCCTTTGATAAATCATACTATGGCAACCACTTTCGATGTTTCCGAGTCATTGGATGTAAAGGATGATTTGTCTAAAATTGCATTGTCAATAAATGGCGTTTACGGTGAAGGTCAGGGAGCAAGGCAGACTGTCAGTATTAATGCAGTGAAACCTTTCAAGGTTGATGTTGCCGGCAGTTATCTGTCATGTAATTTGAAGCTTAAAGACAATAATAATAAACTGATTAAGGTTCCGTGCAAGTCAAATTTGAAATCATCATCAATATATTTGGATAAGGGTATGAATAGTGTTGTTGTAGAATGGCCGGTAGGCAGTGAAAACATGTTAATCTATTAAGTTCCAGTTAATCAACAAAAGTTATTTTAATATTGTTATTTAAAATATTATTTATTGATTAGTTAGATGGCTGTGAATTTATGGATATTATTACTACAATTATTTATATCGCTTTATTTATTATTATGATGATATTTGTCTTTTCCATAGGCATGCTTAGAACATATATGCCAAAAAAGGAAGTTCTTTTGGTGCTTCTTGTGGCTTTTTTAATAGGGTCTTTGGGAGGAGCATTTTTCCTGGAGCCGATTTATAAGGAAATGCCTTCTGTTATGAAGGTAGTCGAAAGGAACATGCCCAATACGGATGAGACTTTATATTTAGATTTATCTTCATCAATTGATTTAAATGAGCTGTATCAGAATTTGTCCAACACTGAGGGTTTTAAGTCATATGATGAAGAGAGCATAACGATTCCTTTGTGGAAATTTTCGGATCAGGAAAAGTCGTATTTTGAAAGAACTGTTGGAAATATTGATTCCCATTATGGAAACTATACTGTAAACTCATCAGGTTCAATAACTATTGAACTTAAGGATAATTATTCCGCTACCAAGGCTTTGAAATCATTTTCAGATTGGTATAAACTGGTTTACGGTTCTTCATTGTCATATGCTAAAGTTCATTCTAAATTGGTGATAGACTCCTATAACTTCGATGAATTCCAAAATAATTTACTTCAAAGGGGTATAGTTGCAAGTAAACTGGAAGGACCAATACAAAATGATTTAAATGCCACTTCCAATTCAGGCATGTCCAATACATATTTTGTATTGATTACGGGAATTATTGGAGTTATCGTTGGACTGATGGGAATTTATGTAGACTCCGTTGTTGTTTATTATAGAAGATTTAAGAAATTCATGGAAACTAAACGTAAACGGTAGATTCTATGAATGTTGCTATTTTATTTTCAGGCGGAAAGGATAGTACAATGGCTTTGTATTATGCCTTGAAAGAGAAGGAAGATGTCAAATATCTTCTTTCTATGAAATCCGTTAATGACGAATCATATATGTTTCATGTTCCAAATATCCACATTACCGATTTGCTTGCAGAGGCACTTGATATTCCGATAATTTCTGCGGTGACTCAGGGCGTTAAGGAGGAAGAACTTCAAGATTTGAAAAGGGAGTTTGAAAATCTTAAAAGTTTGGGTGTTGAAGCCATATACACCGGCGCGCTTTATTCCGTTTATCAAAAATCAAGAATTGAAAAATTGGGTTCGGAAGTTGGATTAAAGATCGTTTCCCCATATTGGCATGTAGATGAACTCGAGTATATGAGGGAAATTGTTTCATTGGGTTTTGAAATAATTATTTCAGGCGTTGCAGCTTGGGGCTTGGATGAATCATGGTTGGGAAGGGTCATTGATGATGATGTCATTGATGAACTGGTAAAAATCAATGAAAAATATCAGGTTAACATTGCCTTTGAGGGTGGTGAAGCTGAAACATTGGCTATTGACGGTCCAATATTCAAAAAAAGACTTAAAATTTTAAAAGATAGAAAAGAATGGCATCTTGACAGTGGTGTTTACATTATTGAAGATGCAATTCTTGAGGAAAAATAGTCAGAAATCAATTTCATTCAGTAATTCTTCTATTTTTTTGCTATAGCTTTCCAAATCACTTTCATTAATAATCATTTTATCCGAAAGGGATATTACGTTGCCGAGACCAAAGCCCAATTCCCTGTAGTCCCTTTCAAGAAATCCGTCATAGTCCTGGGAATCATCTTCCCTCATCCTTATTTTCAGCCTTTCAAAACGGGTAATGGGACTTGCGAATACTGAAACTATCATAAAGCTTTCGAAGTTTTCCTTAAACAGTTCAACTTCATGATGGCTTCTTATTCCTTCAACAACAATTTTTTCATTGCCTTCATTCAAGAGTTTTTTAATTTTTTGGATGGTCAATTCGGAAACGATGTATTCTCCATGTTCTTTTCTTAAATTCACTGCTGTTTCACCGGTTGTCTCTCCTCTTTTTTTAGCTTCTTCCCGTATAATATCTCCCATACTTACGATGATAGCTCCTTTTTCAACACATTTGTCTGAAATTATACTTTTTCCAGATCCTGGCATTCCTGAAACTCCAATTACTCTCATTATGTTCACTCTTCTAATTTGATTTGTTGTAATGATTCTTTTAAATTTTCTTCATTGTCAAACTCATTGACGATATCCATTAGGAATTTTTTATCCTGTGCTTTTAAATCTTCGGCAATTTTGGTCATAAATGGTATGGCTCTTACAATATTGTCCATGATTGATACGTCGGACATTTTTGAGGTTCTGGAAAGAGGATTTAAGTCAATTGTAATTATGTTTTTGCCTGATTTTTTTAGGATTTCCGCTCTGTCACCATCTTCAAGTGGAATTAGGATGGTGTCAGCAGTGTAAATTCCGGTTTTACTTGCTGAAGATCTATTGTTTTTAATTTCATTTAAGTATTCAATATCATCATCCAAAGAACCGAGTATGTCATTATAGCCATGATCTTTGAATAATTTTGTTATTAGTCTCACTCTTTCATCAGTTCTATAAAACAGATTAATTTCTATTTTTGCATTTATGGTTTTTGCAAGGTCTATTATTTCATCGATTGCAAGTGCAGTAGCATTTCCATTGACTGAAATAACAGGATTATTGGATAAAAGTAATGCTGCAACAGCAACGTACATTGCTCTTTTGGCGGGGTATGTGGTTTTTTCTCCAATTAAATAATCGAATGCTTCACCCCTGCCATGAGCTATCATTCCGGAATCTGCCAAATAACCTTTTTCGGCAGCCTTAACGATTTTATCTCTTAAAAGCAATGATTCATAACGTGGATGTGATTTAGGTATCATTTTAATGTCTCCTTATTTTAAATCAATTTTCATTTGGGCAAGGTATCCCAAAAATGTTGTTATTAATAAAGTTAAAGTAATCATTGAAATGAGGTGATACAGGTAATTTTCAAAAATCACGCTCGGGAAACCTAGAATAATAAAAAATAGGTAATCCAATATGATGTCTATTATAATAAATATCATTCCGAGGAGTATTCCTTCGACTACTTCATTTGTGTCAATATTTCTAATGTACAGTATTCCAAAAAATCCGGTAACAATAATTATAACTAAAGGTATGGCTATCTGATTGTATGGGATATATTTGATGAATATTGGATTAAGAATTTCTGAGAAGAAATATGTTAAAAACCATACGAGTATTCCAAATATGACGGCTAATTTAATTTTCATATTTTTAAACCTTTAAATAACTATCAATATTATTTTGATTAAAAAATATTAAATACTTTTCTAAATTATTAAAGACTTGTAATTTTTCGTTTTTAAAAAAAGTTTTGGGATGGTTAGGTAAATAATTGTAATAATTACTTACCTAACAACTTGTTTTTACAAGCTTTTAGAGAAATGAATTTTAAAATTTGGCTGTTTAATCTATCTCTCAGGCTACATTGTAGCCAATTATTTATTATATATTTTTAAGTATATAAAGTTATTTATAATTTAATAAAATTCAAGTATACTTTATTAAAAAGTTATATATTATTTGATTTACAAAAATTATAATTAAGTTATGTATAATGAAAAACAAGAAAATTATTATCAAAAAATGTTAGCCAATTCAATTTCTTCTATAAATCCTTCAAAGGAAGCAAAACAGAGGGCTAGAGAGAAATCCCCATTATATTTTGATGATTTGAAAAGAAGGTTGCTGATGGATTTTGAAGGAAAAGACTTAAGTGGCATTGAAAACTCAAGGGTGATTTCAACAGAGTTAGGCGAAACATTAAAGATTACCAACAAAGAAAAGATTAATTTTAAAATTGAGGACAATAATTTTAAAGACCAGATTAATCACAATTTGAAGTTACTTCCAAAGATAGGCATTAAAAAGGAAGAAAGCCTTAAAAACAATGGTTATTTAACAATTGAATCTCTTAAAAATCATGATAGATATGGGGATGTGGCATCAAAATTCTTGGATGGGCTTGATGATTTGTCGTTTGGTGAAATGATGGATCTGCTTGACCGGAACAGATACTCAAAAAAATGCAGGGACAATCTGTTAAAGTGCATCAGCCTTACGGACCGTGAAAATTTTAAGTTTATGGATATCGAAACTAAAGGCCTTTCAAATGTTCCGATAATATTGATTGGTGTTGCTGAGATAAAAGGTGATGAAATAATAACCTCACAATACTTTTTAAGAGATTATACTGAAGAAGGGGCGATACTGGATGCATATCTGTCTCATTTGGATGAGGATTCGGTTCATGTGACATTCAACGGAAAAAGTTTTGATGTACCTTTTATAAAGAATAGATGCACATATAATAGAATTAGTGCAGACCTGGACTTGCCTCATTTGGATTTAATGTATTTTGCAAAAAACCTGTGGAAGGATGACTTGCCAAACTGCAGACTTCAAACGATTGAAAAGGAATTCTTCGGTATTGAAAGACAGGACGATGTTCCGGGGCAGTATATTCCGGGATATTATGATACTTATTTATCGCAAAACAATATCGGCCCTATTGTGCCTATAATTGAACATAACCGGCAGGATATTGTTTCACTTGCAGTCTTTTTGGAGAAAATGTATAGGGATGTAAATTAGATGGGACTTTTTGATAGATTTAAGAAAGATGATAAAAAAGAACATGAACCTGTTCAAGATGATGTTGAAATTGAAAAAGACCAGTTATTATTAAAAAAAATAGCTACCACAGATAAGGACAGGAATAAAAGGGCGATAGCTGCTGATAAGATAACAAATCAGTATGTTGCTTTGGACATGGCCAAAACAGTTAAAGACAGGGCCATTAGATTGATAGCTGCCAATAAAATCAAAGATGAAAATCTGCTTTGGGATGCAGCTGAAAATTCACAGTTCTTTGATGTCAGAAGCTTTGCATATGAAAGACTGGGTGAAAACAACAAATCAATAGCTGAAATTGTTGTAAACACCAAGAAAAATTCTCATGTGGACGAGATTTTTGAAAAAATCACAGATGAGGAAACCCTTAAATGGATTGCAATCGAAGCCGATGACAGGAGATACAGGAATGAAGCTGCTGAAAAGATTGAATCTCAAGAGATTTTGCAGGATTTAGTTTTCAAATCAAATGACAATTCCATTAAAAAGGCTGTTGTTGAAAAGGAAAGTTTCACAGATGAGGATATTCTTCAAAAGGTGGCAATTGACGAGAAGGATGAAGGAGTAAAAATTGCAGCAATCAATAAAATTAATGATGAAAGGAAATTGGCCGAAATAGCTCAAAGTGAGGATAACGCTAAAATCAGGTCACTGATTTTTGAAAAAATAGATGATGTTGATTTATTAAAGGAAATTGTTTTAAAATCAGACAAATCTGATGTTCGCCTTGATTTGGTTACAAAACTGGATGATGAGGATTTGCTTGCTCAAATAGCATTAAATGATGATGATAAGATTGTCAGAAGTGAAGCCGTTAAAAAGATTTCCGATGAAGGGACATTATTGAAGATAATTAATGATGATGACGATAGGTTTGTACGTCAGATTGCTGTAAAAAATCTTAAAAATCCTCAGGACTTAATCAGCATTGCTTTAAATGACAGCGACCAATTTGTAAGGTCCCATGCCATTAACAATCCGAATTTGGTTGATGAAAATGATTTTTTAAATATTGCCATTAACTCAACTCATGAAGAGATAGCTTATGAGGCAATGAAGCATATCACAGATGAAAAATCGTTCATACAAATATTAAAAGAGGCTAAATTGGAAAGCGTTAGAAAAAGCACCCTTGATAACATTGACGATTTGGAAACCCTGATTAGGATAGTATTGGCAAATGAGGATGAGGAGTTTTCACTAAAAGCTTTGAATAAGATTAAGGTTGAAAAATGCCTGATTAAGATTTATGAACAGGGAATTTCTGAAAATATTTCTGTAAGGGCGGTTTCTAAGGTAAGAGACCAGGAATTTTTAACAGATGTGGTTAAAAATGAGCCTCAGTGGAGAGTTCGTGAGGCTGCCGTCAAGCATATTAGAAGCAAAAAGGTTTTAAAGGAAGTCTCCATTAATGATGACAATGAATATGTAAGGAATGTTGCGAAAAAGAGAATGAAATTATAGATAAAATTCAGGCTCTTTTCTTTCGCTGTTTGCCTCTTCGAATGCTGGTTTTTTAGCTTCGAAGGCGTCGCCACTGAATGAACGGGCATCTTCAGGACAGATGTTGATGCATGCGGTACATCTGCTGCACAAATCCAAATCAGTATTCACCGGGTCATCATCGGAAATCGCTTTTTCAGGGCATATTGAAATACAGTCATAACAGAATGAACAGAAGCTTTCATCACAGATTATTTCAAACGGCAATTGTTTGTAGGCAACGTATTCTTCGTTTCCCGGAATTTGGGAAGTTAAACTTTCGCCGGAGTCAATTTTTCCCTGACATTTTATGGCAAATTCATTGATTTTTTTGATATCGTCCCCGTCAGGCCTTCCGACTGCCACACCATCAAATATTGAGTGGTGGCTTACTGTTGTTGCAGCTGCAATTACGTCAAAGCCGTTTTCTTTTAGAATGGTTACCAGTTCAAGAAGGGCATCTGTTACATGTGCATTTCCGTAGTTTGCAACAGCTATTGCCTTTGTGTCATTTCCTTTTAATTTTGACAGTCTTTCACGGCCGCGTTTAGGGATTCTTCCGGCAAAAACAGGCATTCCGACAATCGCAATGTCATCTTTTTCGAATTCTTTTGCAGAATCAAAATGCAGGAGGTCATAGGTTTCACCAGAAGAGTCAAAATTACCGGCAATCTGTTCCACTACCTTTTTGGTTGTTTGTGAAGGGCTGAAGAAAATTTTTATAATTTTTGACATGTTATCACCATTTTAGTATTATATCCGTTAAGTATCTTAAAATTTTGGTTAATTATTTTAATTTTTTTTATTTGCTTTGATAATGTTTAATTTTTGTTTATATTCATTATTCATTTTTAAACTATTTTGTTTGATAGGTTAATTATTGTCTGTTTTGTTCATTTTTTGAAAAGCTTTAAATATGTAAAATGTCAAATTATTATGTAGGAAGTAACCTTCCGACATATTTTACCGAGGTGTAAACAGTGAGTGATATTAAAGCGGCTATGGTTGGAACTCCCTGCCAGATACTGGCTGCAACAAAAATCAATAAATACGAAAAACAAACAGGCGGATCACCTATTGACGTGAAAATAGGTTTATTCTGTATGGAAAACTTTTCATATTCATATCTGGAAAGGTATCTTAAACAGCAGGGCATAGAATTGTATGAAGTTAAGGAATTCAGGATTGAAAAAGGCAAATTCATTGCAAACTTGATTGACGGTAACGTATTCAAGATTCCTATTGCAGAAACAGAACCTTTTACACGTAAAAACTGCCATATCTGTACAGACTATACGTCAGATACCTCCGATATTTCCGTTGGTTCAGTAGGTTCGCCCAAAGGATATTCAACCGTAATTGTCAGGTCCAAAAAAGGAAGGCAAATCATTGAGGATGCCATTGAAAAGGGATACATCACTGTTGATGAAATTTCAACTCAGGGTTTAAACCTTCTGGAAAAGATAGCCAATCAAAAGATTACAAGAAACACCAAAAGATATAAAAAAAGAGAGGCTGTTGCAAGACC
>CADAOO010000022.1 GCA_902789505.1 uncultured Methanobrevibacter sp. | reverse complement strand
TATGTTCAGGAAAATGAGACGAAATGCTCAGCAATTGTCTGATGAAGAGTGTGTTGACATTTTAATTAACGAGCCCAGAGGCGTTTTAGCCCTTTTAGGCGATTATGATTATCCATATGCCATTCCAATGAGTCATGTGTATGTTGATGGGAAAATATATTTTCATGGTGCGAAATCAGGCCACAAGGTTGATTCAATCAAAAGGCATTCCAAAGTATCATACTGTGTGATGGATAATGGCGTTAAGGCAGAGGGCAGCTGGTGGTATACCTTTAAAAGTGTAATTGTATTTGGAAATATGACTACGTTAACAGATAGGGATGATAAAATCGACAAATTAACTCATTTGGGAAATAAGTTTTTCCCGACACAAAAGGAAACCGAAGATGAAATAAGCAGGTTATTGGACAAAACGGAAGTATTTGAAATAACTGTTGATCATATGACGGGCAAGGTTGTTAAAGAAAAATGATTGCTTTTTGATGAAAAATTTGTGTTGCTTGAAAAAAATTCCTAATCAAATTTTTTTAAATTCGATAAAAAATCATTAAATTGAGTATTACACATTAAATTTAACAAAACAATTATATATACTAATTAATATAATTATAAACAATTTATTTAAGAATTAAAAAATTTATATCTAATTAGTGTTAATATGGTTAAAGTTTCGGTTATTGTTCCGGTTTATAATAATGAAGAATATTTGGATAAATGTTTGTCCAGTCTGATTGGACAATCCTTGGAGGATATAGAGATTATTTGTGTAAATGACGGATCTGGTGATTCATCTCTCGATATACTCAATAAATATAAGCAGAAGGATAACAGGATTGTTGTTTTATCACAGGAAAATCAGGGGGCCGGTGCAAGCAGAAACAATGGGATAGATATTGCTAATGGGGAATACATCTCCTTTGTTGATGCCGATGACTGGCTTGAAGAAAATGCCCTTAAGAAATTATATGAAAATGCCGTCCGCAACAATTCGGATGTAGTCCTGTTCAACTCTGTTGAACGTTGGCCGGATAGTCAAACTAAAGAAAGAATTTACATTCATCCCAATGATGAAACTGATTATGATAACCTTGTTTTTGATTATAATTACTCTAAAAATTTAGTAATGAATGCAATGTTTGTTGTATGGTCCAAGATATACAAAACATCATTCATTAAAGAGAACAATATCCGGTTTGACACTTATAAGATTTTCAATGATGTGCAGTTCCATGTTGAATCCATGCTGCTTTCAAAAAGGATGTCTTATGTTCCGGATATCCTGTATAATTACAATAAATTAAATGAAAGTTCTTTGCAAACTTCCAAATCCAATTCAAATAAAAGAATCCTGGTTTTTGATGTTTTTGATGGTGTAGAAAACTTTTTAAAGAAACACAATCTTTTCGATGAGTTTTATACCAATTTCGTTCAGTTCAAGATTACTGAATCAAAAGCAAATCTGGAAAGAACTTCTGATGAATTCAAAGAGGAATTTTATTCTCTGCTAAGAAAGGAATTCATCAGAATGAATGTGGATATTGAAACCCTTGAAGAAATTCCTGATAAATATTATTCTTTTTACATTCATGTTTTAAACTGTTATACCTACGAAGCTTATGAGATATACGTTTTTGAAGTTTCAAAGTGCAGGGAAAACTTCGTAAACAGGAAATATGAAAATGAGCAGATGGCAAAATTCAATGAACTGGGTATCAACCCCGAAAGGGATGAAAATTCAATCATAGTTTCCCTGACATCTTTTCCTGAACGTATGGAGGATGTCCATTACTGTTTATATTCATTATTGTATCAAACTCTAAAACCTCATAAAGTTATACTATGGTTGGCCGAAAGCCAATTTCCAAACAAGGAAGAGGACATACCCCAGGAAGTATTGAATCTTAAGAAAAACGGTTTAACAATTGAATGGTGTAAAGATATTCGGTCTTATAAAAAACTGATACCGGCTTTAAAAAAGTATCCTGATTATTATATTGTAACCGCCGATGATGATATATTCTATCCGAAAACATGGCTTGAGGAAATATGGAAAGCTCATGAAGAATCTCCAAATACCATTATAGCTTCAAGGGTAAGAAGAATAACTCTTGAAAATAAGGCTGTAGGGGAATATTCTCATTGGGAAATACTTAGGCAAAGCAATGATGCATCTTTTTTAAATTTCCCAACAAATGGTGCAGGGTCACTGTTTTCACCGGGCATGCTTTCCAAGATAGTATTTGATGAAGAATTGTTTTTAAATCTGGCTCCGAACGGTGATGACATTTGGTTCTGGGCAATGATGGTACTTAATAACGTTAAAATAAAGCTTGTTGAGAAGCCAATGTATTTTTTAAAATATGTAAATATCGCACGGGAAGTCGGCATTATCAATGAATATAAATTATGGGATTCAAATGAAGCTGGATATAATGATGTTCAAATAAATAATGTTTTAAAGCATTTCCCGGAAATCATAACGGTTTTATACATGTAACAGGAGTATGAAAATGACTAACGGTTTAGATGAGGATTATGTTAAAATTCAAAAAAGTGAACTTGATGAATTAAAATCCACAATCGAAGAGCAAAAAATTATAATTGAACAAACCAAGGGATTCGCTTTTGGTTTGGAAAGTAAAAATCTCAAATATTTAAAAAGAATTAATGAACTTAAAGTGGATATTAAAAATCAAAAAAAGATGTATGAATCTTCAGCTAGCTGGAGGATAACAAAGCCTTTAAGATGGTTTACAAACCTATTCAGAAGATAATGATAGGAATGCCGTGATTAAAATGGATATTTATGAAAAACCCTGTGATGATGAGTTCTTTATAATAGATTCTAATAACTTAAATCAGATTACAACAAGTTTTTATGGATATGTGATTAATGAAGACGGATTTGTCAATACTGATGTCAATGAAAAGGAACAGTTAACTCATGATGGTGCATATGTCTTTGTTGATGTATCTGATGAGAAAATAGCTATTTATCAGGATTTTATTGGATCATACGGATTGTATCTATTTCAAAGTGATGATTATTTTGCAGTTTCAAATTCATTCGTTAAATTGGTGGATCATATCAAATCTGGCCATGAAATTTCCCTGAATATGGATTATGCCAATGACTTCATATTCGCCAGTTTAACCACTCATTCATATGGGGAAACCCTGGTCAATGAAATTGAATTTTTACCAAGAGACATTATTATAAATATTGATAAATCCAGCAATAATCTTGAATTTGAAGAGATAAACTATAATGAACATTCAATTCGTCTGAATTCCACACAGGGAATTGAAATCTTGGATAAATGGTATTGTAAGTGGGTAAATATTATGAGGTCCATAAAGGCCAGGACCAATAACTTTTGCGTTCACTTATCCGGAGGTTTTGATTCAAGGGTCGTTGCGGCATTGTGGCTGTCCGCCAATATCAATCTGGATGATGTTAAGGTAATTTCTATTGATGATGGCAAGCATACCCACAGTGAAGACTATGAAATTTCTTCACAGATTGCGGACCATTTCAATTTTGAGCTGAATAAAGGAAAAGTCAATGAGTCTAAAATATACTACCGAGATATTGAAACTCCGTTAATGAACTCATTCAACGTTAAACTGGGTTTTCACAAGGAAATGTATTTCAAGCCGTTTAAGTATAAAGAACCGGTATACACATTTACAGGTTCCGGCGGTGAACTTGTTAGAGGTTTTTACAATGCAAGTCCCTCCGAATTTTTGGATGTATTTTTTAAAAGAATCAGTAATAAGGATTATACTTTAATCAGGTCATCCCTAAACATTTTCAACTCTTCCTTTGCGGATATAGCTTCAAAATATAATTACGATGTTGATTCAATTGACCTTGACGATTATTATTTGGATGTGAGATGCAGACACCATTTCGGTAAGGGTTCCGTTGAAACGTTTCTTTCTAATGAGATTTCCCTGAACCCTCTAATCGATTCAGGATTATGCAGGCTGATTCTTAATGATGAGGAATGCATTGACAAACAGTTATTGATTTCATTGATTTTTGTCAGATACTGTCCTGATTTGCTGGACTTTAAATTTGAGGGAGGCCGTGGAATTGACAGTAAAACAATTGATTATGCAAGAAAAATCAATGATGAATATCCTTTTGCACATGAGGAATTTGAGGATATTGGAACTCCCGAATCCGATGTCAATTCAGACAATGCCAATCAGGATAACTGCATTAAAAGAAAGGATATTGACGGCTTTTTGGAAAACATGTTCGATTCAAGGGCATTTGAAATGGAATTCAAGAAGTATTTCTCATTCAAGACATATGATGAGATATATAATATTGCAAAAAACACTGATTATTATCCTCTCAAATCAGTTTATTCAGCTATTGCAGTGCTCAGGATTGCAAATGATGTTGAATTATCCCGAACAAATGATAAAAAAGATGATATGTTTTGGTTCAATAGCTTTTTCAATGAGGATTATATTGAAGATGTAATGATACATAAAAACAAGGCGGACCTGATAAAATATGCAACTGCCAGAATGGATTTTAGAACAATAGGAAATAACAAAATTGAAATCCTTGAAAACTCCGATGACTATTCGCTGCAGTTCTCTCCGGACTGGGGCAACAGTAAAACCGGAAAAAGATACATTATAGAAAGTTACAACGGATCCATTGATTTAAAAATTAGATGCATTGGAAGCGGCAAACTGGAACTCAGTCTGAGAAGCTTTGACTATAGGGATAAATACGGTACTTTTCCTATTTATATTAACTTTAGAAATCTTCAGGTCAACGGTGAAAGGTATATCTACAATAAGACAATTACACACACAGAAAAATATCTTTTCGAAAAGGATGTGGAAGACGGTGAAATTCTGGAGATACATATTGACTGGACACCTCTTAATGAATCTTCAGTTTGTGTTAACAAACTGCAGTTGGTTAACGATATTTTGACTGAAAGGAATGAGGAACTTACCTTGAAATTAAAAAATCTTACTCTGGAGTATGAAAAGTTAAAATCGGAAAATGAAAATTTTAAAAATGGAAAAAATTAGAATATGAAATATTGAGAACGTGGGTATCATGAATAAACGCATAGCATATTATGATCAGTTAAGGGTATTGGCGATATTGGCTATAGTCTGTTGTCATGTTGCTGCAGATTTTATAACCCGAAACCATGGCCTTATAATGCAGCATAAAACATTCTTTGGAGTACTTCTGTTCAGTTCAGGAAGATTAATAGGTGTTCCGGTATTTTTAATGCTTTCCGGCGCTTTGCTTATCAATAAAAAGGATACTTTATCTGAATTTATTAAAAAAAGATTCAATAGGGTTTTGATTCCGTTCATATTTTGGGCATGCATATATGTTCTTTTTGCTGTTGTAATTCAGGAATTGGAGTTCACTCCCCAGTTGGTATTTAACATATTTTTCGGAGTTAAGGGAGGTATGGGGGCCATTTTATGGTTCGTTTGGATGTTGATGGTTGTTTACATTGCCATTTTCATAATAAATAAAATAGTGGAGTACGGCAAATCAAAATCAGATAATTTTGATACCAACTTTATCAATGTGCTTGTTCTTCTTTCACTGATTCTGTATCTGGTTTATAACATGGTGCAGCAAAATTTCCCGGACAATAACATTTATTATTATGCTTCATTCATCCCGTTTGCAATATTCGGTTACTTTTTAACCCATTTTGACTTTACAAGAATAAGGATAGGTAAAATTGATGTCACACCAGGTTTGATTGTTAAAGTAACTTTTGTCTTGTCAATACTTGCATATCTGGTTTTCGTATTCGTGATTTATCAGACCAGTCTTGCAAACGGCAAGTTCTATTCAGCCAATTATTTCGATTTCCACGTGTTGGTTTTTGACTTTTCACTGATGCTGCTGTTTAGATATCTGCCTGAGTGCAACGGTACGGTCACTAAAAAAGTCAACGGTTTTTTATCATCCAAAAACGTTGCAAAAGCCATTTTGTCCATAAGTACTGCAAGTTATGGGATGTATCTGGTTCATATTTTAATTATAAAGCTATTGGAAGCCAAATATTTGTACAGGATAAAGTTTTACAATTCCCCTACATTCTGGTTGCCGATTCTGCTGATTGTAGTGTTTTTCTCATCATGGTTTGTGGTTTGGATTTTGAGCAAAATCCCGTATGTCAATAAGATTTCGGGTGCAAGTTAGATTTTTTCACTGCAACATCTACATAACAAAATTCATTGATTGAATCTTTTTAGGGTAATTCAATCAAATGAATAGCAGCTATTAGAATCATTGATTTTATAATTTTGGATGATAGTTTAATTGTTCGTTTTTTCAATATAATTAATGTTTCATTTCTTCCTAAAAAATATATAGATTGAGGAACAGATTAACTTTCATGATTGGTAACGATTGGGATTTGGCTTTGAAGGATGAATTCGAAAAGGACTACTTTTTGAAAATTATGGAGTTTGTCGACGGGGAATACTCATCGAAAACTGTTTATCCTCCATACAGAGAAATATTCAATGCATTCAAGCTGACTCCATTGGGCAATGTGAAAGTGGTTATCTTGGGTCAGGACCCGTATCATGAAAAGGGTCAGGCTCACGGGCTTGCATTTTCAACACCTGAAGGCCGTCCTATACCGCGGTCCTTAAAAAACATTTTTAAGGAAATCAACAATGAATATGGATATCCCATTCCCGAATCAGGATGTCTTGAAAAATGGGCAAAGCAGGGAGTATTTCTCTTGAATACTGTTTTGACAGTTGAAGAGGGAAACGCCAACTCCCACAGCAAATGCGGATGGCAAACATTTACTGATAATGTAATCCGACTGTTAAACAAACAGGAAAATCCAATTGTATTCCTGCTTTGGGGAAAGCAGGCAGAAAAGAAAAAGGAATTAATTACAAGCCCCAAGCATCTGGTTTTAATAACATCCCATCCATCTCCATTTTCTGCAAGAAGAGGATTTTTGGGATGCAATCATTTTAAAAAGGCAAATGAATTTTTAAAAGAAAGGGGTATTGAAGAAATTGACTGGAGTTTGTAGATTCCCTAAAACATTCTTTTAAACATGAAAAAGAATATTTTTCCACATATCCTTTTTATTATATTCAATTTCACGATTGGTGCAAACTCATGATTTGCCAAATCGCTGTTTTCCCAATATTCCTGATCTGCTCTGTTGGGATTGTCTGATTGCGCCAGCGCTCTCCATGCATTGTAAAATATCAGGTCCATGAATTTTGGACCGTGCAGCTTTTTGGATTCGACATCATTTCTGAACTTTTGGGATGTTTTGTTGATTTTGCTGATTTCCTTTGCTTCAAGGTTTTCTCTATCACCAAAGGCGAAAGCTAATTTGTAGTTTTTATTAAATCCCCAATGCCTTAATGTCTCATCCATGTATTTGGCAACATTTTTTTGACCGGCTCCTGCGGTAGAGACAACAATCAAAGCCTTTTTGTCAAAAAATTGGGGTCTGTGGTAGATGTATGCCGTATGGTCGAATAGATTTTTCAAAAGTCCGCTTACGTTCAATGCATAAACGGGGGATGTTATTATGAGTCCGTCACATTCCTTGATTTTTTCAACTATCGGATTTAGATATTCGAAGTGAGGGCATTCGCTTTCACCCTTTTCAAAACATTTAAAACATCCGTTGCACATTGGTATTTTATGTTTAATCAGATGTATCTCTTCAAATTCACCATCCAGATTTTCTTCAACCTGTCTGACAATGTTCCATGTGTTTTTCTTTCTTGGAGATCCGTTAATAATCAGGTATTTCATAATCATAACTCCTTAAGTTGGCTGTCTAAAACTTTCTTTTCCTTATACTCAAATTGTTTGTCGAATTCGTCAACATCTTTTTCATCAACGTTGAATACGTCGGGATTGTGGAAGATTCCTTTTACTAGTTTGCTTTCATCAAAAATATTTATCATGAAAAACGGACATTCCTCGGAGGTGTCAGTGCCTTCAAGATATAAATCATACCTGGATGCACTCTCAAAACCGAACCTGTGATAATAATTTTCATCCCCCACTACAAAAATATATGGAATACCCATATTTTCGGCCAGATTTAATGTATATTCAATCAGTTCGCAACCTAAACCCTGTTTTTGATAATCTTTGTGGATTGCAACGGGACCCAATATGACAGCATCTGTCTTTTCATCTCCGATGCCGATGAATCCTTTGGAATAGCTGATGTGTCCTATGATTTGGCCGCTGTCTTCAATGACATATGCCAAATTCCCAATGAAGCTTTCGTCTTTTCTTAATTCATGCACAATGTAATGTTCAAAAGCTCCTGGACGGTATACATTCCAGAACGAATCTCTTACAAGTTTTTCAACTTCATCATAATCATTTTCATTTTCCAATCTTATTCTCATCAATAAATCCTCTTTCAAGTCATTACTCCAAAGTTAACCCCGCCGCTTCCGAATGAAACGAATGAATGTGAACTCTTATCTCTTGCGGGATAATCATTCCTTTGGGATTCTATAGCATCTGTAATTTTATATGTTGAATACTCATCGTTCAGTATGGAATAGAATTCGGAAGTAGTATAATTTGAGGGGGATGCGCTCTTGACAACCTCTTCGATGGTTGGAGTTATTTCACTGCCGTTCCATGCGATGTAATAGAACTCATCGCCTGCAGAAAACCATAATTTTGAGGTGTTCATCTCACTTGACCGGTCATATCCTGAAAAGAATACTGCATCATGGCCTGCAACCTTAACCTTTTTTACGATGCTGCTGTGTTCTATGAAATAGCCGTACAGGGACATTATTGCAGGATTCACGTATCTGACGGTAAAGACGTTAATGTTGTAATCATATTCGTACATATGAAAATCGCTGGAATAGGGATTTTTGTATTCTGGAGGAATTTTGAATTCCTCGTATCCTACGCTGGCATTAATCCAGTCGGAAGTGTCTATTGCACAGACTGCATTCATCAAAACGAATAATGCCAAAATAAAAATTATTATTTTCTTAAGCATAGTGAATAGTTTGTGTTAGGAAATATTTATATTATTATTTTGTAATCTGATGTTCTTTTTTCCCTGTCTCTGGAGTCCATATCAACCAAATCATAAACCAGGGGGTTTCGGATTAGCATCTGCCAGATTTCGAAGGTCACATTAATAAAATTAGCATTGAGTTTAATGTGGTCACGGATGATTGGGCATACATAGGGAAATTCAGTTTCGTCCAAAACAAGATGAAATTCTCCATTTTTGGTGATGTGGGGAACTAATGGAAATGTTCTGCATTGGATTGGCCTAATGGACCTGTCGCATTTTGGAGGGTTGATGCATTTGACAAGATAAATGCTGTCTTTCCATGAGTGGGGATATCTTATTTCAGATGAATCGAGGTAATAAAGCTCAAAATCAGGGCTGTCTTCATACATCAGCTCTTCACCGGGCAAGAGGTATAGGACAAGCTCTTCTGTGTGTGATTTATCAGCATCATATACGCAGCAAACCTCGCCGCATAGCTTTCCGCAATCAAAATCCACCGGTGAGACTTCATCAAGTCTTCTGTATATTTTTTCAATCGATTTCTTCATTTCCCAAGCAGTAAGTTCCATATTTCTCATATCTACTTTAAGTTTCAATATTATTAAATTTTTTTAAAGATTTATCCTGAATATTTCTATGCCATATATGATTTCGCTTTAATGTAATCCAAATAATAACCGCTTCAATAGGTTTTGTCTCATTAATCAGATTAATCCTAAATGAAAAAGCTAATGTTAAATATAATTAGTTGTTATATATTAATTAGGAGGCGCAATATGAAAAAAATATTACTTTGTCTAATTTTGGGTTTATTCCTAATTGGATTTGCATCAGCGGCAAATCTGCCGAATTTCAAAATGATTGACGGATTTAATGATACTGGTGATGGAGTTTTTTTAAAATATGGCTCAAACAATAAAGTAGAACAAACTTTCTTTATTCTGGAATATAACGAGCATGATGCTGCAGATTACCTTTCAAACGATACAGCGTATGGTTATACAATTTACAATAGTACAAATGGTACCTATAATTTTGTTGACAAACCATTAAAGGAAATAGGCAGTATTGAACTGATTGAATTTGAAGGTAAAAGATATATTGTTGAATCATGGGATCCTCTTAGCGGAAACGACCATGACTTTACTGATACATTTAACAATTTGGTTGAATTCAATAAATTAAACAATATCACACCACTAAATGCAACAGAAATTATAGAACATGAATTATCAAATCTAACAAAACGCAATAAATAGTGGTGTTATTGCGGACAATCAGGTTATTTGTCCGCAAGAGTCCAGTAACATCTTTTAGGTGAAACTATTGTTTCATCTTTTTTTAACTCTTTCATGATTTTATCTACTTCTTTTTTTTCAACGCCTGAAAGTTCGCTGACTTTTTTAGCGTTTAAAGGTTCTTCGGAATTTTTAAATGCTTCGATTACTTTTTCCTTGTCATCCATGATATCACCTGATAGATATTATGTTCAAATACTTATTTAAATTATAAAACCGATATTGTAAATCATGGCTAAAAGGGAGCATATTATAATTTTAATATTGATATTGTTTATTTTTGTCATGGGCATGCTTATTTTAAGTCAAACTCTTTTAGTGGATGAAAAATCAGACAATTCCCCCGGAATGACAGGTCATGAAGTTATAGCAAATTCATCCGATGACCCCGGTTCTGTTGAAGTAATCAAAAATATAGGAAACCCAAATTCTTCCAAAAAAATAGCTTATGTGGTTGGTGTTCATCCATTGGAAAGTCAGACACACAAAACTCTGCTTAAGCTATTGCCCAACATGAGCAATCTTAACTGTTGCTATGATATTTACATAATCAATGTCACTGATGATGTCGGCTATTATGGGGACGGATCATCTGATGACAGTCAGGGCAGGCAGAACGGACAGAATCTGGCATATAGATATGTTTATCCTGAAATCGTGAACGGAAGCTATGACCTGGCAGTTGACATTCATTCGAATATTGGAGCATATCCGTATAGGACATTCGTATTCAGCCCCGTAAAGGAAGGATTGGGCAGTGAATATGCAATGGAAGTTTCAAAAAACTGTGCAGATATTGATTATTACTCTCCCAATTCAACAACAAGCGGTCCATTCTTGACAATACCATTGAACAATAACGGTGTTCCCGCATTTTACTTTGAGGAATATAGTTTCGCACCGCAGAACGAAAAAGATTCACACATGACTGAACTGATTTCAGCTATTGACAATCTGAATTTTAGATAATCATATGAATATTTCAATCTTGTGCAATTCATGCGAGTGTTAATAATTAGGGAAGATATTGGGCAATATATATTAAACACTATATCAAATATGTATATGATGGACACGAACTTTGATATAAATTCGGCAAAGGATTATTTGACAGATTTTAAAAATTGTTTATTCAAATCCAAAAAATATCTATTGATGTATGTAATCTTAGTAGTATTTGCTTCTTTGACTATGTTTAAACAGAATAATTATGCAAGTCCCAAGTTTGAATTGGTCATGATTTGTGTCGTTGTAATATTGGGGATTATTTTCCTCGGATTGCTCTTTAAATATAGTGATAAGGAACTGCATAAAATTGCATTTGTCATTTTAATAATATTCGGTTTAATTTTATGTATGATGATTCCGATTGATTCTGTTTCTGATGAAGGTGAACATTTGGTTCGGGCCGAAATGACTTCAAGAGGAGTCCTGTTTCCGGAATATGTGAACGGTTCATATGAAACGATAGGATCTATTTACTTTTTCCTGAAATCAACTGATTCAACGGTTTTTAATATAAATGGTGATACTAAAATAAATTATAATTTAACCCATTACGATTCTGCATTTGAGCAAAATCCTTTTTATGGATATATATTTTCAGGATTGGGGATGTTTTTTGCAAAATTATTAAATTTAAATGCAATATGGATGTTGTGGTTAGGCAGGATTTTCAACATTGTATTCTATGCATCAATGGTGTCTTACGCAATTAAAAAAACACCTATATTCAAAGTTCCCTTGCTGTTCATTGCGTGTTTACCGGTCTGCTTATTCCAAGCCTGCTCCTTAAGCATTGATTCCATGCTATTATCTATAGGAATATATATCATAGCATACTTTTTTTATATGTGTGAAAATGAATTCACAAGAAGGGATATCATTATTTTTTCAATTCTGACCCTATTGTGCGGATTGTGTAAACTGCCGTTTTTAGGACTGGTATTTCTTTTGTTCTTTTTGCCTGCTGAAAATTTGAAGGAAGATAATAAAAACAGATTTTATCTCTATTGCATCATGGGATTGATATTTGTATCGGTGATTGGAGTTCTATACAGCAAGTATTATGCAGGACCCGCATTATACCATTCCTGGAGAAATACATATATGGTTAACAATAATGTCAGTATCAGCGGTCAGATTAATTTCATTTTAAACAATCCGATTGTATTTACACAAAACTTTTTTGATAAGGTTCCAAACGGCATTGAAATGTTTACATCACTGTTCAGAATGTATTCTCCTAGACTTGGGGATGAGTATGTCGGATCAAAATTTGTATCAGCATTAATTACTTTGTTTTTTGGTTTTATCTGTATAGGTTATCCTCTGGAAAATAAGATTAAAACTAAAGCAAGAATAGGTGCACTGTTCACATTTGCAGTTATCTATGTTGGAATATATATCGTAATGTTGCTTTCCTGGTCTCCGGTTGGTAATTTAAAGTATACAGGAATACATATCAGATATTTTTTACCGTTACTGTTTTTATTGCCGTTCATATTAGCAATTAATGATTCTTCAGTCAAAAAGGACAATATTGACAGATATGTATTTGTAATGATAATATTCTTCATATCTTCAATGATACTATCCATATCAACAGGGTATTATTAAAAAAGCATAAATGATAACTTTTTTCTAAACTGTACATAAATATAAATAACTGATTTATATCAAAAAGAATATAATAATAAAAAGTATTTATTTGAAAATCAAAAATTATATTACTTTTGCAAACAGTAACTTATAATCAAGGTGACGATTATGGACTATGATGTTATTTATATCGGAAGCGGAAACGCTGCATGGCAGGGGGGCCGGTTTTTAAGGAAGGAAGGCCTTAAGATACTAATAATTGAAGAAAGCTTATATGGAGGTGCATGTGCAAACAGAGGATGCAACTCAAAGGCGCTTCTGGACGCGCCATATGAAATCAAAGCTTTGGCCAATAACTTTGAAGGTGTTGGAAAATCCGGCGACTTTGATGTGAACTGGTCAGATTTGATGAAATATAAAAGAAAAAGAATCGCTGGAATGTCTGTCTTTCTGGATGGCAAATTCGATGAATATGGCCTTGATGTTGCCCATGGAAAGGGTGTCATATTGGATGAACATACAGTTCAGGTGGCAGACAAGAAATTCACAACGGACAAAATCGTTATCTGCACAGGCCTGAAACCTGTAATCCCTGATATCAAAGGCAAGGAATATCTCCATGACAGTACTGACTTTCTCGACATTGAAGAGCTTCCTGAACATGCCATCATAATCGGTGCGGGTTTTGTCGGAATGGAATTCGCATCAATACTTGCCGAAGCCGGAAAGGAAGCTGACATAATCATCAGGGGAAACATGGCCCTGAAATACTTCCACCAGCCATATGTTCACAATGTCATTGAAATCCTAAAGGAAAAGGGTATTCGCTTCCACTTTAACCAGACAGTAAAGGAAATTATCAGCAACATTGAAATAGATAATCCTCAGGAGAGAGTTTTAAACGTCACATCAGCGCAAAATTCGGATGAAATTTTAAGAGATCCCGAGGCAAAAGTGGATAACTTCGCTTATGAAAACGGATTCACTGTTGAGTGTGAAAGCGGATTGAGCTTAACAGGTGATTATGTAATAGCTGCAATGGGCAGAGAGGCAAATGTGGAGGATATCGGTCTTGAAAATGTTGGTCTGACATATACCAAAAGGGGAATCAAGGTAAACGGCCACCTGCAGACAGAAGTTCCAAACATATATGCATCAGGAGATGTTGCAGACACAGGAATTGCCAAACTTGTAACCGTAGCTATTCACCACTCAAAATACCTTGCAAAAGAGCTTTTGGGTAATGCAGATGAAATAACATATCCTGTAGTTCCAGCTGTTGCCTACACCATTCCAAGAATAGCGACAGTTGGTGTTCCGGCTTATGTAGCTGAAAAAAGCGATGAATATGATGTCCACACAATAAGATATGGCAGGTCATATTCACTGGAGCTTAAAAATGATTTAACTGCCGAAGCGAAGGTGATTGTAGATAAGGATTTACAGATTGTAGGTGCTGAAATATATGCTGCTGATGCAGAAAATGTGGCAAATATGTTTGCATTTATCATAAATAAGAAAATAACCTTGGAAGAACTTGACTATATGATTTATGCATTTCCGTCAAGCAGTTCAGTCTGTCTGTATAAATTGCACAATATACATTATGATTTATGAGGAGTGATTCAAATGAGTGAAGATAAAATTACTTACAGCGATGTCAAAGAGTATGAAAAATTATTTACATTAATTCCACCATTCTTGCTTGAAAGATTTGCTAAAAAGAATTCAAATATTGTTCATAAGTTCAAATCCAGAGTAGAATCCTTTTTGACAAGATTAAGTCCAAATCAAAGAAACAAATTGGATATTGTTTTAAACAGTGATATAGATGAGCTTCAGGCCGTGATGAGTGAAGCATATGCAAAGTCCAATAAAAAACAGTATAAGATTCTGGCAAATCCGAAATATAAGCCGTTTGTTGAAAGCAATCTTGATGAAGTACGTAAAATGATTGAAGAATGATTTCACTACAGTTTACGTTTCATTTTTCTTAGCGGTTCGGTCATTTTCCAGCTGTTTGAATTCTTCATTGCATCTATTTCAGATTCAAGATAGTCTTTATTTCTGGTTAATCTGGCAACGTCTCTGTTCAGTTCATTTATTTTTTTATTTAAATCGTCGATTTCTTCGTTCTGTTCATAGGTGATGCTGCTTGACCTCATCGAGAGAATCTGATTATTCCTCAGAAGTTGCCTGATGTCGCGGTTTAATTCATCATCTATGCCCAAAATAGAATTTCTTTTGATTATTTCATTAAGTTGATAGGTTTTATCAGTGTAGTACCTGCTTTCGTAATGTGTAGGGTGACGTCCGAAGATATGGTTGATGTCGGTAAGTGTGGTTTCATCAAACGGCAACACGTCCACGTCATAGTTTTCAAGAATATGTGTGTCCAGGATGTTTCTGTATTTGTTGTCCCTTGCTCTTATTTTAAAACCCCTGTGTATGGCAATATTTCCGTCCTTAAGATATTTGAAGACTGAACGGGAACAGTTGAGGACGATTTTAAAGTTTGGACAGTTAGTATGTATGAATTCAAAAAATCGTTTGTATGAATCTTTCCACAAATCGAAATATTCATCAAAATTTTCCTGAATTGAAATCCTTTCACAGTCCTTAACGGAATCATAAAATGCAGTATCTTTAAATCGTGTGGATTCTGTCAGGTACTGGTTTTTGCCAACAATCAGATTGTTGAATTCAGCATCAAAAAAAGTGTCGATGATTAGATATTCTATGTTTTCATCTTCCTTAAGGAAGTCAAGATATTTTTTGTTCAAATCCTCTTTGATATAATCATCATTATATTTATTGTTGGAATTGATTAATGTTTCATCGAATTCGATTGGATCAGACATTAGGCTAACCATATTTACAAATTCGAGGGATTTGTTGATTTTGAAATATTTTTTATAATCCGCATTGAGTTTGCTGTAAAAAATATTTCTGGATGAACATGACCCTAAAGTAGCAAATTCTATTGTCATAATATCAATATTTGTTCATTTCATTATTAAACTTTAAAGGAATGCTGTTAAATTACTTCAAAATCAATAAGTTTTATTTTATTTGAAATCAGTTCGGAATCCTTATCGATTTTTTCAGATAATTTTGTGGTAATGTATTTCTTATTGTCGTCCGGAAATACGGTAGCTATTTTCAAATCATCACTGTCCACTATAACACTTGCAAGGAAGTTTGCACCGCTTGATATGCCTATTCCCAAACCGAATTCCTTTGCAATTCTTTTGGACATGTTGATTGCATCGCAGTCATGGATTAAAACGATATCATCTATTAGATCTTCATCAATAATTCCCGGAATAAAGTCATCGCCGATTCCTTCAATCAAGTGGCTTCCCTCTTCCATACCCATTTTAAGGATGGATAATGTGGACGGTTCCAATGCGATTATTTTTGAATTTGGATTGTTGTCCTTCAATCTTTTGCCTATTCCCATAAGTGTTCCTCCGGTTCCGATACCTGAAACGAAGGCGTTCACGTCGGGAACGGCATCGATGATTTCCTTTCCTGTTGTGTTATATTGGGCTTCCACATTTAATTCATTATCAAATTGGAGGGGTTTGTATGCATCAATTTCTTTTGCAAATTCATCGGCAAGTTCAAGAGCCTTTTTGAATCCGCCTTCCTCTTTGGATACGAGGTGAACATGGGCTCCATACATTTCAATGAGTTGTCTTCTTTCAAGGGAAACCCAATCAGGCATGAAAATATGGACGTCATGGCCGAAAAGTGCTCCGATACCGCTGAATGCAATGCCGGTATTGCCGCTTGTAACTTCCACTATTGGCTGGCCTTCACGAAGATTTCCATTTTCCCTTTCCTTTTTGATAATGTGTAATGCCATTCTGTCTTTTATGCTTCCGGTGAAATTGTAGAATTCAAGTTTGGTGTAAATGCTACCGGATTTACCTTCATATTCATAATTAATCTTTATCATCGGCGTATTGCCAATCAATTTTTCAATATTCATAACATTCAATCCAATTCAATAATATAACATTATTATATAAGTATCTTAAATTATTAAAAAGTTTTTGTGGGATTTTAAAAGAGGTTAAGACTTATTAATCAGGAAATATTAATATTTGATTGATGTTGAATAGAAGGAATATTTTAATTTTATTAATCATATTATTTGTTGCTGTCTTTGCTTTTGTCAATATAAATCAGATGGCGCATAATGATGCAGGAAGTTCAAATAATGCTTCTGCAGTAACCCGGGAACTCATTGCAAACAATTCACAAGACAAGGGATATGTTGAAGTAATTAAAAATGTGGGCAATCCCAACGCCAAGAAAATAGCTTATGTGGTTGGTGTCCATCCTCTGGAAAATGATACACACAGGACATTGCTTAAACTCCTGCCAAATCAGACTGACCTTAATTACTGCTATGACATTTACGTCATCAATGTAACTGAAGACTTTAGCGCATATGGAAAATTGCTGCCGGATGACAATCCCGGAAGGGAAACAGGACAGAATCTGGCTTATAAATATGTTTATCCTGAAATAGTTAACGGAAGCTATGAGGCAGCTATTGACATACATGCTCATGGAGGAGCATATCCGTACAACACATTCGTATTCTGCCCCGTAGATGGAGGTGTAGGTGAAAGCTATGGAAGAAATGTTTCACAGGCAACAGAAAATATTTCTTATTACAACCCATATCAGACAACCAGCGGACCTTACTTGACAATTCCATTAAATGAACATGGAGTTCCTGCATTTTATTTTGAAGAAAACAGCTTCATATCTCAGGATATTAAGGACAGGCACATGTTGGAACTTATACATGCAGTGGATAACTTAAAATTATGATTGACATCATGAATTATATCTAAATGATGCCTATATTGGCATCCTGATTCTATTTTTTTCGATTAAGGATTAAGTTTATATAGTATGAATAAAATAGTATACCTAACGAACGGTAGGTAGGTAACATGAATACTAAAGAAAAAATTTTTGACGTATCACTTGACCTGTTTTCTAAAAAGGGTTATGATTCAGTTTCACTCAGGGAAATTGCAGAGAATGTCGGCATTAAAAAAAGCTCCATATATAGCCATTATCCTTCCAAAGAAGCAATATTAATGGATATATTTGAGTACTTCACAAATCAGTTCGAATATGGTGAATTACTAAACAGCAAAGACTTGATGTTGTCTCAGGACAATAAAATATTGCTTGAAAACCCCGAACAATTTTATCATATGGGTTCTGAAGCCATAAAGGAAATGCTTTCACAGGAACGTAACCTGAAAATCTGGAAATTGATATTTATCCAAATGCATTACAATGAAAATATCCGGATATTTTTCCAGAATGAGATTTTGGTGAAGCCGCTTCTGTTCTGGAACGGATTTTTCACAATCCTGAAAGAAAATGGAATAATAAAAAAGGAATGCAATCCGAAACTCTTGGCTAAGGAGTACTATAGCTTTCCGATTTACCTGCTTTTAGAAATGTGTGCAAAATATGACGATTTTCCACAAAGCTGTCTTGACAATTTTTTCGAAGAGGCGGAGGAACATGCAAAATTCCTGCTTGAATGCATAAAGGTGAAATAAATGAGTTTTGATCTTCAAAATTATCTTGCAGCTGGTGTCGAAGATATTCTAAAGGATGCTGCACGCTCTTGCATTAGAAATCCAAAAGAGAGTTTGTTTCTTCTTAAATTTTCAAAGCATGCCAAAAGAGCCACAAAGATAAGGCAGAAATATGGTGAAAAAGGTCAAAACGTTCCGGTCTTTTTGATAGCAAGCATTACAAGCAGATGCAACCTTAATTGCATAGGATGCTATTCAAGAGCAATTGATAACGATTCCACCAATCAGCTTTCCGCAGAGGAATGGGAGGATATTTTCAGACAGGCAAAAGAAATGGGAATAAGTTTCATTGTTATTGCAGGTGGAGAACCAATGCTTAGGGATGACGTTATTGTCAAAGCCAGCAATTTTCCAGAAATCCTCTTTCCTGTTTTTACTAATGGAACTCTGTTGAATGAAGGGAATTTAAAGCTGTTTGATAAAAGCCGAAATCTAGTGCCTGTTCTGTCTATTGAGGGTGATGAAGATGTGACTGATTTGAGAAGGGGCGAAGGCATTTATAAGCAGTTGGTTGATTCTATGGAAGCGATGCAGAAGAACAATATAATTTTTGGCGCTTCAGTCACATTTACCAACAGGAATTTGACTTCAATTCTTTCGGATGAATTCATTGATGAACTGCATGATTTGGGATGTAAAGTGGTATTTTTCATTGAATATGTTCCACTTAATGAAAAAACAATGGA
Source organism: uncultured Methanobrevibacter sp. (assembly GCA_902789505.1). GTDB lineage: Archaea > Methanobacteriota > Methanobacteria > Methanobacteriales > Methanobacteriaceae > Methanocatella. The sequence goes on along the minus strand of CADAOO010000022.1, from coordinate 4,994 downwards.
TTTGGCACCTGGAGATGATGAACGAAAACAGCTGTTTGGTAGAATAGGTGAGTTACGTCAGAAATATACTGACATGCTGTTCATGTCATTTCCAGGTGATGAAAAGACATCAGAAGGCTGTCTTGCAGCAGGAAGGGGATTTTTCCACATCAATTCTCATGGAGGTGCTGAACCATGTCCTGCATCACCATATTCAGATGTTAATGTTAAGGACACCTCACTAATTGAAGCTCTGAATTCAAATCTCTTCAAATCACTTAGGGACGGTGGCATTCTTATGGATGACCATGAGGGTGGCTGTGTCCTTTTTGAACATAAGGAATATGTTGAAAGGTTGTTGGAGGTAAAATGATGGATGAAATTATATTTCCATATGAGCTGAATGATGATTATTATTCCAGAGTCGGAGATTTTGGAGATGAATTTTTCAAATATTGTCAGAAATTCAACTTTGAAAATGATGAGGAATCACTTGAAGCATTGTGCATCGGTGTTTACTGGTATCTGTATGGCACAACCGCTCTTGATTTAAACAGCAATATTCATAAGGCTTTATCCAATCTTGCAGAGTATCGAAGGGCATTTCCGGAAGACAAACCTTTCATTGATGAGCTGAGAGGCAAACTGTTAACAAAATTTCTCTTCAAGCCATATACAAAAAATAATGAAAAATTAACACGGGAAAATTTGGCCATGCTGATTAATTTTTTAGAAGCTACCGGAGATTATATGGATCAAATTCCACACTTTAGAAATTTCACCCATAATCTTGATGACTGCATCGAATTGACCAAATGGTTCTGCAAAAATAGTCGTAAATATCTTGGGGAATATACATCTACTTTAGAAAAATATCTTGAAAATAATGGCACTAGTCATTTAATGGAGGAAGATGTTATATTTTACCATGGTCATGAGCTAGAGTATCATTTAAACATGCTTGGAGCCGAGATAATGAACAGGATATACAAGGCAGATTATGACAAAAGACCAAGAAAAGCAATACTTCTGCCTTCATGCATGAACTCCAATAACAAAAAATGCAGGGCAAAGGAAGAGCGGTTGGGTCATGTATGTACATTCTGCAATCCGAAATGCAATGTTTACAGAATCACTAAGGAGTTTTCAGACCATGAAGTCTATATCATATCTCATGAATCAACAGCATTCAAAGGTGCCCGCAGTGAAGACAAGGATGAATTGGGAATTGTTGGTGTTACCTGTGTCTTGAATTTGATTTCAGGAGGATGGAAATCGAAAAACCTTTCAATTCCTCCGCAATGCGTATTGCTTGAACATGTTGCATGTAAGAACCATTGGCTGGACGAGGATATCTACGGCAAAATAAATGATGATGTGCTGAACTTGAAAATTTAAGTTTAATTATTTTCATGCCCATAATGTACAATTATGTACTACAAAGCTTTATATTATACATCAAATAAATTATTACCATAGTTATATTATTTAGATTATTGAAGTAATAAATAAAACTATTATAATATAAACTATAAATCGTATTAGTAATTGAAATAATTTAGGTTGAGATGATGAACGAAAATACAAAAATTTTGACTATTCAGGACATATCCTGTTTTGGGCAGTGTTCAATAACAGTAGCACTGCCGGTTATTTCTGCATTTGGAATTGAAACTGCAATTCTTCCGTCCGCTGTTCTATCTACACATACATCAGGTTTCACAGATTTTACAGTTAGGGATCTGACAGAAGATTTGCCTGAAATTAGAAAACATTGGGAAAAAGAAGGAATATCATTCGATGCAATATATACAGGTTTTATTGCATCAGCAGAACAATTGGACTATATCAAGGATATTATCGATTCAAGATTAAACTCAGAAGGGCTTGTATTTGTTGACCCTGCAATGGCTGACCATGGTGAATTCTACAATGGATTTGACCAGGAATTTGCTGACAAGATGGGAGAACTTTGTAAATTGGGAGATTTCATTCTTCCAAACACAACTGAAGCCTGTTTCATATTACACAAACCATGGAAAGAGGAATTCACAAAAGAAGAAATGTTGGAAATGGCAAATGAACTTTCCGAATTCACAAAAAGATATGTTATCCTGAAAGGGGACACACATAAGGAAAATGAATTGGGAATGATTGTTTTGGATAAAAAGGAATCAACCTGTGAATTCGTCTACAATGACAAAATTGATTATGTGTCCCATGGAACAGGTGACGTATTCGCTTCAGCATTTGTAGGATCAACCATGATTGGCAAATCACCTACCGAAGCTGCAAAGGTAGCCGGTGAATTTACAAAAAAGGCAATTGAAAAGACAATCGGCGATGAAAATCATAAGTATGGAGTTAAATTCGAACAGGTAATTCCGGAACTTTATGATTTGTTATGAATTTGCACGGATTTATATTGTGCAGATTATTTTTTTCTATTTTTTTTGAATATTTTTTTGCAGGTTAAGAAAAGTTTTTAATACGTTTTAATAAAGTATTATTTAGGTGATAAATTGCAAAGAAATATAAAAATTATATTAATTGTAGCAATTTTACTTATTTTTGCAGGATTATTCATTTTTGGTAACAATCACACTTCCCAGGATGGGACTTATCAAACTCTTGCAAATGAAAGTATAGGTACAGTTGAAAAATGTGTTTACGGTAACGAAAAAGCGGCAACTTCAATAGCTGTAATCACAGGAATTCATCCAAGAGAGCCTTTATCCATTGAACCGGTAATAAAGGCAGTTAAGGAATTTGCAAATGATGATGTGAAAATTATCCATTATAAGGTCACTGTAACAGACCACCCTCAGGATTATAAAATCGGAAGAGACAACGGTGAAAAGCTGATTCATGACCATGTCAATCCTGATGTTACCAAGTCTGATGCAGGAGCAGTAATCATAAGCCATTCACATATACCTGAATACGGTCAAGGATTTTATCTTGCAACACCTGAAATGGACAATGCCTCAGTTAAAATAGCAGAAAAAGTTAAAAATGAAAGTGACTTTAATTATTACCCTGTTACCGGTCAGGAAACATATAAATCCACTTCAGCAGTATTGGTTTCAAAACCAATTGCTCAGGCAGGCTATCCGACTCTTGTTTATGAAATGCCGGAAGACATTACCAACGACACGGCTACCAGCAAAACAAAGGAACTTTTTGAAATGGTCAGCAGATTCATTTCAAAATAATTTTTTTTTAAAAACTGAATAATGATAGTTATGGAATTTAAGAATAAGATTTTAATAATAGGCATTGCAGTCATTTTGATTTCAATATTTGGAGTTTCCAGCGCTTCCAATCAGGATACTCAACAGGTTTTCTGTGATGACACTGCCGAATTCGGGTGCTGTTCCATTATCCTGCAGGAAAATGGAGCTGACAGCATCATGACATTCAGGCGTGATTCCAATGTGGATGCAGACATTAAAATAGAAAATGTAGACTGGCATGGAATTCCTGCCATTAAGCAATACAAAACAGATGGAAAATACTTTTCTCATGTAATCATCACCAAAAATGGATGGATAATTGGATTTGGTGGTATTGATGATGGGGTTGGCAGTGAAAAATGTGAAAATATCTCTTCCGAGATGATTAACGATAACTACACCATATCTCAGGAGAAACTGGAGGAAATCCAAAAGATAAAGCAGCCTTATGGAAGAGGGCACTTCATTATCAAGGCACCAAACGGAAACTATGGTTTTGCTACTGTAGATAAGGTCAAAACAGGTCAGCTGCAACCAGGACAATATATTTCCCTTCCAAATAATTATTCCCTGTCAAGGGCAGGAGAAATTTCACTGAGCAGCAATGACAAGATAGGTGACATGGTTGAATTATCACAATCAGACAAGTATGGCCTTGACAGAAGAGATATCATTACTTATGATTACCATTCAGGAGATAATGCCTATGCAGACATTTATGTTTCCAATGAAGACGGATCCCATTTAGGAGTTAACTATACAGGTTGTGTGGATGATGTTTATGTTAATGGCAAGCTTGTTAAGGCGGAGGATATTCCTGTTGCTCCTGAATATAAAAGCATTGATAAATTGAATTTTTCCGGTAGCGATTCATCTTTTAACATCATGCCTATTATTGTTTGCATTGTTTTTGTTGGTGCGGTTTCATTTGGAGCATTTAAGCTGGTAAAATTCATGAGGCGCAAAAAATAGTTATATATTTCTAAAGTTTAGTTATGGCGATAGATATTGAAATCGCCACAGTTTTTAATTTTATGGTAATTATTCAAATCAATCAGTTTACTATCCTCGCTGAGAATTAGATATGATGTGCTATTGTCGAACTTCGTAAGATTGTGGTCATGTTCATCAATGGCAGTTACATTAACGTTGAGATACCAGCGCAGTATTCTGGAATGATGATTGAATGAGGCAAAGGACTCATTGTGATAATCTGAAACGTTTTCTATAATGAAATCACACACGTCATCCAAATCACCCTTGAAACCGTAGTAATTTAATGCGTAAACAACATCATTTGAACGTTCGTATTCAATCGGAGCCATGAAACTTGCTGTTGAAAACATAAATATTGCAATCAATACAATCGGAATGACTTTGTTTAGCTTTAGTTTTGATAACTTTATAGAACTGATGTCTTCAACTATACCTTCCAATCCCAATATTATAAAGTAAACAATCGGCGGAACAAAAGGAAGCGCATACCTTTCCACTTTGATGGAATATAATGACATGAAAATGAAATTTACCAATAGATATGCCAAAAATAACAGGTCCAGGGATAAAATTTTATCATCGGTCTCATATTTTTCAAGAATTGAATAAATCAGTGTCAGTGCAATCAGGATAGAGATATTTGAAATCATATGATTTGGATGAGGTTTAAATGTGAATAATGAAATTAATATTAAAAGAACGCTAGCGACAATCAATACTTTATCAAGATATCTTGTTTTGAAGGACTCTTTTTTTGATTTGAAAATGGAACGATTTTTTATG
>CADAOO010000021.1 GCA_902789505.1 uncultured Methanobrevibacter sp. | reverse complement strand
ACTAAAGTATACCAGCACCGCACTGCCACCAGACAGTTAGTACTGGCGAGTCATCATCTGCTAATCATCAGCGCAACACATCATCCGGGTAGAACAACATATCACAATAGTATAAGGGATTATTGCAATCCCCATCTTTTTTTATTTGACTTATTAATCATTAATATTGAGTTTATTTTTTATTAACTTAATATAACTTATTTTATGATGATGTTAAGTATAATATGTTGATATTTTAAAAAATAAGCCTTTCTAAGGAATTAATCTGGTTTTTATAGCAGGCGTTTATATTTTGTATAGTTTTTTCACCATATTGATTACTTTGGAGTAGTTTTTTTTGAAAAATTATTGAGAAAACTTTCATTAATTATTTCATATTTATATTTCCAATTGATTTTGGAGTATAGTTTACGCCTTGGATTTTTGAAAGATTCGCCTTTGAAAGAGTCATTAAATATATAATATATAAGAATATAAATTATAACTAAAAGGACAATATAAATTCTATATATTACTGTCTAAAATGTTCAAATAGGATGGGTCGGGGAATATGCTTAAAAAACTTTTTAATAATAAAATATTTATCTTCCTATTTACATTCATTGTTAGGGCAATATTTTGTTATTTATATGGATACCTGACTATTGCAGGATATTTTATAGTCCCTGATATCGGACTGGGCCCTATTTTTGCTTTGATGTTTGGTCCGGCTGGAGCATTAGGTCATTCACTTGCCATGTTCTTTTTCGAACTTAGCATTGGCGGTGATTTAATTTCCTCGCTTACTGACTTTTTAATTACAATTTTCATTTCCATTATTGCATATAAACTGTGGTATACTAAATTCAATAGAAAATCAGTGAGCCCCCCTAAATTTGATTCGACAAAAAATATTTTAAAATTTATTACGATAATGTTCATCATTTCTATCGGTTATTGGTCTTTAGTTAATATTGCACTTAAAGCATACCCTCCATTGAGCTATCTGTATCCATTAACAACAGAAATTAATGTATTTTCATATTTCTTAGACATGTTTAACTTTGGAATAATCTTCGGTTTATTGCTCATAAGTCTCTTTAATATATTAAAAATCCCATTACAGACTCCAAAAAATGTAACTAATAGACTTGACATTAAATTCGACTATTTCATAGGAATGTTTATACTTCTGGTCGTTTATACGATTATGATTTTAGTCACATCTTTCAACAATACCCTTGTGAACACGATCGTTCTTTTAATAGCCCTAATCACTGCAGCATTATTTATTTTAAATAAACTTGATACAAATATTGAAAGCAAATGGACGAATTATTCAACTATCGAACAGATAATCCTGATATTTTTAGCGATATTAGTTATAGTGACATATGCAAACTTCGATACACTTACATTATTAATTCAACATCTTACTGAAAGGTGGGTTACGGATATCAATTTTGTATATATGATTGCTATCGCTTATGGAAGCGCATTAGTTTTAATCTTTTTAATATTCCACATTCTTCATATCGAAAAAATTCTAATAAATCCAATCTATGATTTAATAAGTGGTTTAGATGCATATAAAAAAAATAAAGAAGTGGAAGAAAATACTGAACTAAGCAAAAGATTTAAAATATACAGCAAAAGGGATGATGAAATCTCCAAATTAGTTAAATCTTTTGTGAAAATGCTGAAATCTATTGAAAATTATATATCTGAAATTAAAAAAACAACTATTGAAAAAGAAAGAATTGAAACTGAGTTCGATGTTGCAAATAATATCCGAACAAGTATGTTGAAAACTGATTTTAATGAATTTTCCAAAGATAGGCCTTTTGAAATTTCTGCGTTTATGAATCCTGCAAAAGAAGTTGGTGGAGACTTTTATGACTATTTTGACATAGACGATGAACATATAGGATTTGTAATCGGGGATGTCAGCGGAAAAGGAATCCCTGCAACATTATTTATGGTTAAAACCATGTATCTGATTAGAAATCACGGTAAATCCCACGATAATCTTAAGGAATTTTATGAAAATATCAATGATTTGTCCTGTCAAAGGAATGAAGAAAATTTATTTGTCACATCATGGTTTGGAAAATTAAATATAAAGACTGGAAAACTAAATTTTGTAAATTCCGGTCATGAAAAACCATTGATTAAAGAAAAAAACAAAAATTTTGAATATTTGGATACCAATCCCAATTTTGTTTTGGGAGCAATGGATGGAATGACATATGAAGATCAGGAATTAATTTTAAACCCGGGAGATTCAATATTTTTATATACTAATGGAATTACAACTGCAAATAATAACTATGAGGGATTCTTTGGTAGAGACCGTCTAAAAGAAACTATAAATAAATATGAAAATGAAAATCCAAATGAAATACTCGAAAAAATTAAGAATGAAGTATATGAACACTGCAATAATGAAAATCAATTTGATGATATGGCAATGTTAATAATCAGATATAACGGATGTGAGAATAGTGGAAAATAAAAGGGAACTTTTTAAATCAAGGAAATTTATCGTATTATTCTCAATTGTTTTAACTGCAATTCTTCTTGGAGTCACCAGAATTTTCCCCCAATTGGGAGACATTCACATAATGCTACTCCCAGTTTTAAGTTTAATTTTAGGGCCTTTTGCAATTTTAGGATTTGCACTGACGGAATTTATTTATTTGATGATCTCCCATCCGGGATCCATTTTATTAAATTTATTAATTGTATCCATCTTTTTTATCGGCAATTTTGCGATATGGAAATTGTGGTACTCAATTATGAATAAAAATGGATTGGAAAATCCGAATTTTACAGGCCCATATAATCTAATTAAATTATTCATCATATTCTTACTATATGCCCTAACAATATTGATTTTCTTTGATTTTATCAGTGCAGGAGTAATGAACTATGAGTTTAAATTTGATTATCTTTCAACAATATTCATTTTCCTTATTGTTATAATATCCACATATGTTATTAATTACTTCAAAATACCAATGTATACTCCAAGAATACAATTTAAACAGTTTTTACCTAAAAAAATATATCCTATTTTTTTAATATTGTTCTTCACTATAGGATTAATTCAAACATTTTTCCTAGAATCCAATTATGACATATTGATGTTAGTTATCACGATATTTCTTATAATCTATCTATTAAAGCCATATGATGGTGATATTTTCAAAATTAAACACAATATTGCACCAAACGTATTTTCAAAAGTAAATATTTCCATAGTATTGATAATCCTGATTATCTCAATTATTACAGCAATTACGGATTACATTTTGGGTTTGGGCAACGGCGAAAACAATTTTAATATCATCAGAACTACCATGTTTTTATTTATCATAATATCAATTCCACTATTGTTTTACTTATATTACTTGGAAAAAAATGTAACAGAACCATTGAATAAGTTATCTGAAATCATGACTGAAAGCATTACATCAATTGAAGACCATTCAAAACATGGAAAAAAATTGGAAAAAATCAATGTAAATAACGAAATAAAAATACTGATTGATTCATTGCGGGATATGGAATCTGATGTAATAAAACATGTACAAAACTTGAAAAAAGTAACCTCTGAAAAAGAAAGATATGAAACTGAACTGAAACTGGCCAGCGATATCCAAAATTCAATGATTCCAAAAGATTTTGAAGAATTCCATGATAAATTTAGTGAAAACGGAGACAAGTTTGAACTTTGGGGAACAATGAAAGCTGCCCGTCAGGTAGGGGGAGACTTTTACGATTATTTCCAAATAGATGAAGATAATATCGGATTTGTAATTGGAGATGTCAGCGGAAAAGGAATATCATCCGCATTAATAATGGTTAAAGCAATGACATTAATTCAGGATTATACAAAGCAGTATAATGATTTATCAAAAGTATTTTATAAAACAAATAATGATCTTTATGAAGAGAATGTGGAAGAGCATTTTGTTACCTGCTGGCTTGGAAAAATTAATATGAAAAGCAACGAATTGTCATTTGTTAATGCAGGCCACAATTCTCCATTAATTAAATTAAACAATAATGATTTTGAATATATGAATATTAAACCAGGATTAGTATTGGCAGCCATGGAAAATAGGGAGTATAAAACACATATTATCCCATTTAAAAAAGAAGATACAATATTTTTATATACCGATGGTGTGACAGAAGCCAATGATCATTATAAGGAATTTTATGGTGCAGAAAGACTAAAAAATATTATAAATAAACACAAAAACGATAATGTTAATAATATAATAGAATCCATAGACGAGGACATTAAAGAATTCTGCAATTATAAAGAACAATTTGACGACACAACAATGTTTATTATCAGAGCAAAATAAGAGGATGAGCCTTATTTAATAGAAACGTCAAGTATTGATTATATGAATCCCCATATTAGGAAAAGGTTCGAGGATAATCTGTATATAAAGATGTTACCTGTTTGTTAGAGAGGAAATTCTCACCCCAGAGACATTAACAGATGTTGTTTCAAGAACTGCAAGTGATGTGCTTAAAAACAAAACTGGAATCTGCTGGACAAAATCATGTCTTCTTGCAGCACTGCTAAGAGCAAATCAGATTCCATCAGTCATCGGCTATCAACTGATTACAAGAGCTGATGCATTGAAAAAAAAAAGATTTTTAAAATTGAATAAGGATAAATTTGTTAAACAAATTTTGACACATCCCTATCCAAATACTAAAAACATAGGTCTGCAATATGCAGTCCAACATCATTTGATGTTGTATGATATTATAAGTATTAAAATATATAAACATTTCTATATCGGTTATTACGTAATTAAGTCAATATTTTATCCTAAAAACAATATTATGAGTTCATTTAAATATTTATTTTTATAATTAACAAATTATATATAGTTTCATGTTAAAATAATTATTCCTAAAACACTGATATAATTTTTACTAAAAACATTATTTTTTCCACTCTAAAAACACCAAAATATTTTGATAAGATTTATATGGGCTGATTAAATGCAGGAACTAAAAGTAGTAAATATTTTGTATAGTATACGGGCAACAAGATTTTACAATGATTTCTGGCATTATGTGATTTGTAAGTGTTTAATAATTCTTTTTTCTTATTTTAAATTAATGTTGGGTATTGATTAGTTTAATGATTCAATATTTATTTTTATAAAAAGAGTTCTTATTATAATATTGTTTTGAATATTTCATTAGGAAAGATTCATTTCAAACAAAAAACATTTTTTAACAGTTCGATATTTCCAAACAGTTCAATAAAACATTATAATATCACACATAATTTAAAATTATTATTGGCTAGTTGTTGATTAACATATTTTTTGGTTGATGATTAATTTTTTAAAAGTCTTTTAATTACTTATTTTATGATTTAAGCTATTTTTATTAAAAATAAAAAAATCATAGGGGTTGATGATTAAGGTTGATGATTAATGTTTTATAATATATTCTGTATTTCTGCCTTTTCCAATACTTTCTATCAATTCCTTATTTTTTAGTTTTCTAATAATTTTGTAACTGGCTTGAGGAGTAATATTTAACATCTTTTGAATATCCTTATTTTGAATATGCTCTTTTTCTTCAAGTAGAGTTAATACGGAAATTTCATTTGGAGTTAATTGAATAGTACTATCATATTTTGATGTTATTTCGGATAATTTCAATACTTCTGATTTAATTTTATTGATTGAGTATAATACTCCACAGCAGAAATATTCTAGCCAATTTGTCAAATCATGGTTTTTATCGGCACTGTGTAGTGCATCAACATAAGCCTGCCTATCTTGATTATAATATTCGTCTAAAGTGAAATAATTGTTGATATTAAATTTGTGAACTGATAGGATTAATGTTGCCATAAGTCTGCTGGTACGTCCATTGCCATCAACAAAGGGATGTATGCGTACTAATTCATAATGAAGAATTCCTGCGATAATAACTGGATAAATTTCATCGGGTGAATTGTTCAACCAATCTAATAACTCATCTACTAAACCCGGTACTTTATAAGCATCTGGTGGCACATAATTTATTTTTTGAGTATGCAGATTGCCAATAACTACGCGAGTGTCTCTAAATTTACCCTCATATTCAGATTTTATTAATAAATCTTTAGTCAACTCTTTATGTACAGATAAAATTGTGTCAGGAGTAATAACTTTATCAGAATATTGATCTAAATGATTCAATACATTGAAATAATTTAATACTTCCTGTTCTGCTTTTGTAGTTGGTTTTTCATTGTTGTTTATTAATGTTTTTACTTCATCTAAGTTTAAAGGATTTCCTTCAATTGATGTTGAGTAATGTGAAGATCTAATAAGTGCATTCTGTTTTAATTTGGTGTCATATAATGGGAGTATTTTTGCATTGCTGATGACTTCTTTAGCTGAAGCGATTTCAGCAATATAATTTACAATTTTATTAGTGTATGTAAATTTAGGTTCAAACATAGTATCAACTTATTTTTCCTAATTATTATAATTTATGTGGTTGATGATTAACATATTTTTTGGTTGATGATTAATTTTTTAAAGTTCTTTAAATTACTTATTTCATGATTTAAACAATTTTAATTAAAAATAAAAAAAACAAGTTGGTTGATGATTAAGGTTTTGTAAAAAATTTTGTCGTTATTTGTTAAGAATGAGGTAAGTATACAATTATTCTTATAATTGCTATTTGTAAATGAAATTTTAAAAATTTACTTACTTCAAGTGTGAAATTTTTGATTAATCAAGTTAGACAAAATAGTAAGTATGCGATTTTTCTCTGTTTTTATAAATAAATTTTTTAATGAGTTCAATTAAAATATGAACTATGAACGATTTATATCATCTCAGAATGCATATAAATTTCCTATGATACATTTTAAGAAATGACTACAAAATTATTGCGGGAATGAGATTATGTTAAAAAACAAATATTTTCTTATAATATCCCTAATATTTTTATTGTTTATTATCCCTGCGGCATGCGCAAGCGATAATAATACTGATTTAATTGAACTGGGGGGAGGAAATACAATTTCAGACAATGGTCTTCTGAATGAAAAGATTGACAGCGCAGAAGCCATTGCATCTACTGATGCCCACAAAGAACTGACAGACATAGACCTTAAAAATGATTCAGTCATTTACTTGACAAATGGGGAATATGACTATAATCAGAAATACGAACACAGAAACATTACATTTATCGGTGAGGACGCATCAAAAACCATCATCAACGGTAACGAAAGCACCATCCGCATAACCGAATTTTTATCCTTTAACAACCTGACCCTGAAAAACATCAAAATATACCTGTAGGACAGAGAGAGCAAACCCTTGCCTGTCAACTCCAAAGTTGCCATAAAGGTCGCCGGAAAAACATACGTGGGCTACACCGACAGCGAAGGCATTGCAAAAATAAGCATAAACATAAACAGTCCGGGCACATACACTGCAGAGCTCAAATTCGCAGGAAACACAGCCTACAACCCGGTAAACAGATATGCAAAAATTGAAATTAGAGATTAACACCAAATCTCTAATTACCTTTTTTTAAAAAAAAACTAATAGTATTTTGTGGCGAAAGACAAAACCATGACCGCCATGAATGCGATAATGAAAACCATCGCGTACTTGTCGAAATCATCCTTGAACCTTTCCAGCCACCCTATCCTGAATGTTCCGATGACCGGAAACAGGGCAAATAAAGGAATGAAATATCGTGTTGAAAGACCCAGATTCAGTTTCCCGACACTTGCCCAGGTCAGAAGCTGAATGAAACATGTTCCGACATATATAATCAGCACAACAAAGAGTGTTCCAATCCTTGTTTTTGTATTGAATTTTACTCTTTTCGGATATGCAAGCAACATTACAGCCAAAAACAGCAATAATGTAGCCACTATCAGATGATAGCTGTCTGAATAATGTGTCTTTTGAGCGGCTCCGAAGAAATTGAATGTGCCGTAGAAGATCTTGGCTATGTTGTATGTGAATATCTGTGAAAAGAAATCCACCATGAACATCGGATGTGAAAGTACATAGTTCATCTGTCCTGTCGGATCGAGATACTTGAGTCTTGCCCTCCACGAATGCATCAGTGCAGGCTGGGAATATCTGCTCCACATGATTCCGATTATTCCAACAACGGCAATGCATAAAATCATGTACGGAATGATTTTTTTACCCTTTTCGAAGTTGTCGAAGGGAATCAAAAGCAGCAGGAATATTAACGCCAGATAAGGCAGCTTACAGAGACCTAAAACCAGACATAATGCGGAAAACATCACAACTTCCTTAACGCCAAGCGAGTTTTCCTCGGCCTTGTAGAGATACAGGAAGTATGCAACGGCAAGTATTGCAAGACCTATTATCATCGAGTCTATGCTTAGTGAAGCCGCCTGATAGATTGAAATGGGTATGCATGAAACGGCAAGCAAAGGCATTTTTAAAACAGGAGTCTTTTTAACGGCAAGAGATATTAGTCCGGCATAAAGAAGAAGATTGAAAATCCGTCCAAGCCACAGCATCCAGATTACATTCAAATCAAGGAGTTTGGCAATGTCCATTCCTATGGCCTGAGGCAGGTATCCGTAAAACGGATTCTGTTCGAATGCCGAAACTATCAGGGCAGGAGTATAGTCTATTTTTTGCGTATCGTAAGGCGTATTAAATACCGTCTTGCCCAGACTGTCTGTGAGATCGTTCAATGCCTCAATTGATTCAAATCCCGTACCTCTATTGTACACTACAGACTTATGTGAAGTGGATACGTTGTAGGATCTGTTAAGGCCAAGGTCCTCTCCTGTCCAGTGAGGAATGATTATTCCCCGTGAAGTCAGCTCCACCCGTGCAAGATGTTCTGTTTCGTCACTGACATCACAAATCGGAACGATAAATGACGTTATAATTCCAAAACACAGTATGATTACAAAGGCGACCTTGTAAAGTTCCCTGTCTGAATCGTGCATGAAGTAATACACGATGCATAGAATGCCCAGAAACGCAACAATCAACAATGCACCAATCTCAAAACCCGGATGCAGCACATTTTTATAAGTAACTGTTGAAAGACCCAAAACAATTATCAATACCAGATAAATCAGCCAATACTTTTTGGATGAAATCAGCACATCCTTAAATTCATTTAAACTCATTTTTCCCCCAATCAATAATATTTAGTTGCAAAGGCCAGTATCAGAGTGGCCATGAATCCAATGATGAAAACCATTGCATATTTATCATAGCTTACCTTGAATCTATCCAGTTGCTTTATCCTGAACGGCACTATGATAGGAAGCAGCGCAAACAAAGGTAAAAAGTACCTTGCGCTTACTCCGATATTAGTATCGCCGACACTTGCCCAGGTCAGAAGCTGAATGAAACATGTTCCGATAAATATCATCAGCAGAACCAGAAAGGAACCCAATTTAGCCTTGAAATCGAACTTGACATTATTAGGATAGAATAGCAATGTGGCAGCAAGGAATATCCATAGAAATATTGTAATGAGAGTATAATGATCTGAATAATGGTTTGCACTGCCTGCAGCGAAGAAATTGAAAAGGCCGTTTAGCGTAATGCCCACAGTATATGTGAAAATCAGCCTTAAAAATCTTAAAATAGCAAACGGATGATTTAACAGGTATTGAACCTGCATACCAGGGTCCATATAATTAAGTTTTGATCTCCATGAATGCATCAAAGCCGGTTCGGAATAGGTACTCCACAATACCCCTATAAAGGCAACAATCAGAATGCCCAAAAGCATGTACCTCAATATATTTCCATCTTTGAATCTGTCCCGTGGAACCAGCAGTATCAAAAATACGAACGCAAGATAAGGCAGCTTGCAAAGGCCTAAAAGCAGTGAAAGAGTACAAAATATCGCAACATGCTTGACATCAAGGGAGTGCGCATCCGACTTATACATGTAGAGGAAATATGCTATCGTAAGTATCCCCAGACCTATTATCATCGAATCTATGCTGACTGAAGCCGCCTGATAAATCGAAAGCGGTATGCATGCAACCGCCAGAAGCGGAACCTTTAACACCGGCGCCGTCTTGATGGCCAGAGCTATTATAAATGCATAGCAAATCAAATTGAAAATACGTCCAAGCCACAGCATCCAGATTACATTCATGTCAAATAGCTTAGCTAAAAAAACACCGAATCCCTGAGGAAGGTATCCGTAAAAGGGATTCTGCTCAAAGGCAGAGCCGTCAAGCATTGTTTCTTTTGAAATCTTATCCGTATCATTTGGCGTTTCAAAAACAGTGTTTTCCCGGTTGTTCAGGAAAAACATATGACTTTGGGACGTCCTGAAACCCACATCTGTATTGAGGGCTGTGCTGTACTTCCCTTCAGATGTATGATTGTACAATCTGTCAAGATTGTTCTTGCCCCCTTCCCAGTGAGGGAACATGACCCCCTGAGACGTGATTTCCGCCCGTGTAAGATGCTCCAATTCATCGCTGACATCCACAATCGGCACAATCAATGCAGACATCATTCCAAAACACAGTATGATTACAAATGCAACCTTATACAGCTCATTATCAGAGTCATGCATGAAATAATAGACAATACAGACTATACCCATGACTGCAACGATTACAAATGTAGCTATTACAAACTGCGGATTCACAAAGTTCCTGGCAGAAATTGTAGACATGCATGTAACAGCAATGAATATTAAATAAATTAACCAATACTTTTTGGATTTTATAAAAACCCCACTAATACTCTCCAAACTCATTTCCCTAATTATATTTTAATATAAGATATTAATAAATATTTTGTAGAAGAATAAAAAAAACAGGACCATATCAATATTCATTTCAGACAAAAATGACTATAAGATAATTGTTTAAGCAATGAAAGTCATATAAGAATTTATATAAAATATAAGGCGATTTAATTTAAAATAAAAATAATTTTGCCAAACAGAAACAATTTTTCAAACTAACTGCAAATGTGATGAAAATGCTAAAAAGCTGAACAACGGATACACACTAATCTCCCGGAAAATGTGATAAATAAAAAGTGGCCGTCACAAAACCCAACAGATTATCCTTAAAAACAATGCCGAATGCGAAATCAAAAAATAATCCAAACATTTAACCTCCAATAAAAAGTCCATTATCTGAATTACAAAATATAAACCATTATAAAAGCTAATTTAAATGAAAGCAACCGCTTGCATTCGAAAAAGTTTATATATAATACAATTTAAATATTTGAATAGGACTTTGAAGAGACACATTATCCATCTTCTCTCACAGTCACAAAAAACATTGTGATAAAATGGACATGAAACAAATATTTTTCGCATTAATTGTTTTAACATTCATTATAGGAGGCGCCTGTGCTGCATCCGTAAATGATTTCAAAGTAGATGATGCATACCAGAATTTATACAAAAGTGATTACTACTCCGCATACGCAAACAGCAACCAGGACTGCGGACTTTTAATTTTCAAAAATGTGGATGACGATGCATATGACCACAAAGTAAACGATGATATCCTAGACCATGTAATTCACCATGACGGAAGGGAATACATCACTCCGGATGATGATATGAAACTCGCCAAAAACTCAGACAACACAACAAACTTCACAGATTATGATCATGCAACAAAAGGTGTTTCAGAAGTCATCAAAGCTGGCAGCGACCAGTTCATCGTCGTATCCTGGGCAAAAAATTCAAGCAACACCGACATGTCTAAATTAATGTCAGTATTACACGACTTCAATAAAAACAACAACGTCGAAGCAATTGCATTCTAAAATTAAATGTATTATTTTTCATTTAGTGGGAAGAAGAGATTCTTCCCATCCAAACTCTTTTTACCGGCAGAAATCACTGTTCATACTTTTCAAGAAGTTCAATTACACCCTCGCCTTCACTTGTAAGTCTATAGAGTCTTCCTTTCCTGTACTCCTCATTAACGCATTCAACCAGTCCCTTGTCCTTCAGCTCCCTCAGGGCTTTTGATACGAATTTTGATTCAAGATCTATTTTTTTTGAAATTTTGGAAGGAATGAGGACCTCTCCGTCCAAGCCTTCAATAACCCTTACGCGGTAGGTTGAAGAAATCACATAGGCATATTTTCTCAATAGTTCATCATCCATAAAAATCAGTCTTTTTTGTTTAGAAGTATATCTCAATTGCATATATAAATGTTACATTTTAACCACCAAAAAAAGATTAAATAATACATTTGGCAATAACTATTAACAAGAGGTTGTCAAAATGGAGATTGATAAAAAGATAATTATTGCACTGATAGCAGTCTTTGTTGTTATTTTGGCTGGAATCCTGGTAATATCCCCTCAAGGCCAAAGCCAAAACCAGACTGCATATGAAATTCCGCTTAAAGCTCATGCTTTTAATTTTTTTGATATGCAAACACCGGTCGATTCAGATTTCAGGGTAAAATTCAACCAGAGTGAAGCCGAAAGGGGAATGTTTGCCTGGCAGAACAAGGGAAACTTTTCAAGAGATGTTGACCTGATTATAATTTCCAAAAACTTCACAGACGGGCTGATTCCAGACAAGATGGAACTGATTTCAAACAATAATTCTCAAAAAATCTATATGAGCAAGAACTATGACGGAAACTACTACAGGGTTGTAAAGACTGTTAATGACACAGACATTATCGTTTCAGGCCACAACCTGGATTTGCTTGAAAAAATGCTCAACACAACAAAAATAAAGGACACATCCAAGCTAACATCCGGAAAGGCCGTGGATGAAAAAACTCCTATAAAAAACACAACTGGAAACAATACAACAGTCAACAACACCACCCAAGCTGAAAAAAGCGTGGATAAGACTCCTGTTCAGCATGTAATTGAAAAAAAAGTTGATGACAAGAAAAAACAGGACACAGCTCCTAAAGTTGAAACCACCATCGATAAAACAGTCGATCCCCTTATGATCGGCGGGGGCTCATTTACAACAGGAAGCGAACTGGAGGACAAAACCTATGCAAGAATATATGTAGGCGTGGACCATGCAGGTGAAGATGTAGGCATCAAGATATTCTATTCCCGTGACGGAACCAGCCTGAATAAGGGAAACTACGTTACCGCCACAGTCAAATCCGACGGATACATCAACATTGCCAGCGCAGATTCATTTGCAAAATATCCTGATTTTGCACAGGTCGAGCTTTATGATGCCAATGAAAAGCTTGTGGCAACACAGGGAATCATGTTGAACCCTACCAGCGGTACTCAATATTTCTGAGTACCCAAAACTTATTTTTTTGAAACGTGAACTGAAAAGTGTAACTTATTTTAAACAAAAGCAAATTTAGGCTCTCTTAAATAAGTAAATCTTTATATAAAATCATTTTCCAAATATTTAATTGTAACATCCTATGTTACACTAAAAAATTATTTTAGTTTAAGTCTTGGGATTCTTATCCCAGACTTTGACACTTATTATTAACGATAACATGAAATTTGATGAGACAAGGGACTTTCCGTATTATAGAAACAATCCTAGAATCTCAAAAAAAGGATGGATTGTGCTTCTATTATCAATTCCTTTTTCTTATATAATGTATTCCATCATATCATTAGGATCAGAGTTTATAGGAAGTCTCGCATTCTGTTTACTCCTTTTGATACCCTTGCTTTATTATTCGAACTGGGATTATAGCCTGCTGTTTCACAAGCCAACGAAAAATGAACTAATTCTTGCATTCCTGATGTTTATTGGTTATATGGCATATTCCACTGTTGTTGGTGTCCTCCTGGATGGCACAGGTACTGGCGGAAGCGGACTGGCCAATAGCTTTACAATACATCTTGAAAGCATTGTGTCACTGGTATTTTCAATGATGGGCGAAGAGCTGCTCAAGTTCATCCCGCTGATGTTTTTCATGAGGCTTTTCTACAAATATACAAACAACAGAAACCTGTCAATAGCTATTTCATCAGTGATTATCCTTACATGTTTCGGACTGCTCCATTACGAACCGCCATACTCCACACTGATATCCGTGCTGGCACTGCAAGGTTTAGGAAGCATGTTTGAACTATACGGATATATCAGAACAAAAAATCTGCTGGTTCCATACATCTCACACCTGCTGACGGATGCACTGGTATTCATTCTGATATTTTCAGGAATTGCATAAGGCCAATCAAAAAACATTAAAACCACAACATACAAACAGTATCATATGCAGAAAAATCCTTTAATAAGCACAGTTGCATCATTCATTATTCCTGGCCTTGGCCAGATTATCAACGGAGATATCACCAAAGGTGTCGGAATGGTTGCGGTTTTAGTTCTGCTCAACCTTTTCATATACTTTTTCCTCAACAATCCTCTGGGACATATTGTGAGTCTGGCATATTCCGTTTATGCCGCATATGATGCATACACCAACTACTGAAAAAACTATCATAAATGCTTAAAGGTAGCTTTGCTTATTTAACACCACATCTAAAAATCATGCCGAATGATTAAACATAACATCAATTAAATTGAAACTATCACCAAAATATATTTTTTAGAAAAACTACATGTATAGTAAAATGAGTGAATAATGACTATTCACTTCGCGGCTTAATTCTTGTAAGTGCAAATCCAAAGACTAAAACCATAATTATGATTATCAAATCAATGATAATCTCAAAGCTTTTGGCTGTAGTGAACAGTTGGATAATGCCTATTGTCCACATTCCAATCAGAACAACAGGAAGTAAGTATTTGATTATGAAAGACCATTTTTTACCGACTTTAAATATGGAATTTTCATTCAATACGGGCATGATGTGGTCCAAACCGTAGACCCATGCAAATATTATGCACTGAACTCCAATCAAAAGCAATATTCCGAATTCATTAACGAATGAATCGATTATCTGAACCAAATAGCTGCTGATTCCGGTTGTCAAAAGCAAAGAGAATGCGCATCCGATAATTGCCAGAACTGTTGTTGTTTTCTTACGGGACCAGCCCATTTTGGATGTAGTTGAATTCAGCATCGGCTCGAAGAATCCGAGGGCTGAAGTTATGCCTGCAAAGAGAATGGCTAAAAACAGTAGTGGAGCCATAATACGGCCTATCGGACCCATTACATTGAAAATCATCGGGAAAACTATAAAAATCAGTCCAGTACCTTCAGTAACCAGCTGAACCATCGGCGTTCCGGAAGTGGCTGACATGTATCCTAGAATTGAAAATACTCCAAATGCAGTGAAAATCTCAAAAGCAGAGTTTGATGCAATTACAATCAGTGCATTATCGATTAATCTTGAATTTTCAGGCAAGTATCCGGCATATGTAACTGCAATGGCCTGACCCATACTCAATGAGAAGATTATCTGTGCAAATGCTGCAAGCCATATGTTAACATCAAGAAGCATTGCCCAGTTAGGAGTGAGCAGTGTGCTGATTCCTATGCCTGCCCCAGGCAGGGTCAGTGCATAAATGACAATGCATCCCATAAGTATAAACAAAGCAGGAATAAGGATTTTTGAAACCTTTCCTATACCTTCATCCACATTCCTGTGGGCTATGAACCACAATATGATCCAAAGCAGGAACACACCGATTGTTGTAGGGATAAGCAGGAAGCTTGCATTTGACAGGTTTGAACTTCCTCCTACCGTCTGGGTAAAGTAAGCCGCCGCGTCAGTTCCCCATGAAAAGGTAAAGCTGCTCAGGAGGTATACCAAATCCCAACTCAGGATCACCATATAATAGATTGTCACTATAAAAACAAAAATAACCAGCATCCAGGCTATGATTTCGAATTTCGGCCGGATTTTCCTAACGATATTCGAAAAGGAATCCTTGAACTTGAATCCTACTCCATATTCCAATATCAGGAAAGGGATTCCCATGACTGCTATTGCTGTAAAGTACGGAATGAAAAATGAACCTCCGCCGTTTGAATAAACCACATAACTAAAACGCCAGATGTTTCCAAGACCGACTGCAGCCCCAATCATTGCAAAAATAAATGCTATAGGTGAATCCCACTGATTTTTCTCAGCCATAATATATCCTCACATTAATATATGGGAGTAACATATATTAATGTTAGTGGAAAAAATGAATGTTTTTGATAAATTTATAATGGGTGAAACATCCAGCATCAACTGGTGTTTTGAAAACAGACACTTTCAGGAAAGGCTGTCAGAAAACGGGCTTTCCCAAAGTTATGTTGTAGACTGTCTGATGAACGAGGAACCTGTCAGCTGGCAGCACGTTGAAGGCGACAAGTATGCAGTAGTCTATGATGCCCCATCCAGCAAGGATTACAGGGAAATCAGGATTCTGCTTGCCTGCAAAGGCAATTCTATTGACCTTATAACAATCATGAGAAATAACGAAACAACAACCAATCGCCAAAAAAGACAATACCAGTCCGATAAAGTTAAAAATATAGAAAAAAAGAGATTGAAAGCTTTATCCAAAAGAAGATACTAACCTTCAATTAAATCAAGCTTAAATTAATTTTATTCTTCCATCACTGCAGCTTCATCTTCACTGAAGAGCTGGTCCAGCATCCATTCGGCATCGTATTCCCTGATGTCATCATAACCCTGACCCACACCTAAAAACATGATAGGCCTTTGGATTACATAACCGATTGAAAGTGAGGCTCCGCCTTTACTGTCCGCATCGGCCTTGGTCAGGATAACACCGTCGATGTCAATTGCATCATTGAACTTTGCAGCCTGTTCGGTTGCGTCGTTACCTGTCAATGCGTCACCGACAAAGATGACCAAATCAGGATTTGCAACCCTTTTAATCTTTTTCATTTCATCCATAAGATTTACATTGGTCTGCATTCTTCCTGCAGTATCGATTAATACAAGCTCTTTTCCTTGAGCCTTTGCATGTTCAACCGCATCAAATGCAACAGCCGCCGGATCTGAACCCTTCTTATGTTTAATGATTTTAACACCGACATTGTCGGCGTGATAGGTAACCTGCTCAATAGCTCCTGCCCTGAATGTATCGGATGCAGCTATTACCGGAGTGTAACCTTTCTTGAGATAGTAATTGGCCAGCTTGCCTATTGTAGTTGTTTTTCCTGTTCCGTTGATTCCGACGAACATTACTACAAGAGGTTCACCCTGTGCCTTTTTCTCCTCAATCATTTCTGTCATGGATTTTCCAGGAATGTCAATGATTTCAGCAACGGCATTTCTCAATGCAAGGTATGTATATTCTGTAATGTCATTGCTTCTTTTGATTTTTTTACCTACAAGGTCGTCCTTTACACTTTCCACAACAGCAGTGGCCACTTCCATTGCCACATCACCCTGCAGGAGTTCCATTTCAAGTTCCCATAAGATGTCTTCCACATGCTTTTCTGAAATGGTCTTTTCACGAACGAATGAAAACAATCCGCCTGAGGCCTCACCATCGACGGAAACATCATCTTTTTTATCTTTGCTTCTGCTCCAGAAGTGTTTTTTGCCTTCACTTTCCTCTTCAGAATCCTCTTCATCAGATTCCTCATCATCTTCGGATTTGTCCTTGCTTCTGCTCCAGAAGTGTTTTTTGCCCTTATTTTCTTCTTCCTCTTCAGAGTCCTCTTCAGCAACTTCCTCTTCATCCTCAGACTCATCCTTACTTCTGCTCCAGAAACGAGATTTCTTCTCTTCAACAACTTCCTCTTCAGAGTCATCTTCAACCGCTTCATCCTCAGATTCCTCATCATCCTCAGACTCATCCTTGCTCCTGCTCCAGAAGTGAGATTTTTTCTCCTCTACCACTTTCGGTTCTGCTTCTTCAATTTCAGCATCCTCTGTTGATTCAGAACTAGATTCCTCATCTTCCTTATTATTCTTTTTACGTCCGAATGAAAAGAATGAAAATCGTTGACCGGATTCCTCTTTGAGGTTGTCTTCCTTTTCAGCTTCTTCAATGAGCTCTTCCTCTAGCTTTTCACTGGTACGTGAAAATTTCTTTTTTAAAGATTCAAACAAAATAATCCAACCTTATGAGTTAGTTAAAAAAATCAATAATTATTAGTATTTATTATCTTCATGATATTTAAAAAATTAGTTTAAAAAAAAGAAAAAAGTTGGGAAATGATTATCCCATTTGGGTCATGTTTCCTTGCGCAGCAGCTGCGATTTGTTCTGCCTGAGCCTGAAGATTTCCTACAATGTCGGTAACCTGTTGCAAGTTAGCCAACATCTTATCCAAACTGTCGTTTAAATCTTCTTTTTGCCCAGCCATGATTTCACGTGCGCCGTCTGCATCTTTTTTAATTGCAAGGCCTGAACCGATACTTACAATAATTTCATCAGTACTTTTAAGTTCTCCTTTCATGAAAGAACCAGCACCTACAGGAACGAAAGCTTCAGTGGAATCTTTTCCTTCAAGGTCATCTAAAGTGTTGGTTAATGCATCGATTTCTGAAATGGAAGCTTGAATCATTTCAATTTGTTGTTTGATTAATTCAGCTTGCTGAGAATATGCATTAATTTCATTAAGAAGATTGTTGATTCTTTGTTGATCTTCCATATTTACACCTTTAAATGCATCTATAAAATTTCTTTTACGATTGGGTCAAGAACTTCTTCAGGAGAAATTTCTGTAATTTCTGCAATAGAAATCTGGTTCCTGTTGATACCATGTTTACTTCCGAAACGGTCGTAAATTTTTTGTTCTACATCAGCTTCACAAGTAGCTTTGTATTCTTTAGTAAACTTATGATATTCATCGCCCATTACAAAAGTACCTTTAACTCTGTAAATTTTTGTTATCATATTAAATCCCTCATGATTATATTAATTAAAAATCATCATCCAAAAAGCCTAACGCTTCTTCAACTCTAGCCATTTCAGGACCGGTACTGTCCTTTGCAACGATTGCACCATTTGAATTGGAAATGATGCATGCGCCAACAAGCGGTATTCCTCTACCGACAGTACCAATATCGCCTTCTACACCAAATACTTCTTGAGCAAAATTGACTTCACTGTTAACAGCCTTGCTACTAATCAAAAATCCTTTGTTAGTAACGGTAATTAAAGAACCTATGATGTCGCTTCCGACCATTGAGGTCGCTTCAACATTTACGTCCAAGGTTTCTTCAACCACTTGAATAGCTTCCTGGCCTAAAAATGGGCTTACAATAGCTCCGGTGTCGTTTGCCGCAATGATATTTCCAACAGCGGTGTATTGACCCGGAAGTGTAGCGACATTTAAGCCAAGCTTTTCAAACTGTTCAATTTCTCTATCCAAAACATGTGGGGAAACAACGATACCATTTGAATTAGCTACAGCTAAAGATCCAATGAGACTACTACCTGAAATAGAAGATTTAACAACATCTACGTCTAAAGTTTCCTTAATAATTTCGGCCTTTTCATCCAAAAGGGTATAAGGAACAATAGCTAAATCATCAGTTGCCAAAATAAATACTCCTACATTAGGATTTCCTACAATATCTACTCTTTTTAACATATTGTTACCTCACATCACTCAATAGCATGGTAAAAGGTACTATAGCTATTCTGCTAAAGTAGCTTGTACAACACCATCATCATCTTTGACTGCTTTTACAGTAATTTTAGAAGGTATTTTTTGAATACCTCTTTCCCAAATAGCATGATTAATAGATTCGTCAATTTTTACTTCTTCAGCTTTCATATGTTTTGTTAAAAAGATTTTGACTTCTCTGATAGCTCTAGGAGCTCTGATAGTCCTTTTAACATTTTTAACATTTCTAAGTGGAATTGTGTAAACTCTTTCCATAATAACCCCTCATTATAATTTAAGACTGTTTCTTCTCCATCATTATAATTTAAGACTGTTTCTTCTCCAATGTCTAGGTTTTGGTCTGTATCTAAGTTTACGGTTAGTTTTAGCATAAGCCCAGATTGGAATTCTCCTGTTTTGTTTGTTTGCTTTTGCCATTCTTAATTTTTTAGCTAATGGTTTATTTCTACTCATTTTCTCACCTGTAACATATATAATAATTATTTTTTATATCCGATAACGCGAGTTTGATAATGTTCCGGGAATATATCCAGTGAATTTCCTCCCTTCTCATCAATCAGGGTTCTTATTTCAACCTCATAATCGGAACTGTTGTCCCTGTTTGATTTTTCATGAGATATCTCAAAGAGATTTGATGTTATCAGCCTGACAGACTTGTGACCGAAACTGTCAAGATTTATGTACTGCACACCTTTTCTATCCTCAAGACTCCTTATCTGATTGATGTTGAGTTTAGGAGTTCTGTCATCACGTCTTGTTCCGTCTGCAATAATATCGTACTCACAGGCAATGTTTTCCACAACGTTTTCATGAATGAACTTGATTCCGTCATTCGGAAATCCGTCATCCAGTATCATATCACAGGTCTCATCCAGTATTTCAATGTCCATGTCAAGGACCCTGTGATTGAAACCCAATGCCTCTGCTGATTTTGACGCCGGTATGTATGATTTGTAAACACCAAAGTTGGCTGTGCATAATTCCACATCAAGACCCAGTCTTTTAAGCATTACTGCCATGAAAGATGAGTCCTTGCCACCACTATATAATACACCAGCTTTCATCGATATTATTTCCTTGTAATTTTAATTTCTCTTTTTTGACCAGCGATGTTTCTCAAGAGTACTTTTAACTGGTCGTCAGTAACTTTTCCTCTTAAACTTCCAGCCTGAGCGGATTGAATCAATTGAAGTTCAATTTGATTAACAAGGTCGGGTTTGGTCAATTTAAGATTAGCCAATCTCGAACGAGCTTCTGGAGTCATAATCTGACCCAAAATCTGTTTCTTTTGAGCTTCAAGCTGTTCCTGCGCAGCCTGTTGTTGAGCCTGTGCAGCAGCCTGTTGCTGTGCCTGATTTTGCATAGCGGCCTGTTGAGCCTGTAGCTCGGCCATTCTTTTTTGACGAATTTCATCCAAATCGCTCATATCAAACTCTCCAAATAAATTAATTAGTATTTTGCAAGTTCAGGAATATCTTTAATAATTTCAGCAGAAATTTTATCTAAGAATGATCTTCCTGCTGGGGAAACAACTCTTCCACCTTCGACTTTTTCAACATATCCTGCGTCTTCAAGCTGGTGAAGTGCGGTTCTGATGATTGATCCGCTGCCTTTTCTGAAAACTTCAGGACGTACACCACGGTCTTTTTTACCACCGTAGAAAGTTCTTAAACTAATAACTCCCACAGGACCATCCATGTAAACTCTTCTGATAATAGAAGCAGCTCTTATATACCACCAATCTCCGCTTTCCGGTTTTCTTTCTTTGTGAACACCAGTCTTAACGAAATTGGACCATGCAGGGGAATTGATCTTATCATTGTTTTTAAATTCTTCTGCGACTTTTTCAATTAATAAATCTGCAGGTACATCAAATACAGTAGTCATATTAATTCTCCAATATTTTATTAAATAATTGTAGCTTAATCCACTG
>CADAOO010000020.1 GCA_902789505.1 uncultured Methanobrevibacter sp. | reverse complement strand
TAAATAATTTCCTCCAAATTAACCTATCAATACAATTTGATAAACTTCTCAATAAAAATTTAAAATATAATTAAAATTTATTAAAGTTTTATTGATAAATTTATTATATACCTTATTGTATATAAATATTATTAGTAATTCATAAAACAAAATTTAGGTTAACCTAATAAATTTAATAATCAAATAAAGAAGTAGATAACATGAAAATAAAAAATAATTTGATTTTAGCACTTGATGTGATGAGTGAAAGTGAAGCTATTGAAATTTGCGATTCAATTGAAGAATACATTGACACCATAAAAATAGGTTATCCGCTTGCACTTGCCGAAGGTCTTGAGATAATCAACAAATTAAAAGACAAGTTCGAATTTCAGGTAATCTGTGACTTTAAAGTAGCAGACATTGATGCGACAAACTCAAAAATATGTGATGAAACATTCAAAGCAGGGGCAGACGCAATAATATGTCACGGATTTGTAGGTCCGGACAGTGTTCAGGCATGTCTGGATATGGCTAATAAACACGAAAAGGAACTGTTCCTGCTGACTGAAATGTCACATCCCGGAGCCAAAATGTTTCTTCAAAAAAATGCGGATGCAATAGCTCAAATGGGAGTGGATATGGGAATTACAAACTATGTTGCACCAGCCACAAGACTTGATCGCCTGTCAGATATCAGAAATATTGTGGGAAAAGATGCATACATAATATCTCCGGGTGTCGGCAAACAGGGCGGAGACGGCAAAAAAACCCTTGAATATTCAAATGCAATCATTGTTGGAAGAAGCATATACGAGGCGGAAAATCCTAAAACTGCTTGCGAAAATTTAATCAAATCACTTGAGTGAAACTAAACTATTTTAAATAATAAAAATAAATATAGTATTGTTCTAATTATCTATGAACAAATTAATTTTAAACGGAGGGAAAAAACATGGCAAACGAAGTAACAAAATTAATTATGGAAACCATTTTAGGTTTGATTACTACTGCTTTTGCTTTTGTTGCAGGTTTAGCATGGAACGATGCAATCCAAAAATTAATTGAACAATTTATCGGTACCGGAGATGCACTTCCAAGTTTATTCATATATGCTATTGTTGTAACCATTGTTGCAGTAATTGTTACCGTATTACTTGCTAGAGTAGCAGGTAAAATGGGTATTGAAATTGGCGAATAAATACTTTAAAGGAATTTCATTAATTCCTTTTTTTAACTTCTTTTTTATGATAATTTTTCAAAAACGATTCCGGCCGTTTCATAAGCTATTTCAAATGATATGAAACATATGAATATCAAAATATCAAATACACCACAGATAGCTAAAATTAAAATAACAATCTTCATCACAAAGCGATATTCAAAAAACAGATTTAAAAACCTGTTATCGGTGACCTTTGAGATTAGTTCATGACCAACTTCATCGCCAAATGCCGCAAGTATACAAATCAGCAATATAACCAGCCTCAAATCCGGAATACCGCACAATAGAACTATTGCAAGAAATACTATCAATGTAATTATATGATGGATTCCGTCTATCTTTAAAGCCAATAGACAACCTATCATTACTGAAATAAAAATGTAAGCGGCATCTATACTGTAAACAGCAGCCATGGCTGATGAAACTGCACACAGAACACCGAATACAGTGGCCAATTTAATATCATGTTTTTCATCAAATAAATCATCCGAATACTTCATAAAGAATCCGGACAGTAAAAATAGAATTGCGAGAATAATGTAACTCATCTAATCACTGTTAATTTTGTCTAAAGCAGCCGCATAAATCAATGGGAAAATTACTGTAACATCTCCAACAACACTGGCCAGATTAGAACCGCATTTGGCCTTTGCCCAGGATTTAGCCTCTTCAAGAGGTGCTCCACCAAGACTGCCTGCTTCGGGTCTGTCCATTGTAATCTGAATTGCAGCATCAAGACCTCCTTTAATAACATTGGAAGCCAGCGTATAATGTTTTGTAAGGCCTCCTCCTAAAAGTATCGCACCTACCTTTTCAGATTCAAATACTATATCCGACAGATACGGCATATCTCCGGCTGCGCTTACAATGAAATCATGATCCTGTGTAAAAATCCATAACTGAAGACCCAACATGGAGTCAATCAAACCGGGAGCAAAAATAGGAACATTGTTTCTTGCAGCCGCTGCAACAAATGAATTTTCATCCCCAACCAAAAGACCTATTTCATAAAGCAGCTCCTGAATTGAAACAACCTTCTTTTTAGAAGAAATTTCTTCGAATATCTTTATTATTTCCGTCTCAAAAAAAGTGAAATCATCCGAACCAACATTAATATCGGCGATGCGTCCAATTCCATCAGCATTCAAATCCTCATCATCCCTTCCCTCATGCTGATAATGAGCTCCACCAAATGCCTCTACAAGATCATGGGTTATATTTGCTCCGCTTGAAACAATCAAATCGACATGACCCTCATTTATCATTTTAGTCACAATATTTCTCATTCCGCCAGGTATTAATGGTCCTCCCAAGCTCATAAACACGTTCATTTCTTCATCCTGAATCATGTCTACGAGAATGCCGCAAGCTCTTCCGACTCTGCCTGCACCCAATACGCCTGATTTATCAAATTGATTCACTAAATCAGATACCTTCATATCACTGTCAACATTAATATGGTTTACTTTCATTAAATCACTTAAATCATAATTAGTTTGTAACTATTGGAAACTGGTCTAAATTAGTTATAATATTAATCAAATCTGTTCTTGTGACAATTCCCAGTAGCTTGTTTTCGTTGTCCGCCACGATCAATCTTGAGATGGACTTGTTAAGCATGACTTCAATTGCTTTAGCAATTTTCAAATCTTCATTTACAATTACAACATTTGTAGACATCAGTTCACCCACAGTTGCATCTTCCATGTCATTTGCAATGGCCGAAACCAAGTCTGTAACTGTAAACACTCCAACTACCTTTCCATTTTCCATAACCGGAGCGCCATCAATTTCATTTGAATTTAATTTTTTCGCAGCATCCTTTACAGAACAATCCATATTAAATGAAATCACATCACGGCTTGCAATTTCACCAACAGTCTGTTTGGGAATGCTTCTGATGGTTTCTGTATCAACAAGCAGAATGTTGTCCATATCATCACGGCCGACAATGGTACCCATAATTCCCAGGTTATTAACCGGCGTAGGTCCAATACTTACGATATCACCCAAATTCAAGCCCTTAATGCTTCCCAATACTTTAATTGCGGCTTCACATTCACTAGGCTGAGGAACACTTGTAAATTCTATTTTTGCAACGGAAATATCCTCAATCCTTTTACCATTTTTATAAACCGGCACTTTGGAATCCTCATCAGAAACTGAAATATTCAAGGAATGATAAGCTTCAATGGTTGGCTTATATCCTCCTCTGGGTCCCGGCACTCCCTTAACTAAACCTAAACTTCTAAGAGATTGCATCTGGTTTCTGATTGTTCCGGGATTTCTTCCCATGACCTCAGCAATATCTTCACCCTTGATAGATTTACCCTTGGAGGATTGATATAAATTTATTAAACTTTGTAAAATTTCTTTTTGAACAGATGTTAACATGTTTAATCCCCATTACATAGTATAATATTATTATCTTTGTAGGATATAGCATATAAATGTTAATGATTTATCATGATGGTTTAATAAGGAATATTTGAACGGTTTTTTAAAAAAAAAGAAAATGATGAAATGATTATTCAATCAACTGTTTCAAATCATTTCTGATAATTGAAGTTGCATCAAATCCTTTGATTGCGTCAACCATTTCCGGGAATTTTGATTTAGGAATCAAAACATTGATTTGTGAAAAATCAGACCCTGGTGTGATTGTAGGTTCATCTGCACAAAGTTTATTTTCAGTCAAATAGCTAGAAACATCTTCAATCTTACTATTGGCAATATTGAATTTCACATCAAAATATTTCTTGGCGGTGATAGCTCCCAACAGCTGTTCGTAAATCATTTTTGCCTTATCAAGCTTTTCACCTGTACAGCTTACGCCTGCATAAAGTCCCGCTGAGGAATGCAGTATAGTTTCGATTTCTTTCAATCCTGCTTTTCTCAAGCTGCTACCTGTTTGAGTATTGTCAACAATTAAATCAGCACCTTTAGCAATGTAAACCTCAGTTGCACCATCAGAGTTGATTACCTGTACCATTTCATTGTCACCGTCAGTCAGACCCCTAACCTGGACAAACGGCACTGCATCTCCGTATATTTCCTGATAAACTTCGTTTTCCATAATGAATTTTCTGGTCAAATTAGGATATTCAGTAAAGCATAATATTGGAGTTTTTCTATCTTTATTTGCTCTGAAAAGATCTGATAAACTGTTATAAGGAGAGTCTTTCGGAACAGCAACAATCAGACGGGTTTTTCCATAATCCAAATCTCCAATTTTAACAGTATTGGTTTTTCTTAAAACGGATTCCTCTTTAACCCAATCCTCACCAACAATGGCAATGTCAATTATTCCCCTGTTCAATTCGACAGGAGTGGATTGCGGACGAGTTAAAAAAGCAATAATCTCATCATCATTCAATATTTCGATTTCATAAGCCTCATCACCAGGTTCGTATCCTTTTACTTCATAACCTGCATCAACAAATAATTGGTAAGTGTTACCTCTTTTAACATTATTCAAACTTCCCTTCGGAAGCCCTAAAATTATTTTATCATCCATATTTATCACTACAAATAAGATTATTCAACTAACTATTTATTAGTTTTGATGAAAAAAAAGAAAAAGATTAGTTGTGATATGCTTCACAACTTTGTCTGTCCATAGCATGTTTGTGGACATGCATATGCTTAATTCCATTGTCTGTTTGGATTTCATCAATTATTTCAATGCCCTCGTGAGAATGGGTGTGCTCTCCGTCGTTGTGGAAGTGATAATGTGAATGCTCAACATTTTCAGTATCGATTTTTTTAATTGAATCATCGAAGTGCCTGTCATATAATAATGCCGCATTCAATACAACAAGACATGAGCCTGCATTGTGAACAATTGCACCTGTAACAGGATTTAAAAGACCTAAAACAGAACAGACAATAGCTACGGCATTGATTGTCATGGAAATAGCAATATTTGCTTTAATTGTAAATAAAGTGGAATTAGAAAGTTTTTTAAGATATGGTATTTTACCTATGTCATCACCTAAAAGGGCAATGTCGGCAGCTTCGATAGCAACATCACTTCCAACAGAACCCATAGCTACACTGACATCAGCTGTCTTAAGTGCAGGTGCATCATTTACACCGTCACCAATCATACATACCTTTTTACCTTCATTTTTAAACTTTTCAATCCATGAAAGTTTTTCCTCAGGAAGCAAATTACCGTAAACTTTACCAATTCCAACTTTAGATGCAAAATAATTAGCAGTTTCTGTGTTATCTCCAGTGAGCAATATAGTTTCAGTACCCAAATCGTGCAGGCTATCAATCATCTTTTTGGAATCTTCACGAATCACATCAGACAATCCAATCAAGCCTATAACTTCATCGTTTAATGCAACAATAATTGAAGCCTTTCCTTCATGCTTTAGTTTGTCCAAGTGATCATCCACATTAACATCAATATTATTTTCTGATAGGAATTTGGAGTTTCCTGCATATACACTACCATAAGAATTCAAACATGTGACACCCTTTCCGGGATACATTTTAAAGTCTTGCGGTTCTTCAATGTCAATTTCTGCTTCACGAGCATTGTTGACAATAGCTTTCGCCAATGGATGTTCACTTAGTTTTTCACATGAAGCTACAATTTTAAGTAAATCCAACTTAGATAAATCCTCTTTTATAGGAATAACATCAGAAACTTCTAAATTACCATAAGTCAAAGTACCGGTTTTATCGAATACCAAAGTATTTAATCCACCCAATGTCTCCAGTGCTTCACCGGATTTTATTAGAACTCCGTATTTAGTTGCCTGACCAAT
The DNA here is from genome assembly GCA_902789505.1 of uncultured Methanobrevibacter sp. Lineage (GTDB taxonomy): Archaea > Methanobacteriota > Methanobacteria > Methanobacteriales > Methanobacteriaceae > Methanocatella. Next base: position 32,015 of record CADAOO010000020.1, on the reverse strand, counting down.
TGCCGCCATAATGGCAGTTGGTGTTGCTAAAATCAGCGCACAAGGACAGAATACAACAAGAACTGTTACTCCTCTTTCAATATTGCCTGTAATCAGCCATGCAGCAATTGCAATAATCAAGGCAACAGGAACCAGCCAGGTTGCCCATTTATCAGCAATCCTTTGTGTTGGTGCCTGTTTTTCATCCGCAGCCTTTACAAGATCAATTAATTTTTGAAGAGATGAATTTTCACCCAAACTTGTGGCCTTAATGTCAATTGCACCATACATATTCATAGTACCACAGAATACCTCATCACCCACTTCCTTATCAATAGGCAGAGATTCACCGGTCATAATGGATTGGTCAATAGAGGAAGTACCATTAATAATTTTACCGTCTACAGGTACGCTTTCACCCGGAAGAATTCTTAAAGTATCTCCGATTTTAATTTCATCTACAGAGATTACTTCCTCTTTTCCATCAACAATCCTTCTTCCGGTTTGCGGAGTCAAATTGATTAAATTTCTCAAACCTTTTTTAGCTCTTTCAACTGTCCAGTCTTCTAAAAGAGCACCTAACGCCATAATCCATGCAACTTCACCTGCGGCAAATATTTCACCAATCAGAAGTGATGCAACCATAGCAATTGCAATCAACAATGCGGATGAAATCCATTTTTCACGAATTAATCTGGTCATAGCCAGAAGCAGCATTGGGATGCCGCTTATTATTACTGTTCCCCATGCGGGGTTTAAGTAAACTGGTGTGTCAATTCCCAAGATCATAAAAATGACCGCAATCAATAAAAATATACCGGAAATAATAGTCATTTTTAGACCAAACAGGAAATCTATTATTTCATCAATCATAAATATTACCTCAAAGTATTACTTTTTTTAAGTTTATTTAAATACTCAGTATTACTCAAAAATTTTTTAATGAACATCCCATGAATTTTAAATAACATCAAAAAATTAAATTTCGTAAGTACCAACAGCCAAAAAGTATTACTTTTTTTGAGTTCATTTAAATACTCAGTATTACTATTTAGTATTTAGTAATTGGAAGTATATAAAAGTATTACTTTTTTGGAGTTCATTTAAATACTCATTATTACTTGATGAAAATTAGTGGAAATTCTATTTGAAATTTAAAAGACTTTATCAAATAATTACTTTTAAGTTTCAGTATGATTTTATCGTGACGGTTTGTGAAAAAAATTAAAATAAATATTAAAAGATTGAATACAAGAATGGCAATATACAGTATTGGTTATTCCTCATCTTTCTTTTTGAAGTTTTGGCACTGCTTAACATCAAGCAACAGGTGTTCATGCACCTTGCATACAATCTTGTACTTGTTTCTGAATTCCAAATGCTGACAGTCATCGCATATCATGATATCACATCTTCATAGCCAAATCCATTATGCTGAACGGTTCACCTTCCTTTCTTGGGGCCGGTGCACCCATTCCAAAGGCGGATTTTGCAAATTCCTTGTTCATCCTTTTTGAAACTTCTCCAAAAATCATTTTATATGCAGTGCACTGAGGATCAACTGCCTGAGGTGTCTGATATGCCACAATTGCATTGTAAGGACATCCACCTTCACAGTATTTTACATATCTGCATTTCTTGCAGTTCTCATCAACATATTCTCTGAATTCCATAAGTTTAGACCAGGCATCAGACTCCTTTAAATCATCAAAACTTGGAGTATCTGCAACATTTCCCAAAACATACTCAGGCATTCCGACAAATCTGTAACATGGGTATATTGAACCGTCTGAACCTACAGCCAGCGTTGTTCCGATACAGTCTGCAAAAGTACAGAGGGTTCCCCTTCGTCTGAGTGAAGATTTGCAGATATGGTCCAAATCCATAATTGAGAACTTGTCCAAGTCATAAAGATACTTGTCCAACCAATCAACCAACAGTTTTCCATGTTCCTCCTGGTCAAGAGCCCAAGGATCAGCATTATCTCCCCTCAGTGATGGAAGTGCGGCATGAATCTTCAGGCTCATCCTCTCACCCTTGAAAAATTCATACAGTTCATCTGAAAAATCTTTTGAGTAATCAGTTACTGTTAAAACAAAGTTAATTGTCAAACCCTTGCTTTTTGCAAGTTCATATTTGGACATTGTCTTGTCGAAATAACCGTCTCCCCTCTGATAATCGTTGATTTCCTTTGGACCATCAATGCTTGTACTGACGACCACATTATACTTTACAAACAGATCAATGAGTTCATCGCTCAAAAGCCAGATATTGCTTTGAAGCGAAAAGCCGTCCAAATTAGGTATTTGTGACAGTTTTTCCAGTGCAGTTTCATAAAAATCATATCCTGCAAGAAGAGGTTCGCCGCCGTGAAATGTGAAGTGAACATTATCATCTCTAAAATCAGCTAACCAATCAATAATCTGGTCGATTATTTCCAAATCCATCATTTCTTTTTTATTTTCAGATCCCCAACAGTATTTACAGTTTGATGGACAGTTTAATGTGGGGATAATCATTACATGAAATGTCATTTTTATGTGCGAATTTTATTTAATTCCATCAACAGTTGTTTTTTCTCATCAGGATCCATATTCTCATTTACAAAGAAAATATAACCGCATTCTTCACATTTTACTGTATTCATTTCTGCGTGAGCCCTGTGATTATCCAATAATTTCCTGTGAGCAATCTTATCTTTAGAACCGCATTTAGGGCATGGTGCCAATAATTCTTCAACTTTCATATTTTTCACCTATAATTAAACTTGGATTTTAAAATATATAATGTTATCAGTTAGGGAAAAGTTTAAATAAGATGGTTTTATGACTACAATTTTTTTAAAAGACTTCAACAAGTCTTAAATAAAATATAAGTAGAAATAATATATTAATTTAATAATTCAAGTGATTATAATGCCATATGACCTATATGAATATTTTAAAAAGCAAAGAACAAATGAAAAATTCATTGAAATTACTGATATCGTGCGGGAAAATATCTGGAGGGAAACATATGATGTGGTAAAATCACAGGAACATTTTTTCAAAAGGTATAATTAGCGATTTAAAAGCTTTATTATTTGTTTATAAATTGGAAAACCAATTTTTTCTACGAACAACAATATATATTTACCGCCTGGAAATTCAAATTCTTTCTTTACCTTTTTCAGCTCACTTATAATATCCAGTTTTTGAGGGCATTTCCTTAAGCATTTTCCGCAGGCATTGCACAGACCGGCATTGCCTTTGGAACCCATAATTCCCCCAACATACTGATAATAATCCATTAAAGACCGATTAATGAATCCCTTATTGTCAAACAAGAATTTTTCATTGTAAATCTTGATGCATTCCGGAATGTTTACCCCTTGAGTGCATGGCATGCAATAGCCGCATGTCGAGCAATTGATTTTTAGAGAATTCCTCATGACCCTTTTTACAAGTTCAACAGTTTCCATCTCTTCAAAGGTCATTGATAAAGGAGTGGTCTTATCGGAAATGGCCAAATTTTCCTCAAGCTGTTCGAAGCTATTCATTCCAGATAAAACACATGTAATATTTCGGTTATTTAAAACCCACTGCATTGCCCATTGAGCAGTGCTTTTATCAGGGTCTGCCTTTTTGAATATTTCTTCAGCATCTTTCGGCATTTTTCCAGCTAATATCCCTCCCTTAAGAGGCTCCATTACAAAAACACCCATATCCTTAGATGCAGCACATTCTATGCCTTCAATGCTTGCCTGAACATTTTCATCGAAATAATTATACTGGACCATTACAACATCCCAGTCGTAGGCATCCAGAATAACTTCAAACTCATCTTTAGGCCCATGATATGAAAATCCGATGTTTTTTATTTTGCCTTCTGATTTGGCCTTGTCAATAAATTTAATTAAATCCCTTTTAATCAAACGCCTAACGGTCTTTAAATCAACGGCATGAATAAGATAATAATCAATGCATTCAACTCTAAGCCTCCTCAACTGCTCATTTAAGAAAATTTCCATATCTTCATATTTTCTTACATTGATTGAAGGCAATTTAGTGCACAGTTTAACTTTGGATTTATATTCATCAGTTAAAATCTCACCAAGAAATGTCTCACTGTCACCATAAAGATATGCGGTATCAATGAAATTTACTCCATTATCAATTGCATAATAAATAAGTTCCTTTGCTTTATCCCTGTCAATTTTACCATTTTTCAATGGCAGCCTCATTGCTCCAAAGCCTAAAGCAGACAATTCATCCCCATTTTTTTTAATCTGTCTATACTGCATATTATCTCCTAACTTCTGACAAGTTTATCTGTCTTGAGACCCCCAATAGCGAATTAACAGTCCATTAGTTGATGAATTCTCAATATCATGCTAATATTTATTGGAACTTCAACAATCCTAAAAATTATTTTCAGCCGTTTCAGCAAGATTTCACTTTTAATCGAAAATCAAGCATCATGAAATCCAATTATATTATTCAGCCTGATCAATCATTTCTTTCATATATGCAATCAAATCATCCTTTGATTCAGGGTCATCCATTGCGAATTCTATAGAAGTTTTCAGCCATTCAAACCTGTTTCCGATATCATAGGTTTTTCCTTCGAATGTCACCCCATAAATTGCATCCAACTTTTGAAGCGCATCAGTAAGCTGAATTTCACCGCCAACACCAGGTTCAGTTTCATCAATCTTATCAAAAATGTCCGGTGTCAATACATAACGACCCATAATAGCCAAATTGGAAGGTGCTTGATGAGCAAGTGGCTTTTCAACAAGTTTTTCAATATTGTAAACATCCTTTTCAACTTCAGTTCCTTTAATGATACCATATCTTTCCACTTTTTCTTTAGGAACAGCTTCAAGAGAAATTGCTGAAGCATTATACTTCTCATAAACATCAATTAACTGTTTGGTGCAGGGAGTAGGGCCTTTAGTGATTGAATCTCCCAAAAGCACCGCAAACGGTTCTCCGCCAACATGCTTTTTAGCACAGTAGATTGCATCCCCCAAACCCCTCTGCTCCTTTTGTCTGACATAACAGATGTCAGCCAAATCGGTAATTGCACGGACTTGCCTTAAACGGTCATCTTTACCGGCACTCTGAAGAGTTTGCTCAAGTTCAAAGGATTTATCGAAATGGTCTTCGATGGATCTTTTATTTCTACCGGTAACAATCAGAATATCATCAATACCGGAAGCTACAGCCTCCTCGATTACATATTGGATAGTTGGCTTGTCATAAACAGGCAACATTTCCTTAGGTTGTGCTTTAGTGGCAGGCAAGAATCTGGTTCCGAAACCTGCTGCTGGAATAACGGCTTTCATAATTTATCACCATATAAATTTAATTATATATAATTTTTAGTTCCATTATTATAAATAACTTATTAAAAAAAAGAAATTGTTCAAAATTAAAAATGATTTCAATAAAATAATAAAATGAAGTGCGGGAGACGGGACTTGAACCCGCGAAGGGACTGACCCACTAGGCCCTCAACCTAGCGCCTTTGACCGCTCGACCACCCCCGCATAAAACAAAAGTAGTTATAAAAAAATATATTTTTTACATTATATAAACTTATCTATTTTTAGCATAATTTTATGGTAACTTCCATGACTTTTTCATTTTTTAAATCTTCAATTAACTTCAAGTCAATATCTTTTGCCGCCTTGTCGGCCTTAATCATCAATGTTCTGGAGCAGGTATAGTCGCTGGTTCGACAAACCATATCCGTCGGATGGGTCAAAGTCAAATCTTCATGGCCAAAACCCGTTATTTCATCATGACCGTTTTCAGTATCCAAAATTACTGTAATTTTAGTGTTGGAATCGGATATTTTGTCCTTAAACTCCTGAGGGAAGTTCAACATTGACTTGTCTGCATCAGTTCCGATAATGCAGTCTGCAGCAGGACCAATCTCAACATCCTTTGTAATCTCAAAGGTAGATTTATGATGTGACGTGACATTTTTATGGCCTTTGGTTTTAAGTTTGAAAATCATAATAATAGATTAGCCTGAAAAACTAATATAATTTTTCATGACCAATAAATAAAATTAGCTTTGATAATTTGATAGGTTGCGAAAATTAAAAGCAATATTTAAATTGGAAAATCAAATATAATAAAGATTAGAAAAAGATACCAAGATTTTCATGAAGGGATGTTACTGTTTGATAATAAATTTGGATGAAACTTCAGAAATTGAAATCGGCAAACTGGGAAAGATCAATTTCACAAAAGGGCATTATGTTTATGTAGGCTCAGCCATGAATTCACTCGAATCAAGAATTAAAAGACATTTGAGTGACGATAAAAAGCTTCACTGGCACATAGACTACCTTTCAAAAAACGTGAATTGCCACATCAATGAAGTGATTTACAATGTATCCGATGAAAAAATTGAATGCAGATTAGCCCAATTCATTTCAAATCAAAGCAGTTCAATCAAGAACTTTGGTTCATCTGACTGCAACTGTGAAAGTCACTTATACTATTTTAAAAGTAAAAAAGAAGCTATTGAATGTGTAAAAAATGCATATGATTCAATAGCTATGAAATGCAAATCATTTAAAAAATGAAATCACGTTTTTTCTTATGCCTATATGAAATTTCAAATGAGTTTAGTGCCAGATTCCTCAAGACTTCCAAATCATCTTCTCCAACACCAACAACATTCTCCCATTCACTTTCAAGGCATGAAATTTCGTCAAGGATATCTTTACCTTCATCAGTCAATGAACAGTCATAAGCAAGGCCGTTATTAGGTGCCTCATCAACTTCAACCAAACCTTTTTCTGCCAGTTTTTTGTATTTTTTCAGATACAGCTCCAAGTGAAGATTAAACAAGTCTGTTTTTTCAGCTTTTTCAAACTGTCTAATCCTGATTTTTTTGTGATGTGACTTGTCATGCTTTTTGACCTGCTTTAAAAGTTTCACCTGACTTTCATGTAGGGATATGCTTAAATTTTCACGCACATAAGTCATTTTTGACTCTTCGATAATGGATATTAAAGAAGAGGCACTCATTTTGGCAATTGCATTTTTATGAGGATGGGCCATGAAAATCACCTCATTTCATCTGTCCGAACAATCCCCTCATGATTCCCCTTGTAGCTTCACGTGCCACTGCGTTCACTGCCTGTGTTGCAGCCCTTTCAGCCATTTTTTGAGCATCTGATTTTTTAGCATTTTTACCGCCGGAAGTCTGTCCTCCACCTAAAACAGTTCCCAAAATACCATCCAAAACAGATCCCTGTTGCTGAGGCTCTTCAGCAGGAGCTTCCTGTTGTTGAGGAACTTCCGGAGCTTCATCCTGTTGTGCCTTCATTTCTTCAATGATTTCCATGGTTTCAGGAGCCACTTCACTTTCAATGTTCGGATTGGACTCAATCTTATTTAACAGCAATTCATAAGCTGACTCGCCATCAACCGCATCCCAGTATTTTGACTTCAATGTTGAAATATTAATCAGCTCATTTCTCAAGTCATCATCAATGGCCCCAATATGACTTTGCGGAGGAACGATATCAACCTGCTCGACCACTGTCGGAACACCGTTTTCATCCAACACTGAAACTAAAGCCTGACCGATTCCCAAATTGGAAATTACCTCAGCAGTATCAAAGTTCGGATTTGCTCTGAATGATTCAGCCGCTACCTTTACAGCCTTCTGGTCTTTTGGAGTGTATGCATGGAGTGCATGCTGAACACGATTACCCAACTGCGCCAAAATGTCATCGGGAATATCAGCAGGTGACTGTGAAATAAAGTATACTCCAACACCCTTTGACCTGATTAACCTTACTATCTGTTCAATTTTCTTACCGAATTCAGGTGACATATCATCAAAAAGCAGGTGTGCTTCATCAAAGAAAAATACGAATTTAGGCTTGTCCATATCTCCAACTTCAGGCAATTCCTCAAAAAGAGTGGACAGCATCCAAAGCAGGAATGTTGAGTATATTTCAGGTGAAAGGGATAATTTCTGAGCATCCATAATATTAATTACGCCACATCCGTTATCATCAACCTGCATAAAGTCGGAAAGTTCCAAAGCAGGTTCACCGAAGAATCCATTTCCACCCTGATCTTCCAGTGTAATCAGGCTCCTTAAAATTGTATTTGCGGATTTTGCGGCAATGGCACCATATTCACCTTCATAGGCATCCTTATTTTCAACTACATGATTTATCATTGATTTCAAATCTTTCAAATCAATAATAGGCAATGATTTTTCATCCGCTACCCTAAAAACAATGTTCAATATACCTGCCTGTGCTTCAGACAGGTTCAGGATTTTTGAAAGCAAAACCGGACCCATTTCTGATAAAGTCACCCTAACCGGAAGACCTTTTTCACCAAACAAATCCCAGAATTCAACTGGATATTCCTTGAATTTGAATCCCTTATCATCAAGACCATACTTTTCCCTGTTTTTTGTTATGAAATCATTTCCGGAACCTACCTTGGCAAGTCCTGAAATGTCACCTTTCATATCTGCCAAAAATACTGGAACTCCCAAATCAGAAAATGACTCGGCCAATACCTTTAAAGTCACTGTTTTTCCAGTACCTGTTGCACCGGCTATAAGACCATGCCTGTTAGCCAGTTTCGGTAATAAAGACACAGAAGTGTTTTCATTACAGCCTATTAATATTTTTTCTTCAGCAAACACTTAAATTCACCCGTTTTCTATTTTTTTAATTAAATAATTAGTTTTTTTAACAAAGTTTTGTCTATTATGAGCCTTAGCTATTCTTTTAATGGCATCCAAATTCTTAACAAAATTATCCAGCCATGAGAATATGTCTCCAGGATATACCTGAATCTGATATTTTCTAAACAGCTTATTTGATATATCTTGTGGGTCCTTGCCCTTTAATCTTTCGTGAACAATAACCTCAGAAATTCCCCTTTGCATACAGCTGCAAAATGGTCTGTCCTGACATCTGCACTGCATGAAATCACTTTGAAGGGCAACCAATGCATCCTGGAATTTTCTGTCGACCTTTTCTATAGCCTCCCCGCTGGAAATGATATCCAATGTCGATTCGGCAAACAATCTTGTTGAAAACTTGATTTTCAATGCATTAGAAATCTGATTGTGGATAACACTTGACAGATATGCATTTTCAAACATCTCTAAATCAAGTGCCATAGCCAAGATTAAAACTTTCAGCTTGTCATACTTGTCTTTTTTCTTATACATTGGAGACAGACCGACATATCTTTTCAGATAATTATAATCATTTAAGGTATTCTTAATGAATTCCGCATCATCAATTGATAAAAATGAAACCGAAGCGGCTCTGCCGTATTTGGTGACTTCCAATTTATTATTGGCGGAAATGTTGATTAAACCCAAATCCTCCATTTCATCAACGGCTATTTTTAAGCTGACGGGAATATCGACACCCTTATAAAACTTATTCAATTCCTCTTTTGATTTGATTGAGGTTGATGATATGTCTGCCAGAATCTGTTCATAGGCAGATCCCTCATCATATTCAATGAATACATCTTCACTATTGCTTTCCAGTAAGTCAAGCGCCATTGCCTCTTCGGATTCACCTGCAAACTCATTGCCTACTTCAGGAAGCAGATAAACTATTCCCCTGTCATGATATGTTGGCCTTCCGGCACGCCCAAGCATCTGTGAAAACTCATTCGGATTAATCCACTTGTTTCCCATCACCAAAGAGTCAAAAATAACCTGAGAAGCAGGAAAATCAACACCTGCAGCCAGGGCAGCAGTTGTGACAACACAAGATATTTTACCCTTGTCAAAATCCTTTTCTATTTTTTCCTTCTTATAATAGGACAGTCCTGCATGATAAGCCTGAGCATTGACTCTCTTATTGGACAGGTAATTTGCAATCTGGTGGGTTTTACGCCTTGAATTTGTAAATATGATAGTCTGTCCCCTAAAGCCCTTTTTGGATTTGGTATTGTATTCCTTCTGAACCAATTTAAGCATTAAAAATCGCTTTTGGGATTCGTTTCTGGTATAAACCAAATGTCTTTCAAGAGGAACAGGCCGCTCATCATATTTAACAAGCTTCATGTTAAACTCTGATGCCAGAAATTCGGGGTTTTTGACTGTTGCCGAAAGACCTATTATTTGGGTTTTCGGATACAGATTCTTTAATCTTTTAATCAAACCATTCAAACGTGTTCCGCGGTCTTCATCATCAATCATGTGGATTTCATCTATTAAAACAACACCCAAATTGGACAGGGATGCCGAATTTCCATTTCTTAAAAGATAATCAATACCTTCATAGGTTGCAACCACAATATCGGACTTTGAAACATCAGAATCCGGAAAGTTCAATTCCCCCTTAGCCTTGACACGATTTCTTCCAACTTTAATGGCTACCTTCAATCCGAGTTTGGAGTATTTCTTTTTGAAATCCCTATACTTCTGATTTGCAAGAGCAACCAGAGGTGTCAAAAATATAAATTTCTTACCTTTCAGGGCTTCAGTAATGCCCGCAAGTTCCCCAACAAGGGTTTTGCCGGAACCGGTTGCGCTGACAACAAGCAAATCCTCACCTTTCAAAAGCCCTTCCTTAATTGCCAGATACTGAACTGGCAATAATTTGGTGTTGCCAGAATCCAATAAAATTTGTTTGAACTTCTTTGGAATTTTTAAACGTTTCATATCAACCGGAGGTATGATATGCCTCGGTTTTCTGGTTTTGTCAAACAATGTCAAATTTTTATTTTTTAAAGCGTCAAAATGAGGATCCAAAACAGAGAGGGTCTTTTCCAGACTGCCGGTTTTTTCCAAAGTGGATTTCAGGTTTCTGAAAATCTTTTTGTCAAAACCCTGAAGTTTGATTTCCTGTTTTATCGTATCCAAAGCACAATCCTTACAGATTAACTGATTGTTGTATTTATAGGAAAATGAAGAATTGACAATTGTGATGTTGCCCTCATAAGCGCAGTAATCGCATACTTGAGTGTGTCTGACTTTAATGTTGAGTGATTTCAGGAACTTTTCTACCTTTTCATCTTTGGTTGCTAAAAAAACAGCCTGGGAACGTAATAATTTAATAATTTCACCCGGAGGCACTAGTTTTTCATTCAAAGTGGAGTTGTCCTTGAAATTATAATCTGCAACGAATCGTGAAATAGATAATGAGTCACCTTCATCCCTGAATTTGATGTTTCCCACAAATTCAGGTTCCCTTTTGTGATTTAGGGCACCTTTCGGGGACCCGATTGGATACAGTCTCCACTGTTTTTTTATCTTTTTTAAAACTAGCATTGATAATATTATATTTTTAATTGTTAATAAATTTTAAAAAAAAAGTAATTGAATTTGATTATTCAATATAATCAAATCTGGTTTCCAAAAGGATAATTATTGCAAATCCAACAATCGCAATAATAATACATGGAAGAAGTGCACTGAAGCTTAAACCTGTGGAATTGATTATTTCACCACCAGGAACCTTTAGAGAACCAATCATGACCCCAATAAGAAATGCCATTGTCACTTCTTCATGGTTCTTAAGCAGATAATTCAGGATTTTTGAAAATCCAAGTATTCCTATCAACGCACCAACCACAAAGACAATTATTTCACTGAAATGCAACTGGTGAAGAGCGTTCAGCATATATTCGTACTGGCCAAGCAACAACAGTAAAAATGAACCTGAAACACCCGGCAGAATCATTGCACAAATCGCAATCATGCCTGAAATAAATATGACCAGCAATGAATGATTGGCAGCTATCGGATTCAAGCTTACAAAGATAAATGTTAATATGGCACCAATCAAAGCAAATACAAAGTTTTTCAAGTTGATTTCATTGAGCTTTCTAAACAGGATAACTGCAGAAGCTATAATAAGACCCAAGAAGAATGAAAATGTCCAAGCAGGATACACATCCATGCAATAGGTAACCACCTTGGCAAGTGTCAGAAATGCGATACCGATACCCAAAACCAGAGGAATAAAAAACTTGAAGTCAATCTCATCAAGCAATTGGGTTGAAAAACCTTTGAAGTCTCCTTTAAATAACGGTTTTAAAAATCCGAAACGGATTTTACTTATTGCCTCAACCAAATGAGCATAAATTCCAGTAATCAATGCAATTGTTCCTCCAGAAACACCTGGAACAATATCTGCAGAACCCATAAGGATTCCACGAATAAATATCAAAAAAGATTCCTTCAAATCAAAATTCAAAATTATCACCAAAATATTAATTAGTATAATATTAGTTCAACATATTTTAAATAGGTTATCTTAAAAAAAGAAATCAGCAAAAAAATGATAAAATAAAAAAAAGATAGAGATTAAAGAAAAATCTCTATGAAATTGTAAATTTTATAGGTCTGGTTATAGCATTGTAGGCACTGTTACCTGCATATTTAAGTTCGGCTTGGAAAGTACCGGGATTATTAATATTGATAACTACTTTTGCAATACCTCTACTGTCAGTGTAACCAACAAAAGTCTGGCCATTTACCTTAATCGCAACCTTGGAGTTTACAGGAAGCGGCTTGCTGTTTCTGTCCCACAGGTACACATTTACAACTTTAGGATTGTCACCAACCTTGAACTTCTGGTCAGCACCACGAACCATAATGGAAGGAGTTTCCTTGATAACCCTTATTTCACCTGTCCTGTTGGATGAAGCATACTGATAGTCGCCGTCAAAGCTGACTGTAGCCTTATGAACACCGAATCCTATGCCTACCCTGATGTATGCATTACCATCCTTATCAGTCACACCTGAATAGCGTGAATCGTATACCTTGATATGAACAGTTTTTCCGGCAACAGGCTTGTTATTATCATCCCATAAGGTAATTTTTACTATCTTTGTTTCAAGAGTAAAGTACAATGCATTACGCAAGAAGATTTTTGATTGCTTCTTAACTACAACAACAGTCTCCGTATTGGAATTTTCATATAAGTGATTACCGTAAGCCATTACCTTAAACCTGTAAGTACCCTCATCCAAATCAGGAAGTGTGTAATTGGCCTGACCGTTTTCATCGCTGATGATGTATTTAACACCTTTGAGAGCAAATCCGACCTTAAGACCGCTGATCGGATTGCCGTTGGCATCGGTCACGGTAGCATAGATAGTGCCGTTTTCATATTTGGTGACTAAATTAGTGGTTAGCTTGTTGACTACAACCTTAACTGTAGTGTTTGAAGGAGCATACATATCATTTCCAAAGTATGAGACAGAAACAGTTGCAGTACCTGCACCGCGAGCAACAACAATGCCTGTTTCAGCATCCGCATAGACAATGCTGGTGTCATTACTCATGAACCTGACATCACCCTCAGCATCCTTAGGAATCAACTTATAAGAAATAGTAGCATTATCATCAACAAACAACTCACAGCCTTCTGCAGTGATTTCAGTAGGAACCTTATTAACAGTAACAGTCACATTAGTACTGGATGACTCATATTTGTCATTTCCGAAGTAGGTTACAGAAACAGTTGCAGTACCTGCACCACGACCAACAACAACACCAGTCTCAGCATCAGCATAAACAACACTAGAATCATTACTCATAAACCTAACATCACCCTCAGCATCCTTAGGAATCAACTTATAAGAAATAGTAGCATTATCATCAACATACAACTCACAACCCTCCGCAGAAATCCGAGTAGGTATCTTACTAACAGTAACAGTCACATTAGTAGTAGATGATTTATATTTACCATTTCCGAAATAGGTTACAGAAACAGTTGCAGTACCTACACCACGACCTACGATAATACCAGTTTCAGCATCAGCATAGACAATGCTGGTGTCATTACTCATAAATCTGACATCACCTTCAGCATCCTCAGGAATCAACTCATAAGAAATAGTAGCATTATCATCAACACTCAAATCAATAGTAGAATTGCGAACAAAAATCCTCAGTAGGAATCTTACTAACAGTTACAGTAATAATTTTACTTTCCGCAGGTTCAAATTTCTCATTACCACTAAATGAAACAGTAACATTAGCACTACCCTCAGCAACAGCAACAAATGTACCATCACCATCAACACGAACAACACTCACATCACTGGAAACATAATCCAACTCACCAGCATCAGAAGGACTTATTCTAACGCCTGAATCAACCTCATCACCAATCTTCATATCAACAGTGGCATTACGAACAAAAATCTCAGTAGGAATCTTACTAACAGTTACATCAATGATTTTACTTTCCGCAGGTTCAAATTTCTCATTACCACTAAAGGAAACAGTGATATTCGCTGTTCCATTACCTACAGCAGTAAATGTACCATCACCATTCACAACAACCACATTCTCATCACTGGAGACGTAATCCAGCTCACCAGCATCAGAAGGTATTAAACTAACGCCCGGATCAACCTCATCACCAACATCCAAATAAAAAGTGGTGTCGTTAACAGCAATCATTGTAGGAATCCTGCTTACTGTAATGGTAATAATAGTTGAATTTTCAACATAAACCTTACCATCACCCACTATAAGAGTAACATTGGTTTTGCCTTCTTTTAATGCTTTGACTGTTCCGTTTTCATCAACACTGACAATACCTGAATTATCAACTACGAATGTAACATTTAATCCTTCAGGGTTAACGGTATAGTTAATAACACCTGATTCGCTAACATTTAATTCCATATCTTCAGCTACAACACTAGCATCATTTAAATTAACGGTAACTGTTATGACAGCTGAATTTTTTGCATATACTTCATCATCACCAACATTAATGGTAATATTAGCAGTACCATTTTTCAACGCCTTGACAGTACCGTCCTCATCCACACTGACAACGCCTGAGTTATCAGCTACAAAATTAACTTTTAATTCTTCGGGAGTAACAGTATAATTAATAACACCGGATTCGCCAACGTTTAATGTCATATTCTCAGCAGCAACACTAGTATCAATCAAGCTAACACTAACACTGATGGTTTTATTATCTGCTGGTGCATATCGTTCATCACCAGCAAATGAAACTGTAATTGTGGCGTTACCTTTTTTAATACTTTTAATCTTACCGTTTTCAACTATTACAACATCTGTGTTATTTGAAGTATAGGTTAAGTTACCAGCTTCAGTAGGAGATAAAGTAGCACCGGCATCAACTTTTTCATTGGCTTTTAAAGCAATGGTGGAGTTAATAACATTAATTTCAGTAGGTAGTTTAACATTGTTCAATTCAATGGTATATGATACAGTTTCATATTTACCTGTTATGCAGGAATTTCCGCCTTGTCTGGCAGTATATGTTATATTTTCATCAATTGAAGCAGCAGTTTTATCCAAATCACCCAATGTTTGAGTCAAATCCAAAATGATGTTCATCTTTGAAGCATCATACGGCTTAACTTTACCTGAAGAATTGTCGTATGAATCTAATTTGAAGGTAATAATTGAATTTTCATCTATTGAAACATCAGCCGGATTAGCTGTTGCATTTAAGAACAACCATCTGTCCATAACTGCCTTTCCTGCATCAGGCCTGACATTGTAGTTTGTTGCATTATTTCCAAACCAGCAGTCAGTAGTTTTAATATAACAGTCACTCAAACGAAAAGATAATGGATCATTATTGTTTAAAAAAATAGAATCCTTAATATTTATATCAGCATCCATTTGATTGACAAGGATAGCACCACCAATACTTGCATTGTTATTGATAAAAATACCATGAAAAGAAACAGGATTTTCATAAGAAAACTCGATATAAATAGCACCACCACTTTCTGCTTTGTTATTAATAAAAATACCCTCTAAATTACCAGTAGGATATCTTTCTGAATTGGCAATACAGATAGCACCACCTGCATAATATCCAGTGTTATTAATAAAAGTACCCTTTATATTACCAGAAACAGTACCATCATCACCAACAGCGATTGCACCACCCCGATTTGCGATGTTATTAATAAAAGTACCTTTTACATTACCAGAAGCATCACCATTATAAATATAGATGGCACCAAGACCCTCTGCTTCGTTATTGATAAAAGTACCATTTACATTACCGGAAATATCGCCAGCAATAAAGATAGCACTACCGCTACTTCCTTTGTTATTGATAAAAGTACCATTTACATTACCGGAAATACCACCGCTATCAATATAGATGGCACCACCCCAACTAGATGCAGTGTTATTAATAAAAATACTATTTAAATTACCGGAAATACCACCGCTTACAATATAGATAGCACCACCCTTTTCTACTGCAGTGTTATTAATAAAAGTAGCCTTTATATTGGATTCATCAATTTCATGTGAAATGAAAATTGCACCACCGTCAGTTGAATTTCCATTTTTAAAGGTTAAACCTGTTATATTTACGGATGTAGAATTAACAGTCAAAATCCTACTTAATCCTTCTGCATCAAAAATTGCTTCACCATCACCATATTTTATGAAGTTTAAATTTTTAACAATAGTCAATCCTATATTATCATTAATTCCTTTATATTCTCCTGATGCAATCATAATTGTATCATAATCCTGAAGTTCATTATTAGTTAAAGCCTCATTTAATGTTTTAAATGCATCTGCTTCACTTTTTCCATCACCACTACTGGTTTTACTTGAATTAACATACCATTCATTTCCAGCAGTCAATAATTCACTATTGGATTCTTTTAAAGTATCATTCATTATTTCATTACTTTTTACATTATTATCAACAGATAATAAATTATTTTCTAGGTTGACTGGTTCATCAATGGAGATTCCGTCTGTTTCATTAATCTCAGCAGCGCTTGCTGAAGTGATAAACAGGAGTAAAATCAAAACTGATAAAACAACCAACAAATATTGTTTAGATTTCATCTTTGTCCACCGTTATAAAAACAAATAATAAAGTTTTTTGTCTATGTTTATACATTATTAAACATGAAAACTGTTAAATTCCACAAACACTATTAAAAAAAAAACAGTGCTTGAAAAATAAACACATTTATAAAAATAAATTTAAATTCAATTAAATAAATATCTTTTGAAAAAAAATTTAGTTCAATTTAAATAGCATATCTAAAAAAAAAGAAAGGAATAATCCCAAATGGAATTATTCATCATTAAAAGGTTGCGGAAGTTCACAGACTCCACTGCCTTTTGCAAGATATGCATATGCAAATGCGGCACATATTGCACCGAGAATTGGTCCGATTAAGTATATAGGGAAGAATCCCCAGAGGTTTGCTCCTCCAAGCAGCATGTCCATCAGGTATGGTCCGAATGTACGGGCAGGATTGATTGAAGCACCTGTGAATGCGCCCAATACTACGATTACTGCAGCCACAGTCATACCAATTGATATTCCGGCAAATCCAGGTTCTGCTTTTTTATCAACTGCCACACCCATTACAACCATCATCAAGAAGAATGTTCCTAAAAATTCGGCAAACATTGCCTGCAAGTAACTTACCCCCAATCCTGGGGCTGTTGCACCGAGTCCACCTATTGTTACAGCAGGAGCGCCAAGGCATAAGAATAAACAGAGACTTCCTATACATGCACCAATTACCTGTGCAACTATATAATACAAGCTGTCAACCAGATCAATGTTTTTAGTCACAAGAAGACCAATGGTTACGGCAGGATTCAAGTGTGCACCGGATATCTTTCCGAATACATAAATACATACCATTACTGTTAAACCAAATGCCAATGCTATAGCAATCCAGTCACCTAGTCCACCTAAAGGGCCGATTGCTGCCGCACCGGGAGTGACAGTGTTTGAAATCAGGAGTGTCACCACAGCTGAACCCGTACCGAAAAATACCAGGAAAAATGTTCCCAGAAGTTCTGCAAAGAATTTTTTTCTTATATTGCAAGTCATTTCCGCTCACCTAAACAGATTCTCTCCATTGACAGTATTCGTGTTTGTTATCAACTAAAGATGCCGCAGCACAGTTTTTGCATCCCCTTACAGGTGATCCGGGTGCTTCCTTGTTAAGTGCGATAATATTTGTCATCATGGTTGCTGTAATAGGTTCTGAAGTTAAAAGACATGGATAGTCTGCAAGTCTCATAAGTGATGAGAATCTGACGGTTATTGCACATGCAGGATAGGTGTATCTCTGCGGGTTCATTACAATCTCACTTTCTAAAATCGGACTTAAGTCAACAGGGAAACCATTGATTTTTGGCACCAGTTCTCCGCCGGTTCCTGCCCTGAACTTGCGGGCTGCGCTGATTGCGTTGAATCCTCTGTAGATCATGTCCATGAAGTCACAATTGTGTAACTCGGCAGCTGCACCTCTTGTTGGGTATTGCTGTACGAAGTTGTGGAACCTTTTGGAGAACAGGTCTACAACCATTGGTGCATTGAATCCGTCCAGTTCCAAGATGAATTCAGTTGCACATGCAGATGAGCCTGTTGCCAGTTTGAGGACATCGAATTCTGATTTGTAGTTGTCCAAGTTGGATGTTAATGTGTTTCCAATTACATCCGCAGTTGCCTGAACGATTGCCAAGGTCACGTCATCCTTGCACATGTTGTAAGTAGATTGGCCGATGTGGTGTCCGATGTCTCCAACACAGTATGCAGGAACTGTTACAATATTTCCGTAATGCACACCATCATCCATTGCAGCCTTTACAGCTGAAGTCATTGCCTTTTTGTATTTGTTCATGTAGTCCCTTACATCAAATGAGGAATGGTTCGCATCATCCATCAATTGACCTTGTCCCTCAATAGGGGTTTTGTAAATCATTTGCAAGGCGGCGATTTCCTTTTCTGTTGCTTCAGCTGCAGTTGCACCGGCTTCAATGGCATTTGCAAATGCATCCCCTACACCATAGGAAGTGTTCATACCCCAGGATTTGGCAGACAATATTGCTTGTTTGTGAGCTACTGGAATGTCTGTTTTTTGCAGTATCTGATTTACAACATTGCTTGTGCTTCCAGGCATCAGTGCAAAGTCCACTACACAGGTAGGTCCATAGAATCCTCCATATCTTCTGATGGATTCTTTAGCAACAAGAGCCTCATTATCGGCAATTGCCTGGATAAACTTATCAAGACTGTCTGCAAATTCACCGTCCTCTTCACATAAAATTTCTAAAACCGGAGGAGTTTGGAAATGTTCAATAAATGGGTCATCTTCACATTTTAGAGTGTCAGTAATGGAAGACAAAATTTCAAAGTGGTTTTTTACAGATTCCTTGTGCAGGTTAATTACTGATTCTGCCTGATTGTCCAACGCTTTCATACCTGCAACAGCATCAGCATATGGTTTTGCATCAGTAATTTTAAAGTCATTGTACCTATTTTCTGATATAACAGCAACATCTGCTTTTTGGGCAGCCATTGACTCATTAATCATTTTTTCATATAACTCTCTCATTATTATCACCCGAATAATAATTGTACTATTAATAGGCTTTAAACAACTATTTAAAGTTTGTCTATTACTAGCTGATTAAAACTTTATTCAGCGAAATATATAAATTTATTGAAAATATTTAATTAAAATTAGTTTTTATAATATAATTTTTTTAAAAAATGAATAAAAAATTGAATAAACCTATGAAAAAACAGATTGAAATTTGGCAATAATGAATAAAATTATTAAAAAAAATTGTTAAAAGTAATAAAAATGGAAAATATCCTATTTTCCGATATCTTCCACCAATTCTTTTGCATAAGGAGTAATGTTCTCATTAAGCATTCTTTCTAAAAACTGACCCGTATAAGTTCCGGCATCCGCAATCTCTTCAGGGGTTCCGGTAGCTATCACTTCCCCGCCGCCGTCTCCACCTTCAGGACCAAGGTCAATAATATAATCTGCAGTCTTGATGACATCCAAATTATGTTCAATGACAACAACGGAATTGCCCGCATCGGTCAATCTTGCTAAAACTTCCAGCAGTCTTTTGATATCTGCAAAATGAAGACCTGTAGTCGGTTCATCAAGGATATATAATGTCTTGCCTGTGCTTGTTCTTGACAGCTCTTTAGCCAGTTTAATCCTTTGGGCTTCACCACCGGACAAGGTAGTTGCAGGCTGGCCTATCTTCATATAACCCAATCCGACATCATACAATGTCTGAAGCTTTTTGGTAATTTTCGGAATGTTTTCAAAGAATTCTAAAGCCTCTTCAACAGTCATTTCCAGGACTTCATAGATATTCTTACCTTTATATCTGATATCCAGAGTCTCTTCATTGTATCTTTTACCTCCACAGACTTCACATGGAACATAAACATCCGCTAAAAAGTGCATTTCAATCTGCACAATTCCATCTCCGGAACAGGCTTCACATCTTCCGCCCTTGACATTGAATGAGAATCTTCCAGGCTTATATCCCCTTGCCTTTGACTCGGGCGTATTTGCAAACAGATCACGAATGTCTGTAAATACCCCGGTATATGTTGCAGGGTTTGATCTTGGAGTCCTTCCAATCGGCTTCTGATTGATTGCTATCACCTTGTCGATATTTTCAAGGCCTTCAATATCATCGTATTTTCCTGCAAATGTGAATTTTTTAGACAATTTGCCTTGAGTTCCCTTGTATAAAATTTCATTAATCAGACTACTTTTACCAGATCCGCTGACACCTGTAACGCAGGTAAATACACCAAGAGGAATTTCAACATCGATTTCCTTCAAATTGTTCTGTGCCGCACCGATAATCTTTATGAATTTGCCGTTTCCTTCACGCCTTGATTTTGGAATGTCTATTTTTTTAGCCCTTGAAATGTATTGACCGGTAATTGAATCAGGATTGTTCATGATGTCAAGAGGAGTTCCCTGAGCAACAACCTTACCTCCGTGCTCACCTGCTCCAGGGCCTATATCCACCACATGGTCTGCTGACAAAATGGTTTCCTCATCATGCTCAACGACAACCAAAGTATTTCCAAGGTCCTTAAGTCTTTTTAAAGCTTCAATTAGCTTGATATTATCCCTTTGATGAAGGCCTATACTCGGTTCATCCAAAATGTACAATACTCCAACAAGACCTGAACCTATTTGTGTTGCAAGCCTTATCCTTTGAGCCTCACCACCTGAAAGTGTACCTGATGACCTTGACATTGACAGATAGTCAAGCCCTACTTCAACTAAAAAGCTTAAACGTTCTTTAATCTCTTTTAAAACTTCCTTTGCAATGAAGTTTTCCCTTTCAGTCAATTCCAAATCCTGGAAGAACTGATATGAATCCTTTATAGGCAAGTCACAAACGTCAATGATTGATTTACCGCCGACAGTTACCGCCAAAACTTCAGGTCTCAGACGCTTTCCTCCGCAGACATGGCATTTTCTGTCGCTCATGAATTTTGAAAGGTATTTTCTTGAATAATTGGATTTGGTTTCAACGTATAATCTCTCCATTCTTGGAATGACCCCTTCAAATTTACGGTTGACCATGTAAGACTTGTTTCTTCTTTTGAATGTGAAAGCGATCTTGTCTTTGCATCCATATAAAATGTTATTCTGATATTCCTCATCCAATTCATTGAACGGAACATCCATACTGAAGTTAAAATGTTTTGAAACAGCTTCAAGCATCTGATAATAATAGTTTTCCCTTTTGGATGATTTGGACCATGGCGCAATTGCCCCCTCATTTAATGTCAATGTCTTATCCGGAACTATCAAATCAGGATCTATTTCCATTTTAGAACCTATGCCGTTACATTCCGGACATGCCCCCTGGGGAGCATTGAAAGAAAACATCCTTGGAGTCAATTCCTCAAAGTTAATTCCACAGTCAACACAGGCAAAGTGTTCTGAATATTTCTTTTCATATTCGCCGTCATCTGTTGTGAATAAAACTGTAATCAAACCGTTGGCAAATTCTGCTGCAGTTTCCAAAGAGTCAACAAGCCTCCTTTTAAAATCAACATCCTTTCTTATCTTAAGCCTGTCTACAACAACATCAATACTGTGCCTATAGGTTTTAGCAAGTTCAATATTGTCTTCCAAATCCCTTATTTCACCGTCAACACGAACCCTTACAAATCCCTTGTTCTGCAAATCCTCCAGGACATCCTTGTGCTGACCCTTCTTATCACGAACAACAGGAGACAGAATTTGGATTTTTATCCCTTCCCCTTCCTCAATGATTGCATCGCCTATTTGACCGATTGTCTGCTGTGACACTTCACGGCCACAATTCGGACAGTGGGGAATACCAATTCTTGCAAACAATAATCTCAGATAATCATAAATTTCTGTAATTGTACCTACAGTAGACCTTGGATTTTCTCTTGTGGTCTTCTGGTCAATTGAAATGGCAGGAGACAATCCTTCAATGGATTCCATTTCAGGTTTTTTCATTTGACCCAAAAACTGCCTTGCATATGCAGACAGGGATTCAACATATCTACGCTGTCCTTCAGCATAAATAGTGTCAAAAGCCAGTGAAGACTTACCTGATCCACTGAGCCCGGTAATTACAATGAATTCATCACGGGGAACACTAACATCAATATCCTGCAGATTATGCTCACGTGCACCTTTGATGACAATTTGTTTTTTAGAATCTTGTGCCATAATACTCTCCTAAAAATTAGTTATATAATATTAGAACAAACTAGCTTATAAAGTATTAGAAAGAGCATTTGAAAAATAAAAAAAAGAAAAAATTTTTAAAGAAAATCATTTGTCAAAGCCCTTCAGGGCATAAAGCTTATTCCTTAAATCGGCAGCCCTTTCAAAGTCAAGCCTTGCAGCCGCATCCTTCATGTCCTTTTCCAAATCACGAATCAGCAAACGAAGCTCATCTTTAGGTATCTTTTCAATGTCAGTACCTTTAAATTTATACTTTTCATCTTCCTCAGCCAATTTTTCTTTTAAAGTCCTCTGAGTGGATTTTGGAGTGATTCCATGTACTTCGTTATATTTCATCTGCAGTTTACGTCTTTTAAGTGTGATATCATATGCCTTTTGGACGGAATCTGTCATTTCATCCACATACATTATTACACGGCCGTTGACGTTTCTTGCCGCACGTCCAATGGTTTGAATCAGGGATGTTTCGTTTCTCAGGAATCCTTCCTTATCAGCATCCAGAATAGCTACAAGAGACACTTCAGGCAAATCAAGCCCTTCACGAAGCAGGTTTACACCAACAAGCACATCAAACTTACCTCGCCTCAAATCATCGACAATGTCGATTCTCTCCAGCGTATCTATTTCGGAGTGCATATACCTTACCTTTACTCCTATCCTAGCATAATAATCAGTTAAGTCTTCTGCCATTCTTTTGGTCAATGTTGTAACCAGCACCCGTTCATCCTTTTCAGCCGTCAGCTTAACTTCCTTAAGCAGGTCTTCAACCTGACCTGTTACCGGCCTTATTATAACTTCCGGATCGACCAGACCAGTAGGACGTATAATCTGCTCCACAACATTTCTTGATTTTGCAAGTTCATAAGGACCGGGAGTTGCTGAAACATAAATGACCTGATTAACCGATGATTCGAATTCATCAAACCTCAAAGGTCTGTTTTCCTTAGCGGAAGGTAGCCTGAAACCATGTTCAACAAGAGTTTCCTTACGTGCACGGTCACCATTGTACATTCCCCTGATCTGCGGAACAGTAACGTGAGACTCGTCAATTATAGTCAAAAAGTCATCAGGGAAATATTTTAAAAGGGAATAGGGTTTTTCACCCCAATTTCTACCGGAAAGATGCATTGAATAATTTTCTACACCCGGACAATATCCCATTTCCTGAAGCATTTCAATGTCAAAACGAGTCCTCTGCTCCAGCCTTTGAGCCTCCAAAATTTTCCCCATTGCATTTAATTCGTTGAGCCTTTCATTCAGTTCATTTGAAATTTTAGAAAGCGCCACATCCATCTTGTCCTGACCGACAACAAAGTGCTTTGCAGGGAAAATCATGTACCTTTTAAGGGATTCCTTTTTCCTGCCTGTCACCTTATCAATCAAACTGATTGCATCAATCTCATCGCCGAAAAGTTCAATTCTTATTGGCGGTGTTCCATGAACAGGATTGATTTCAATGACATCTCCCCTGACTCTGAACTGTCCGCGGTCAAATTCAATGTCATTGCGTTCATACTGCATAAAAATAAGCTTGGATATTATTTCAGACCTGTCATAAATGTCTCCAACAGATATTCCAAAGGCAAATTCACCGTAATCATCCGGCGAACCTATACCGTAAATACAGCTGACACTGCTGACGACAATCACATCATCCCTGGAGAGAAGAGATTGGGTAGCGGAGTGCCTCATTATATCAATATCATCATTGATTGAAGCTTCCTTATCAATGAAAGTATCAGTTCTGGGCACATATGCTTCGGGCTGATAATAATCATAATAACTGACGAAGTACTCTACAGCATTATCGGGAAAGAATTCCTTAAACTCCTCATACAGCTGTGCTGCTAGAGTTTTGTTATGCGAAATTACAAGGGTTGGCTTTTGCACCTTTTCAATGACGTTTGCCATTGTGAAAGTTTTTCCGGAACCTGTCACTCCCAAAAGAGTCTGTTCCTTCAAGCCATCTTCAATCCCCTTAGATAAAGAATCTATTGCTTTTGGCTGGTCACCTAGCGGCTTATAGCTAGAATTTAATTTGAATTCCTTCATGATATCTAATTCTTGATAGAAATGTTAAAGCTGATATGAATATAACTTGGAGCACAGCATGGGACGACCTTTTCATCCCTTATTGCCAAATCACCGTAACTTTTGAATTCCTTTTGAATGTCTTTTTTGATGTTTGATACAACATCTTCGTTATAAACCCTTAAAGAGCCTAAAAATACTGTTTTAGCAGCCATATTCATAACGGACACTGAATCAATAACATCCATTTCATTATATTTTGCCAAAATGGCATTGGATCCGTCAACTAGTTCCGCTTTAATTTTTTCCTTATCGATTGGCATTTTATTCCCTCAAAGCATCTGCAATGCTTTTTGCAAGTGATACACGGGATGTATCTGAAGATAAACTGTTGGTACCTATTATTTTACCTGCGCCTGCTTCATAAATTCTTGTAGCACCGTTATTGGTTAAAATAGGGTGTACACAGCATACATCCACCGCAGAGGCACCATACTGTTTTAAAATGTTTATAGCATTTACAATTGTACCTCCGGTAGCTATAATGTCATCGACAATTACTGCATGCATGCCTTTTACAGAATCAATATTAACAGTGTTTTCACTTTCGCTGTCACATCTAACATCGACTATTCTGGTTTCTACCTTGTCAGGCCCTAAACGCACCTTTGTCAAGTAAGTGCAGTCGCATCCAATAATTTCAGAAATTTCCTGTGCAAAACCGTATGCCCCCTTATCCGGAGCAATGATTAAGGGTTTTTCATCAGTTTTTCTAAAGTATTTCTTATTCAGATATTCGGCAATTGCCGGCATTGCAGAGACATTTTTTGCCGGAATATTGAAGAAATTAAGTACACACTCTTCATGGATATTGAATGTGATGAACTCATCAGCTCCTGCAGACTCGATTAAATTGCAGACGATTTTAGCGGAAACTGATTCGCCGTCATTAAAACGTTTTTCCTGTCTTGCATAACCTAAATACGGAACTACTACCCTTACTTTTTTAGCGCCCAAATCCTTGAGAGTTGAAATCATAAACAGTAATTCCATCAGATTCTCATCCTGAGGATAACCTGTTGATTGAATAACAACCACTTCATCCTCAATCTGACCGCCAATTCTCAAATACCTTTCCCCATCAGGAAATTTTTTTGTTTCTACATAACTTACTTCTTCACCCAACTCACGTGCAACATGGCTAGCTAAGTCCTGTGAAGATGAACCACCTATAATCACGATATCACCAAAATTATTATATGTAGATATATATGTCCCTAATAGATAAAAAAGTTAAGTATTAATATTAAAAGGTATACTTTTATAATCATGAAAAAAATTTTTATTGCGATTATCTTAATACTTGTTGTATTGTTACTTTCAACAGCAGTAAGTCCAATTATGGTACTTGCTGAAGATGCAGAAGAAGGAATTCCCGGTGTTGATATGGCAGCCAGATTTGGTATAACCGGATTTGAATGGGTTTATCCTGGAAGTTCAACCAATGCCAACGGTGAAACATTGCATAACATCCATTTTATTGATCCGAACAATCCTTATGATGCTGCCCGTGAAATCATGGAGCACAGCTATGGTGTTTCTCCACATATATTCTTTAGCGTGAACAATGCCGCTGCTGAAGCCATATTCGGCACAAGCATTGTGGATGACATTCGTGCAAATGATGCATACAACGGTTATGCCGGAAGCGATAGTGTTAAAGGAACCATGTCCCGTGGAGATGCAGTAGGAACCGCAATGGCAAACGACGGAATGAACGTATTCCAAATTCCAATACAGCTCTTAATGGGAAACATTAGCATACATTTCGGCTAATCCCACCCTTTTTTTAAATTTAAAAACAAGTAAAATAATTTTTAATTCATGATAACGTAAAATGAGAGTATCACACCGGCGAGAGAAATGAAAAACAGAATAATCCCATGTCTTTTAAGCTCACGTACAGGTGCCTGCATTAAATAAAACGGCATGAACAAACCAAAAAATGTGAATGCATTTATAGCAGTGTTTTTAGTAACCAGCCACCAGAAAAAACCGCCCCATGACAAAACAATAGTCAATATATAAGCCAGAATTATTGCCTTTCTATTTAGCCTTGGCCGATCACCATTATAGACATAGACCTGTTTGGGCTTAAGGCCATCAACCAATGGTGTGCCACATTTGGCACAAAAATCATAATCATCCTGATTTATAAATTCACAGTTTTTACATATTCTTGTCATTAGTTAAAATTAATACCTTTTAATATAAATTATTTTTCTAAAATCATAACTATTTCACGGAATTTTTCACCCAGATAATTTATGTTTTCCAGTTCAGTATAATATTTGAAGCCCAATTTTTCCAAAACTCTTTTTGATTGCATATTTTCAATTCTATATGTCGCATAAACTTGTGAAATATCCAAATCATCAAATGCATGTTTTAATATTGGTTTTGAAGCTTCAACAACAAGACCCTGACCCCAATATTTCTCACCTATCCAATAGCCAAGCTCCGCAGACCCGTCTCCCCAGTAATGATTTCCATCAGGATGAATCAAAAGACCGACACAACCAATGGCCATATCATCCAAAGTGATTGCATAGGTTTCTTTTTTGGCAAAAACCGTTTTGATAATATTTAAGCTATCCTCAACACTTTCATGAGGTGGCCAGCCAGCAATAGGACCTATTTTCGGATTGCTTGCAAATAAAAATAAGGATTCCGCATCACCTTCTTCCCAAGGCCTTAAAATCAAATGTTCAGTTTTAAAAATCATAAAAAAAAAAATAAGTAAAAGGGAAAAAATCCCTTATTTTTTCATTGCCTTTTCAACGGCCACAGCTACAGCAACACTTGCACCAACCATAGGGTTATTTCCCATACCAATCAAACCCATCATTTCCACGTGGGCAGGTACAGAAGATGAACCTGCAAATTGAGCATCAGAATGCATACGGCCTAATGTATCAGTCATACCATAAGAAGCAGGACCTGCAGCCATGTTATCAGGGTGTAAGGTTCTTCCAGTACCTCCGCCTGATGCAACTGAGAAATATTTTTTACCCTGTTCAATGCACTCTTTTTTGTATGTTCCTGCTACAGGATGCTGGAAACGTGTCGGGTTTGTTGAATTACCTGTAATAGATACGTCAACTCCTTCAAGATGCATAATAGCTACACCTTCCCTTACATCATCAGCACCGTAACATCTTACTTTTGCCCTTTCACCGTCGGAGTATGCCTTTTCCCTGACCACTTTCACTTCACCGGTAAAGTAGTCAAATTCTGTTTGAACATATGTAAATCCATTGATTCTTGAAATGATTAATGCAGCATCCTTTCCAAGACCGTTTAAGATTACTCTTAAAGGCTTTTCCCTTACTTCATTGGCAGAGTTTGCAATTCCAATAGCTCCTTCTGCAGCTGCAAAACTTTCATGGCCTGCAAGAAATGCGAAGCACTCACTTTCATCACTTAAAAGCATTGATGCCAAGTTTCCATGACCTAAACCAACTTTCCTATCATCCGCTACACTTCCAGGGATACAAAATGCCTGTAAACCTTCACCAATGGCCTTAGCAGCATCAGATGCCTTTGTACAACCTTGCTTAACTGCAATTGCTGCTCCAAGGGTATATGCCCAGCAGGCATTTTCAAAACAAATTGGCTGTACGCCTTTGACTATTTCATAAGGGTCAAATCCCTTATCAAGACAAATTTGTTTTGCTTCCTGCAAGTCTTTAATCCCATAATTTTCAAGCACAGGAGTGATCTGGTCTATTCTTCTTTCATAACTTTCAAATAAGCTCATTTTATTCACTCCTCGGATCTATTTTTTTAACAGCATCATCAAATCTTCCATATTGACCTGTCGCTTTTTCAATAGCTTCAAGAGGATCGACACCATCCTTAATGAAGTCCAACATTACACCTAAATTAATGTATTTATAACCTATGATTTCATCATCTTCATCAAGCCCAATTTCAGTGATATAACCTTCTGTGAGTTCCAGATACCTTGGACCTTTGGCTTTTGTGGAATATATTGTACCAACTTGGCTTCTGTGGCCTTTTCCCAAATCTTCAAGGCCTGCACCAATTTGAAGACCTCCTTCAGAAAATGCTGACTGGGTTCTTCCGTAAACAATCTGTAAGAACAATTCACGCATTGCGGTATTGATTGCATCACAAACCAAATCTGTGTTTAAAGCTTCAAGAATTGTCTTTCCGACCAAAATTTCACCAGCCATAGCAGCTGAATGTGTCATGCCGGAACATCCCAAAGTTTCAACCAATGCCTCTTCAATAATACCTTCCTTAACATTCAATGTCAATTTGCAGCATCCCTGTTGCGGAGCGCACCATCCTATTCCATGAGTAAAACCTGAAATATCGGATATTTCCTTTGATTTTACCCATTGACCCTCTTCAGGAATTGGAGCTGGACCGTGATTTGCACCCTTTCTAACAGGACACATATTCTCAATCTCAGTTGAATAAATCATCTTTTCAATCCTCAATAATTTTACTATATTAATATTTTAATATAATATTTAATAAAAATTTTGAAATTATTTAATAAATCAATGCCGGAAAATAGCCTTTCCCTCCCCACCAAATACAATTGAAATTAAACACAACTTATATAATCTAATATAATTATACCTTTAAACAGGTGGCGAAATGATTGAGTGGACTTTATGTAAAAACTGTAAAAAATTACTGGACAGCAATCAAAAATCATGTCCGTTTTGCGGTAGCGAAGTTGAAGTATATCACATAGACTATTTAAAAAATATGCTTTTGAAATTAACTTTTTCCATAAATGCATTAGACAATGACATTCTGCTTAGCAGTTGCCCAGAAATCAGCAATCTAAAATCAGAGAAAGTCAGTTTAGAAACCGTCATAATAGATGATTTGTTTAAATGGTTCAGCTATTTGGGCCTGGGCGATGAAAATATTTCAGACAACGAACTGGAGTTTATAAACACTCTTCTAGACACCAGTTACTCAAAAGATGAAATACTTAACCTTGCCGATGCTGAACTGAACACAAATCCTCCAATTTCATTTAAATACCTTGATGAACTTGATTTGTTTGCCCAGAATTGGGGAATGGGCAATATCGGATTTTCAAACTCATTATATGACTGTTACTCTTTATTCGGTAAATTTTTCATAACAGTTGACAATTCCCTTGATGAGGAAGTCTATGAAAAATACGAAGCATACATTAAAACACTTAAGGGCAGTTTAAATGATTATGAACCTTCATCATTTAGTGAAATGCCAACCAGAATCGAGCAAAAAGCAGAAACAAATAAAGAAAGTGAAGAAAGTCACTCCCTTGATGAATATTTAAATGAACTGAATCGTCTGGTCGGTCTTGAAAAGGTTAAAAAAGATGTCAATTCACTGATTAACCTGGTTCAAATCAGAAAAATCAGACAGGAAAGAGGCATCAAACAACCACCGATGAGTCTGCACCTTGTCTTTTCAGGCAACCCCGGAACGGGAAAAACCACCGTTGCAAGACTTTTATCTAAAATTTATCATGAAATTGGAATTCTTTCAAAAGGACACCTTATTGAAACTGACCGTAGCGGACTGGTTGGCGGTTATGTCGGTCAAACCGCAATTAAAACACAGGAAGTTATTCAAAATTCCATAGGAGGAATACTTTTCATTGATGAAGCTTACAGCTTAGCGTCAAAAAGTGAAAATGACTATGGGGCAGAAGCGATTGACACACTCCTGAAAGCCATGGAGGACCACCGGGATGATTTGATTGTTATTGTTGCCGGCTATCCTGCATTGATGGATAATTTCCTAAATTCAAATCCCGGACTTGAGTCAAGATTCAACAAATTCATCTATTTCGATGATTATGACTCCAATGAACTCTATAAAATATTTGTCCTGATGTGTGAAGATGCAAGTTTAGTTTTGGATAAGACCGCAGAGGAATACGTAAAGCAGTACTTTGATAAAATTTATGAAACAAGATCAAAAAACTTTGCAAACGGCAGATTCGTTAGAAACTTCTTTGAAGAGGTTTTAACAGCCCAGGCAAATAGATTGGCTGAAAAAGAGAATATCAGTGATGAAGAACTCAATACATTGACTTATGAAGATTTTTTACTTGAAGAGGAATAATTATGAAAGTTAAAGACGGAATAATTGGTTTACTTATTGGTGACGCTTTGGGCGTTCCTGTTGAATTTGAATACCGCGAAAACTTAGAAAAATACCCTGTTACAGACATGATTGGTCATGGAACCTATGACCAACCTGAAGGGACCTGGTCTGATGATACATCAATGACACTAGCCACAATGGCAAGCATTGTCGATAAAAAAGCCGTTGATTATGATGACATAATGGAAAACTTCTGCAAATGGTATAACGGGGAAGTTTACTGGCAGGTCCCCATCTTTGACATTGGAATTACCACCCATGTTGCATTGGATAACTACCTTGACGGAATGCCAGCACTTGAATGCGGACTTGACGGCGAAAGGGACAACGGAAACGGTTCACTTATGAGAATTCTTCCGATGGCTTACCTGCCGAACATCGATTATAAAACAGTTGAAAACGTTTCCGGCCTGACACATGCCCATAAAAGGTCAAAAATAGCCTGCGTACTCTATGTGGAAATCGCAAGATCCATGCTTGAAAATGAAGATTTAACAATCGATGAGCACATTGAACTTGCAAGCGGCAAAATCAAAGAGCATTATAAAGATTCTGATGAATTAAAACATTTCAAAAGGATATTTGAAGACGATTTGAATGATGTCGACACAATCAGCAGCAAAGGGTATGTAATATACACATTTGAAAGTGTAATATACTGTCTGAAAAACACCTCCAACTATAAGGATGCCGTACTGAAGGCAGTTAATTTAGGTAGAGACACCGACACCACTGCAGCCATCTGCGGAGGACTGGCGGGAATTTATTACGGATATGATGAAATCCCTATAGATTGGATTAATAAAGTTGACCAGATTGATAAGGTGCTTTCATTATGTGAAAAATACGAGGAATTTTGTGATGAATCTCAATGAAACCATCAAAAATATCAAGTCTTCCTGCAATAATTATACTGACCCTGACTTGGTAGCTACAATAATACATGAAAACTACTACATGGGCACCAACAATATTCTGGAATTCGATGACTACGACATTGAAAATGATGATGATTTCGAAAAAAGGATTCGGAAAATCCTAAAGCACGAACATGTGTTTCTGGCAGCCGGAATGATAAGCTTCATTCCAATCATCAATGAATGTGACATCTATTCAGTTAACGACTTCACTTTGAAACTCACCCAAAGTGAATTTGACAGATATGCACAGGAAAAAGAAAGGATTTTTGGAATACTCATAAAAAAATGTTCAAATGATTTTATAATCGGCACTACAGACCGTTGCGGCTGCAATATTGATGCCTCT
>CADAOO010000019.1 GCA_902789505.1 uncultured Methanobrevibacter sp. | reverse complement strand
AGCAGTAACAACAACAAGATCTGACAATTTCTCAGTCACATTAACACCAGTAGCCTCAGACAAACCAGTATTAGTCACAGTAATAACATAAACAATGCTTTCACCCACCTGAACATTATCAACACCACCATCAACAGTCTTAGTAATATCCAATTTGACATTAGGCCCAACAGTTACATTATTACTAGTTCCATTAACAACAGTATTATTTTCTTTGGAATAAGCATAAGCTGTGTTATTAATTTTACCAACACTTTGAGCAGTAACATTCAATTCAACAATAACAGATTTGCCCACTTCAATTTTTTCAATTGTCCAAGTCACATTGCGTGTAGTAGAATCATAACTGCCCTTACTAGATTCATATTTAAATCCATTTGGAAGAATATCATATATCCTTACTTCAGTAGCATTCATTGTTCCAGTATTCTCAACTGTAATTGTGAATTTTATTTTATCCCCAACTATAACATCAGTCACATTAGCAACCTTGGTTACCACCAACTCAACATAGGCTGGAGGTTCTGCTACTTCAATAGTTACATTTCCACCGTATGGATTTGCCAAATCAGTACCATTTATTTTTGTTACATTAGCCCAATTGGTAATGTTTCCAAAACCGATTACTTTGACTTTCATAGCTAATAGATAAGTTTTATTAAGTTCAAAGCCTTGAATAGTCCATTCGCCAGTCAAATTATTGTAATTAGTATCATTGCAACTAATGAGTTCCAATCTAGAATCCAATATGTCTGTGATTACAATAGTAACTGGTTGATACGGAGCAATTCCCTGACCTGTATAATCAGTCACATCCTTACTTGTAACATTAATTGTATAATTAATGATTTGTCCAACTTTTGGAGTTTTATTATCCACAGTTTTAGTTACATTTATTTCGCATTGAGTTACATTTATATATAAAGTCTGATAGTCAATAGTTGAACTTACTTTATGTTTTGCAAAATTATTGTTTGAATACAATACAGTATCTTCAGATTTAATTATAGCAGTATCATGGCTGAATTTACCTTCAACTGCACCAGTATCCTTATTTGTAGCATTGTAGATAACAGTTCTTTTTGCAATTTCATGACCCAAACTATAATTCTGATTATCAGTCTTGTTGTGATAATCTTTCAAGGTAGTTGTCAGGTTAACACCCTGACCGACAACCGGTTGTGAAGGGTCAGTTACAAAGAACTTCATTATCACCCATGTTTCAGGCAAGTAAGGTTTTCCCCCACTATCTCCACTAGCTTCGGTTTTTGCCCTGTTTGTACCCATGGTTACGAATGGGTCATTGTGTCCCCACCAGTTAAGCTCAAGAGAACCTGTTTCATTGAATTCAGTTTCACTATCAAAGATTGCAACATCACACAAGTCTCCCCATGCATTACTTTTACCGTTTCCTATGAATACATTATATTCCATTATTCCTGTTTTAGTGCCTATTGCTCCTCCGGAATACTGTACAAAGTTATCAATGAAAATGTTTTCAATAGCTTCAGTGTAATTTTCAGAGTATATTGCTCCGCCTCTTCCGGCATGACATTGGGTGAAATTATTGTTGTATGCATAAGTGTTGATTGCATAGATAGCTCCACCATTATCCTTGTTGTCACTACTGTTTACCAGATAGAAATTGGAATTGGAAACATTAGCAATATTTGCATGAATTGCAGCACCGAAAGCCCCGAATCCTTTAATATCTGTGAAATTTGAATCAATAACAAGCACATAATCTCCACTAAGGGCACCTTCAGGTGTGTTTCTTGAGAAGAAATCCTCAATTGAAGAATTTATGAATGTAATGTTGTGTTCGGCATATACACATAAACCTAAGGTTTGACCTTCCCCACCAATAACAGTTGCATTTTTGAAAGTACAGTTTTCAACATATGCATTTTGACCTGTGTATATACTACCATAACAGGTATGTCCATGATAACTGTTGTTATCAAAATTGGAATTTAAAATTGTGGCATTTGAATTGGTATATATCAGCAATCCCTGAGATCCACCTGCTTCTGCAAAACTGTTAGTAAAGTTACAATTATTGACATATATGGTATCATTTGCAAATACACTGCCTTTAAAATAAGGACCGTTACTTTTAGTACCGTCAATAATGGAATTTGTAAGATTCAATGTTGAATTTGATCCTAAAACCCTTCCGTTAAGAGCCACATTACAGGTATTGTTTATGAATTTTGTATTGTTTACAATAGCCCTTTCTTCGGCAAATGCGACTGAGTGAGTATTGTTGTAGAAATAACTGTCATAAACATCCAAAGTTCCGTTAACGTATAATGCAGCGTATTCAACTGCTTTATTGTCTGTGAAATTGGAGTTATATATTTCTGCATTACCCCATGCACGAATGGCACCGCCGATACTGTGAGTCTCTTTATTGATTTTAGTGAAATTTGAATTTCTAACAATAATATTTTTTTCAGTGAAAACTGCACCGCTGTATTGTTTTCCCTGACTTGCAACTTTCATATATACAGATGCAATAGTTGAGTTTTCAATATTTACATTTCCTTCTGCATAGATGAATCCACCATCACCATTTTCTGAAAGAGCCTCAGATCCATTAACTTTTGAATTGAAGAATTTTACATTTCCTTCACTGTATATGGCACCACCATTATCATTAGCACAATTATCACCAAAGACAACATTATCAATAATCACATCACCTTCAGCATAGCATACACCACCTTTTGAAGTCTTTTTATCACCACTGCCCCCATTAGAATGGATATTATCACAGTTTTTGATAGTGATTGTAGCACCTGAATATACAACAGCACCTTCATTTGCAAGGTTATAGGTCATTTCGGTATTTTCTATTTTGACATCACCATCAGCATAAATAGTTCCACCCCTCGGCACGGTGAAATATGAAAACCCTCGGTTATTGGTAAAAATAGAATTATTTGCTGTAACGCCACCTACTGTGTATATAGCTCCGCCTTCTAATGTTTCATGATTTTCAAAAGTAGTCCTATTTATTAGTAATTGTTCATTTTCAGTTAAATAAATAGAGCCTCCTTTTGAATTTTCAACACTTTTACCATTAGCATCAAAAACTGAATCTTCAATTTTATCAATACTTTTAGCATATATTGCACCACCAGTAATTGCAGTGTTATATCCAAACTCACAGTTATCACTGATTAAATCAATTTTACCTTCAGTGTAAATAACTCCACCTTTTTCAGCATTGAATCCATTACCAGAAAAATAGGAATTTTTAATACTTGTAACAGAATCAGGATTTTCAATATAAAATGCACCACCAGCAATAGTTACGTAACTTTCTTCAATGTCACAGTCATCGATTAAATCAATACTGCCCTTAGTGTAAATTGCACCACCCTTTTGAGGTTTATTGTCATTACATCCGTATATTGTTGTTTCTTTGATGGTTGTATCAGAATTGGCATTACCAATATAAATTGCACCACCATTAATCGCTGCAACATTTTCATTAAAATAGGAACCATCTTCAATTGAATCAATAGCCCCTTCAGTGTATATTGCACCACCAGAACCACTATTTGCCTTATTTTTGATGAACCTTGAATTTTTAATAGTTGTTATGGAATTTGAATTACTAATATAAATTGCACCACCACCAGCAGTAGCAGTATTGGATTCAAAAAGTGAATTTTCAATAAAATTAATGTTTCCTGCATAAATAGCAGCACCTTTTGAATTACTTTGATATGCTGTATTTGAAACAAAATTAGAATTACTTATAGAAACAGTAGCTGTTGTATATACAATTCCACAATTATTTACTGCATTATTGATAAAATTTGAATCTACAATATTAACATTCTTATTTGAATTTATTACACTACCATTTGCTTCAAATGCAAATTGAGGTTCATAATTATACCCTAATGTATTTTCTGAAAAAGTACAATTATATATATTCAACACACCTTTAGAAGTGATTGCATAAAGGGGATTATGAATTGGGGGTTGCCAAGATACGTCTTCTATTCCACACGCTTTAGTTATAGTCAAATTCTTCAAAGTTACAGTTACGCCTTCAGATATATTAAATAGAGCTGACGCTGAAGAACCGTCTATAGTGGCCCCATTACCAATTATTGTTAAGTCTTTAGTAATATTAATCCCTGTTCTAGGATTGCCATCATTATACTTATAATTATATTCCAGGCTAATTTCATGCTCATCATTAGCCATTGCATCATCTATTAAAGTTTTTAGATCTGCATAGTTTTTTGTCCCGCTCGGAGCGAGCAATAAATCATTATCTCCATTATCACCTATCGCATTTACATCAGCATCATCAATAGCAGACACGCATTGCACTGACATCAAGATAAGAATCAATAGAGACAAAATGATAAATTTCCTATTTATCATAATTTTCCTCCGTTTTATTTAAAATTCATCTCTCAATATACCTTTGCAATCTCCATTCGTCATCTGCTAATAACTTTACTGTATATTACCTCTTCTTTAACACACTCGTTTTCGGTTATTGTTTCAATTAAAATGCCTCTGATGCATCTTTTAAGTTCAACCAGCATCTTCAGATAATACTCGAAAGCTGAACCGAATGCATCAATCAACATCATAAGACATATTGTATTCAATTCATGTATCTGATATATCTTCAATTTAATTCCGCCTTCAAGCTCAGGCATCCTCAAATTAAATTCAATACATCATCAAATAACAAAAGCAATAATTTATCAATTTATTACATTTTAGAATTAAGATAGTCAAGTCTTATAAGTAATATATCCGATCATTATCGCGCTTGGAAAACGGAATATGGCCAATTTACATTAACCACACCCATCAAAAAAACGCTAAACCAAAGTATACCAATCATAATCAATTGTTAACACATATTAACTCAATAGATTTGAATATACCAAATTTAATATAAGATTTGCCTTTTTCTAATAGTATAAATCAATATAATTTTTACCTTTATTTATAGAATAAAACCGGCCGGATTTTCACTTCAAAAGCAATATTGTCCAGAAATTTTATTCTACAATATATTTTTTATTTGAATTTCTTATGACCCCATAATATGTCAGAAAATTGATATCCGCTCGCTTTAATCCGATTTAGAAAAGCTTGCAGTTTCCTTTAAATCCAACAATGAATGGGCGTATTACTTATTTTTGTAAAAATGAGTATATAAAACTATTTATTCGATTTTATAAGAAATTTTTAAAGTCAAATTGAAAAAAGAAGAAAAAAATTTTTTTAAGAAATGGCCCCTAAATTATACATTTGAGGCATATATATTATTAAATTAATAATATGTCCTATATCCAATAGACTTATTACCAATTTCAATAATAATCATTCATCAATCCAGGCCCGAACAATGTTTTTCGCATCATACACTTTAGCACCGGGAATTGACAAACCCTTTTTGATATCCGCACCGGTACAGAGTTTCTTGAGGTCCTTATTGCTTGTGCCGAATCCTGAGCCCTCATGGGTGACGAATGGCTTTACTGCCTTGCCTGAAAAATCAAGCTTTTCAAGCTGTGTGAACATCGCCATGGGAAGTGTTCCCCACCAGTTGGGAAATCCTATATATACTGTATCATAGACGGAAATGTCTTCCAGTTCCTCTTTGATTTCAGGCCTTGCGTTTTTGGCAAACTCCTTTTTGGCAACGTCTATGCATTTCATGTAATCTGAAGGGTATTCGACTTTCGGCTCGACCTTGAACAGGTCTGCACCTGCAATCTCATGGATATACTCTGCAATCACTTCTGTGTTTCCCTTCTCAATGTTTTTGAGCTCGCCTCCGAAATAGTTCTCGCCGGCCCTTGAAAAATAAATCACGATACCTGACATTAAAACGACTCCTTAATAAAATATTGCAAAAAGTTAATATTTAAGTGTTGTTAATAACAACAATCTAAAAGAGTAATAAAAAAAAGAAAGGAAAGGGTTAAACCTATTCCTTGATTGATCTTGCAAGTTCTGCACCTTTTTCGAACGCTTCAGCTAAAACATCCTCATCAGGCACAAACAATACATCCATAGTATCAGTTACAGTGAATCCGGCTTCTTCCAAATCTCTTTGGAGTTTTGCAACAGCTCCACCACCCCATCCTTTGGATGAGAAGATCAATGCATTCTTTTCACTGCCGGTTCCCTTGAAGTTGACACAATCCAGCCAGTACATCATGTTACCGATTCTAGGGAATGCCTTGTTCATCATTGTAGGGGCGCCTAGTGCAATAGCCTTGGAGTCAAGGATATCAGTAATAACATCATCCGGACCGTCTTCCTGCATGAAGTACATCACAGTTTCCACACCTTCACTCATTATACCTTCAGCAATCTGGAAAGCCAGTTTTTCAGTTGAGTGGTGCATGGTATCATAGATTATAGTGATTTTATCCTTGCATACACCTGATCCCCATTCAGTGTATTTTTCAACGATTGGAGCAGGGTTTTTCCAGATTTGCCCGTGACATGGTGCAATCATTTTGATTTCATTTATAAGACCGTTGTCAGTCAATTCCTGTAATTTCATTCTAAGCATTGGAGAACCTAATGTTACAAGGTTCGCATAGTATTTTTGTGCTTCTCTCAACAGGTATTCTGTATCATAGTCTTCATCGAATCTTTTGGAATGGGCCACATGCTGACCGAATGCGTCGTTTGAAAACAATATGCCCTCTTCAGCCAGGAATGTGAACATGCTGTCCGGCCAGTGAAGCATCGGCGCGGATACGAATTTTAATGTTCTGCCCCCAATATCCAATTCATCGCCTGTTTGAACAGGTGTGAGTTCCAAATCACCAAAATTATGGTATTGAGCTTCCAAAAAGTTAATACAATTTTGTGATGCGTATATTTCTGCATCAGGATTGTATTTGGCAATAGTTTCTCTCAAGAATGTTGAGTGGTCCAT
The DNA here is from genome assembly GCA_902789505.1 of uncultured Methanobrevibacter sp. Taxonomy (GTDB): domain Archaea; phylum Methanobacteriota; class Methanobacteria; order Methanobacteriales; family Methanobacteriaceae; genus Methanocatella. Next base: position 13,159 of record CADAOO010000019.1, on the reverse strand, counting down.
TTCAGAGTGGTTTTGAACAAATACATCTATTTTGAATTCTTTTCCTTCTTGTTCAAAAGCGTCTTTTACTCTTGCATCGAACTGTTCGAACATTCCTCTGTAGACATTATCAATCAATACGGTTTTTTCTTCACCGAATACTAGATAAGCATTGTATGTTGTACCTGGAATTCCGTAACCATGAAAAGTTCTGCTGTTCCAATGGATTACGCCAACCCAGTAAACACCGTCAGCCATTTTTACTGCTTTCGCCTTCATATTTATTACCTCAAATTAATTTAGGTTATATAGATTTATATTGTAGCTAATATATAAAATATTATAGTTACAATTAAAGAGGTCATATTTTGAATAAAAGAATCGATTTACATATGCACAGTTTGTTTAGTGACGGTGAACTATTGCCATCAGAGCTTGCAAGAAGAGCCTTAAAATTAAATCATGAAGTCATAGCCATTACTGATCATGTTGACTGGTCAAATGTTGATACAATTCCGGCAATTCAGGATGCAATTGATGATATCAATGCCAACTGGGACATTACTGTCGTTTTGGGTGCTGAAGTTACACATGCTCCGACAGAATCAATTGACGGCATTGCCGCCAGAGCAAAAGAATTAGGAGCAAAAATCGTTGTTGTTCATGGCGAAACATTGAACGAACCGGTTACACCAGGAACCAACAGGGCTGCTGTTGAATCAAAACATGTAGACATACTGGGACATCCGGGCCTGATTACTATTGAAGAGGCTGAAATTGCAAAGGAAAACGACATTTATCTGGAAATTTCAGCCCGTAAAGGTCATTGCCTCGGAAACGGACACGTTGCAAATGTTGCCCGTGAAGTCGGAAACAAGCTGCTTGTAGATACAGATACACACTCACCGGACAATCTGATAACTTTTGAAAAATCCTATGAAATTGCACTGGGCGCAGGCTTGACACATGACGAAGCAATGAAAGCACTTGTCGACAATCCGCGCGAACTATTGAAAAGCAAAGGCATATTATGAAAGCATCAAAATTACTTAAAATCATTCGTCAGAATCTGAAGGATTATCCCATTGATTATTTGCGAAACAAGGCAACCGATGACAGGTACAAAGATCCGCTTACCAAAAAACTTGCAAAATATAACTCATCTGTATATGATGAGATATATGAAATAGAAATTGAAGATGATTTTGAGATAAAGGACAATATTATTAAAAATATCCAGTCAGATATTGGATTCTATTTTGACAGGTATTCACCTGGTGACAGCGAAACTCGAGAATTTACAAAAAACATTTCACTTTACCTGGCACTGATTGCCAAAAAACCATTGCATCCATATACTGAAAACAGCAAGGATGACGTTTACTATTTTAATGGTGACTATTACTGCAAGGGCCGTGTGAAATACATACATGACGAAAGGTCCTTATGCAGATACTGCGTTTGTAAAAATGTGAGCTTTTCAGCCATGTTTTAACATAATTAATTAAAAAATCATATATTTAAAACCTTATAAGTCAAAATCAAGTCTTTTTCCAATGGATAATAGTCAACCAGCTCCAGCTTTACTGATTCATCCATTGTGTCAAAGCCTTCACCATCAAAAAATGTCTTTGCATTCGCACCTCCCACAACCATCGGTGCAACGCATATCCTTATCTCATCAATCAAACCTGCCTTAATCATGGAAAAGTTTAGTGTGGCTCCTCCCTCAAGCATTAGCTTTTCTATTCCCTCTTCGTGAAGATAGCTCATCAGTGCAACCAGATCCACACGTTCATCGCCTGAAAAGAAGAACTTGACTCCCCTTTTTTTAAATGTTTCATATTTCTCTGAAGATAAGAAATCATCCTTATATTCATTGGCACATGCAATGATTGTTTTTGCATCGTTATTTGTTATTCGGGCATCGATGGGAGTCCTGCATTTGCTGTCAACCACAACACGTACAGGGTTGTCTTCCGGATTTGCGTTGATTTTATGAACGGTCAGCCTTGGGTCATCCTCCATGACGGTTCCAATCCCCACCATTATTCCATCACATTCCTTGCGAAGCTCATGGACTCTTTCCAAATCCTTTTTACCCGAGATGTTTGAACTTCCGGTTGCAGTTGCGATTTTTCCATCCAGTGTCATGGCTGCACTCAATATTACATAAGGCCTCATCAAATCACCTAAATATGATAGAACATCTCCTTAATCTTAAGGAAATTCATTAAAGTTTGGTTTTCAATCATTCCAGGCATCATTAATGCCACGATAATACCTAATACGCCGAATACTATACCTATTCCCCAGATTATTTTTACCGCGTCTTTTTCTGCAATCGGCTTTCTTAAAATCAGCCTGATTAATGATTTAAAACCTGTTTCGGGACGTACCAGTTTTCCGTCATCATTTAACTGTGTAGGTTTTTGCTGTTGACGATTCATTACACCTGCAGAATAGAATTTTAAAGCGGCATCAATAATATTAGGCATCAAAACAATCAATGCAATTAATTTTACACGTCCTATAAATGCGATTGATACAATGGCTGCACCAATAATCAGTGTACCTGTGTCTCCGGGGAAAATCTTTGCAGGGTATCTGTTAAAGTATAAAAATGAGACTAATGCACCCAGCATACTCATTGATATGATTGTTACATCGTATTTTCCCAAAATTATGCATGCAATTGTCAGGGAGGTCATTGAAATAACTCCCAAACCTGATTCTATTCCGTTTAAACCCGCCAACATGTTTGTCAAATTGGATCCTATTGAAAGAGCTATTGGAATTATAATCAGATATATCAATCCAACATTTGGAGGTGCTGCCCATATCAAAGGAATACCTGCAAGAAACAGGAGGAAGAATTTTTCTTTTGAGGACAAGGCAAGCAGGTCATCCACGATTCCAATGATTCCCACAAGCAAGATAACAATTAAAACTATGCATAGCTGAAGTGCCAGTATGTCATGCATATATATTCCGGAAAACATTCCGATTGTAAAACCGAAGAGAATACCGAATCCTCCCATCTCAGCCACAATCGGCTTCCAGGACTTGTGGATATCTTTTCCAACAATATCAGCTTTTTCAAGTTTTTTAATTATCAAAGGCATTGACAGGTGAGTTACTAAAAAGGAAAGCAGCCCACATATTATTGCAATTACATACAATGGGAGTTGCGGTAGAATCATCATATTATCACTTCTTATTCAATATATAATAAACTGTCCTCAAGGGCATGTCTAATTTTTCGGCTATTTCACGAGGTTTAAGTCCGTCCTCATATAAGGATTTAACCTCACCATGATTATATTTTCGTTTATAATTATCAAATTTCACATTATCCTTATTTTTTCTAAGTAAATAATAAACGCGATTGAGTTTCATGTCCAGCTTTTCAGCAATTTCACGGGCCTTATATCCCTTTTTTGCCAGACCCAAAACAATATCTTCCTCACCATCGCTTTTGCTTTTAGCGCCCCAGTTATATTTCTTCTTAACTTCAATATCCAATTCTTTCAATGCTTCAATATAATTTTTAGATGTTCTCTTATAAATGCTGGGAGCGCATGTAATTTCTCTTAGATTGGGATATTCATCCATCAAATCCATGATAAGAACGGAAGACAATACCTTTGTTACATGAATCGTTGTTACACCCTCATCCATATTATCACTATTTCTTAATTAAGTCAAGGAATTTCTTAGATTTATCGCTTCTTGGATTTTTAATATGATCTATGTTTTTAATTTCTTTTTTGATTTTTGATTCATTGATATTGAATGCATTGCCAATATCTTTAATTTCTATATCTGAATTCTGATGTATCAATGCGGCGCCCAAAGCCACATGGTTAAATTTAATATTTGAATTTTTTATTTGCTTTTCAAATTTGAACTTTTCGTATAAAATCAAGTCCATTTCATTAACCTGAATAATTTTGATATCAGTAAAATCATTTAAAATGTCAATGACATTTGCATATGTTGTTTGGAATACCTTTCTCTGTTCGCGGTCAAGTTCTACCCGAATGTATGGAAATGGTCCTGAATCTATTTTACGGGAGTTATTGGAAGTTGTCATATAATATTTGAATATGTCCCAGGTTATTAAGGCTGATGCAATATTCACAAATGTTGATTTGTATATGTTATCCCTTATTTTCAAGTCTCTTTTAAGGGACCTTTTCATGTTTCCGAATTTATCGAAATAATTATATTTCAAAAGCTCTTTTTCGATTTGGGCTTTTCTCCAGGCTTCAATAGCATCCACATCATATTTATCTATAAAATCCGGAGACCTGTTTTCATATTCCGAAAGAATATTGTCATAATTTGTTATTCTTTTAAAATCAGACAGCCTTCTTTTTAAGATGTCATCCCTGATGTTTAATATTATATTTTCACAGTATCTCACATATGCAATAGCCAGTGCAGTTCTTGCATGCTTATCATCTATAATAGCTGGTTTTGTTCTATGAAATCTCAATGCCTCGATTCTGACGCGGGCACCATATCTCCTTCTTACTTCCTCTTCATAATTCGCCACATATTCCGAATCCAAAGTGACGTTTTTTCTAACCAGCCTGTTGTTGTCATCCCTAAATTTAATAACGAGGGAAATTGTTTTTACGACACCTTTACGTTCCTGTTTTAGTATGTTCAATACTTTCTTAAGAGAATCCCTTCCATAATTTGAAAATTGGTTTATCAAAACCATATAATTACCTGAAAGGGGTAAATATGGTATGATTTCAAGTCTATGAGTTGCTTCCTTATTTATTTTGAATGCAAATGATTTGGACCCGCAGCTGCATTCGGCATTCATTTTCATATACTCTTCAATTGAATATTTTTTATAACAGGAACTAGAATTGCATTTCAAATATCCGAACTGATTAAGGTTTCCGATGGCAATCTTATGTGAGTCGATGGCCGATTTGACTCTATCCAGAATGTTTTTCTTGGCATTGGCCTTCATTCTGAATATCTGATTATGGCGGCTGTTTTCACCGACTTCATCAAGAGTCGCTTCCGAAACTGACTTGGTTCCATATTTGCTTAGGGATGTAAAAGGAGCAGTATATCCTTGAGCATCCATATCCTCTTTTAATTTCTGTAAAAAAGTTAATCTGTCATCTAGTTTAAAGTAAAGACTTTTGAAATCTTCAAAATTATCAATATTTTCCAAACTAATTGAATCGTTTGAGATTTCTTTTAAGTATTTCTCTGCTTTATTTACCAGGACAGACTCTTCCATATTAATCAAATTCTATTGAATCCTTTCACCGATTTCAGCATTTTCGTCAGGAGATAACAAAGCACCGCTTTCCCCTGTTGCCAAAATCATTCCTTCGGATAGTGTTCCGAAAAGTTTAGCAGGCTGCAGGTTAGCTACAACACATACTTTCCTGTCTATCAATTCTTCTGGAGAGTAGAATTTTGCAAGGCCTGCAACGATTTGTCTTGGCTTTTCCTCCCCGATGTTGACCTGCAGTTTCAATAATTTGTCTGATTTTTCGATTTTTTCCGCTTCCAATACCTGACCGATTTTGATTACAACTTCATCAAAATCATCAATACTAATTAAATCACTCATATTTTCATCCTCACTACTTTCGTTTAAGTTTTCCTGTAATTTTGCCTTTTCGGCTTCGATTACTTCATCGTCAATCTTTTTAAATAACGGTTTTGCCTTGTTGATTTCATATCCGCTAGGAAGTGCCACTGAAGCATCATTCCAGTTGGATAAATCACCAATGTTCATAATTTTAGCTATTGCATCTGCCTTGGTTGGCAGATATGGTTTTAATGTGAATGCAAGAGTTTTTGCCAATTGATTTGACAAATAAAGACAGTTTGCTGCCCTTTGAGGGTCTTTTTTTACCGCTTTCCATGGTTCCTGATCGTTGAAATACTTGTTTCCCTTTTTGGCCACTTTAAATATTTCAAGCAATCCTTCCCTGAACTCAAAGTCCGCTATGTATTGCCCTGCTTTGGCAGGTAGCTCTTCAATAGCTTTTCTGAAATCTTCATCTTCCTCGGTAGGATTTGCATATTCAGGAATCCTGTTGTCAAAATTCTTACGGGTAAAAGTAAATGTTCTGTGCAGGAAGTTTCCGATTACATCTGCCAGTTCATCATTGTTTCTTCTTTGGAAGTCATCCCATGAAAAGTCAGAATCCTTGTTTAAAGGAGCATTTATTGTCAAATAATATCTAAGCAGGTCAGGTTCATAATCTTTTACAAAATCAGCAATCCAAATAACCCAGTTTTTACTTGTTGACATTTTTTCCCCTTCAAGAGACAGGAATTCACCGGCATAAATCATGTCAGGCAGTTTGCATCCGTATGCCTTAAGCAATCCCGGCCAGAATATTGAATGGTGGTAAATTATATCCTTACCGATGAAATGAACTACGAAGTCATTCCAGTATTCCTCCCATTTCCTGCCGGATTGGGCTGACCACTGTGATGCTGATGAGATATAACCCAGAAATGCTTCAATCCATACGTAGAGCACTTTGCCTTCAGCCTCATCAAGGGGCACAGGTATACCCCAATCCATATCCCTTGTTAAAATCCAGTCATTCAAACCTTCCTTTAGCCAATTGGTTGCATAATTTTTAACATTTGCAGGCAGGTTTTCATTATTGGAAATATAATCCAACAAATCCTCTTCAAGTTCGGACAATTTGAATGCATACTGGAATGTATCTTTAATTACTGGAGTTGTTCCGCAGGTTATGCAATGAGGTTCATCAAGTTCTGTCGGATCAAGCGCCTTTCCGCATTTTTCGCAATGGTCTCCTCTTGCTTCAGAACCGCAGACCGGACATAATCCTTCAACATACCTGTCAGGCAAGAATTTATTACAGTTCGGACAGTATAACTGCTGAATGTCCTCCCTGTAGATAAATCCATTATCATATAAATCCTTAAAGAAGTTCTGAGCTATTTCATAATGTTTTTCATCAGTAGTTCTTGTAAAGTTATCCAGAGATATGTTCATTGATTCCACATCACGAACAATCATGTCGTGGTATCTTTTAGAAATTTCAATCGGTTTTTTGTTTTCCTTATCTGCCTTAACTGCAATTGGTGTTCCATGTTCATCAGTAGCGCAAACCATCAGCACATCATTGCCTATCATCCTGTTGTACCTTGCATAGATATCTGCAGGCAGATAGGTAGAACGGATATGACCTAAATGACATGGCCCATTTGCATAAGGAAGTGCACATGAAATAAAAATTTTAGACATTTATCTTTTCCCCTTATTTATTTTAAACATGATATAATTATGTCATTACTATATAATAAATTATTATTTTTAACACTGTTATAGATTAATAAAATAAAGTAAAAATTGATTTTAAAAATAAGTTAGCTATTTAATGGATAAAATAAAAAGTTAAAATCATGGCTGAAGTTTCTTATATCAACCCACTATCAAACGAAGGAAGACAGATAATTCGTGAATATGGGGATTTAAATAAAATTTTTGAAGAGGATGAACAGTTAATCGAAGAGGTTATGCATACAACCAATCAAAGAATTTCAGATGACAGTCTAATCCCCAAATCATACAGCGATTATGCTATGAAACGTATCCAATGGGCTATCGAGAAAAAAAATAACAAGAACTTCACCCAGGCCGAATTCGAATATTTGACAAACAGCGAGTTGTTCATGCAGGATGTCGTCATCTTCCACATTCTATGTCAGGCCATTGCAATCCAGTTTAATGTTGGTTCCCGTGAAACCCGACTCTTTATTGAATCGCAGGGAACATTAATTCAGGAAAGGCTGGCCAAGATACCTCCAATGGCAAGAGCAGACATAATCGATGAGGTTTTAGATGAGGTAAAAACAGACGGCACAATCAAATGGAGTTCCCTTAAAGATGTGATAGCTTCAAAAAAACTAAAACTGTCTGATTTGTTAATTGACAATGGCGATATAATACTTCAAAGCGATGACTTTTTAGACAGGTTTTCCGAAAACTTTAATGACAGGAACCCTGAGAGAATGTACAATATCCTGATTGGAGACAATGTAAAAGAGCAAATCCTTTCAAGACTCATAATGCAGAAAACCGAAGGATACATTCAAAGAATTAAGGAAATGTCAGCACATGTTGAAATTCATCCCGCCATCATCGAGATTGGTGAAAGGCTGAAGGAATTTATTCCTGATGAAATCAGCAAATACAACCAGTATTATGCCGGAAGCGGCGGAATATACGGAAGTGTTCAAGCAGGAAAACTGAATCCTGATGCATTTCCACCATGCATCAAATCAACCGTGGAAGGAGTGTCTTCAGGCGGACGTAATGATGCAATAGTTCTTCTTTTAACATCTTTTGCTTCATATGCCAGATTATATCCAAGAATATTTGCTTCTGACGAAACCGTTAAAGTGTCTGATATGGATCCTGATTTGTCAATTACCGAAAATGAAATACTTCCTCTGATTTTTGATGCGGCGGATAACTGTACCCCGCCACTTTTTGAAGACCAGCCACAGGAAAAAGTCAACATTATCTCAAAATTGGGCTTTGGAATGCACAGCAAAGTGGACATAAACCATGAAGGCGAAACCAAGTGGTATACTCCAATGAGCTGTGAGAAAATAAAAATTCACCTGCCTCAGCTTTGCCATCCCGACAAGTCATGTAAAGGCATTAACAATCCGCTTTCATGCTATGGAAGAAAAAAATATCAACTGGACAATCAGCCGAAAAATGAATAGAATGATTGCGAAGTATTTGCGACTTTTTAAATTAATTATATCCCTGCAGGCATTCAGTAATCTGCATTGGCTTTAAAAATAATTGATGAAAAGGTAGAATTTGAAGAATCCGCAGAGATTCCTTTTTTAATTTAAAGTGAAGAATGAGAAAACTTGAATGGATTGTGGTCCTCATAAATCGCATCATAATACTTATTTAGAATAGCTGATTCCCACATGTTGTAATTGCTTCTCTCGTTTTTCTCGAAATTATAAGCCAAAAGACCAATTTTTCTTTCATATTCATCTATGTCTTTTTTCTCACAAAAATCAGTTATGATATCCGGAATATATTCACACGGATCATCACTGCTGAACTCCAAAAACTCCTCGTATTCACTTTTGGAAAAAAATTCCTCTGCTTCAATCGGATCCTCTGTTGATTTGATGGTGAATAATTCAATATAGATATTATCCGCAAGCGGAAGCTGATTAAATTCAATTCCCAATCCATATACTTTAGCATTTTCCAAGTTCAATACTGTGTGGCCGGTTCTTTGTGAATAAATCCAATTGTCAAATGCAGGTTTTACAATCTCTTCAGGAGTCAAACCTGACAGAACCGTTTTTAAATGTTCAACGCCTATTACCTCAACAATCTCTTCCATAATGATACTTTCATAATCATACTTAATAAAAGTGTGCAAAAACACACTTAGTTAACTTTAATATAGTTTAATAATGTAACTATTAATAGTGATAAAATGTTTTCTAAAGCTACTTTAAAAGAGAGAAGGCAATACTATCGTGAAGAATGGGATGTCAAAGACCTGCCTGACTTCATCGCTACTGATATTAAAAAGAGGGAATTTGGTTTTGACCATAACGGAACCGGACCGAACGATAGGTATAAAGTATTTAAGGGAACAGAATCCTTAAGAAAATTCTTAAGATACAAGGCACCCTTTGCGGCATATATCTCTGTGGCATTCTACAACAATCCCCGAAGAAGGGAAGACTGGCTGAAGGCGGAATACATTTTCGATGTGGATGCAAAGGATATTCCCATCAGGTCCTGCCAGTGCGATGGAGTGTGCGAAACCTGTCTTGGTGAAGCTTTAGAAATTGTAAATTCATTAATTGATACATTGGAAGGGGATTTGGGTCTTAAAAATATTCATCTAATCTATTCCGGAAGAGGATATCACATCCGAATTCTGGATAAAGAGATGATGACAGCAAGCAGTGAGCTCAGGTCTGAAGTTTTGAAGTATGTTGCAGGAGCGGAAGTTCCCAAATCACAATTCATGAACCCTGAAGTATCAAATCAAACATTTAATTTTGAGCATTTCTCAATTCCTGTCGGTTATTCAAAGATATTTACAGATAAAGTAAAATTCAACATCCAGCACCTTGTGGGAAATGAAAAGATTGATGGAATTAACACCAAACTTATGAAGGATATCATCGAATCAAGACATCACCTGGAAAACGACAACTGGGGATATTTCAAAAGGGATATTGGTCCTAGAAGATATAAAAACCTGGTTGAAGCTATGGCACGGGTCAATCTTGCCACAATTGATGCGAAGGTAAGTATAGATTTGAAAAGGATTTTAAGACTTCCTTCATCACTTCACTCAAAAGTGAGCATGAAATGTATGGAAGTTAAAAACAGAGAAACTTTTGACCCTTTCTCAAAAGCTGTGCCTAAATTTGTTTATGAAAGAAAATAGAAAAAATAGCATTAGTCTGATTCCAAACATTTGGTTAATATTTTACCGTTAATTGCTTCAGCAGGTCCATCAGCCGGAATAACATTCCATTCATAAGTAACTTTGGAAGTTTTTGAGCGTGCCTTTCTAAGGTCATCAATGTTTTCAAACATTTCTTCTTCTTCATTACGTGACTGGATACGCCTCAGGGACTCCTCAGGAGTCACATCCAAAAAGAACATGCAATCTGATTTCGGAAGTGCAAAAGAAACAATCTTATAAACAATAACATTAACCACATTCGGAAGATAGGCAACCGCCATGGTATACCTGGAGAATATTAAAACATCAGTATCCTTATTGTAATAATACATATGGACGGATCTTAATGCATCAAGCCCAAAATAGATTGTAGCCTTCAGATGATTTATTTTGCCTGTTTTTAAAAGAGCCTGCTTTGATTTTTTCCCGAATTTATTGTCGCAGCAGGGATGAGACCTTACAGTAACTTCACGCCCCATCTTTTCATATTCATCAACAAGCAGATTAACCTGCGTATCCTTACCGCAGCCATCAAGCCCGTCTATTACAATAAACTTATTCATTTCTCCACCTATTCTATAGGGTAAAATTCTGTATACTTGGAATTCCGTTCAATCGGATTTCTGCCTAGGTTTTTAACAATTCTAGACAAAGTGTTGATTGATGCATTAACTCCATCGGGTGCACCGGAAGCTTCAGATAATTCATCTCCACCTAATGTTCCTCCCAAATCATTAGCGCCAGCAGTTAATGAAACCTGAGCAAATCTATAACCCATTTTTACCCAGGATACCTGTATATTCGGAATCAAATCCCTTAACATTAATCTTGATACAGCATATAATTTCAAATCTTCAGTACCGGTAGCTCCCAAGTTTGACTGGCCTTCTAAAAATATTGGTGAGTATTCATGCATGAATGTCATTGGAATGAATTCTGTAAAACCGTGAGTTTCCTCCTGAATCTTTCTGATAATATCAATGTGTTCCACTCTTTCAGCAAGTGTTTCTACATGACCGTACATTATTGTTGCTGAAGCGGGAATTCCAACCTCATGAGCCGTTTTGACAATATCCACCCACTCTGCCACACTTACCTTTTCAGGACAGATCAATTCCCTTGAACGGTCTGTTAAAATTTCAGCAGCAGTTCCAGGCAATGTGTCCAAACCGGCATCCTTAAGTCTTTGAAACCCTTCTGCAATATCTATTCCGGACAATGCGCATGCATCGCTAATCATTGTTGGAGAAAATCCATGAATCATAACATCAGGATATTGCCCCTTCAGCAATTGGAGCAAATGTTCGTAATATTCAATATCTGCATCCGGAAGAACACCGCCCATTACACAAAACTCATGAGCGCCGTTTTCAACAGCTCCTTCAGCCTTGGCCAGGATTTCATCATCATTTAAGATATAAGCTTCAGGGTCATCGGCATCCTTTCCAAAAGCACAAAAACCGCATCTGACTGTACAGATATTTGTAAAATTAATATTGCAGTTATTGATGAATGTTACATTGTCTCCGACAATCTCATTTCTCAAATAATCGGCTGTTGCAAGCAACGGGTATAAATCAGACCCCTGAATACTCATCAGATGATTGGCTTCTTCGACACTAATGGTTTCATCTAAAGATTTTGTTAGAATCTTTTCAGTCTTAGCAGATATTGGAAGTTTATCAAACATGATTATATATTAATATTAAATTAAATAAAAAACTTTCTATTAACTAAATTGAAGGTATGAAAATTTAAAATAAGATAACTTAAAATATTGAATTAAAATTAACCAAAATTGAAAAACATTGATAAATACAAATTATTACTAAAAAATTAGCTATTTAAATAATGAATTATATATTTTATGATGTGATATAATGGAGAGTAGTGAAGCTATTTTTAATGGACTTAAAGATATCGGAATTGACTTTATTGTAAGCGTTCCCTGTGTTAACCTATCCAAATTATTAAACATGATTGATGAGGATGATGATGAAATCATACATATTCCAGTAACACGTGAAGAGGAAGGAATCGGAATATGTGCCGGCGCATATCTTGGAGGTAAAAAGCCTGCGATTCTGATGCAGAATTCAGGACTTGGAAACTCAATAAATGCTCTTAAATCCTTAACTGAATTATATGAACTGCCACTTCTCATGATAATGAGCCACAGAGGTACTGAAGGTGAAAGCATTTGTGGACAGGTGCCGATGGGCGAATCCACTCCACGACTTTTAGAAGCGATGGATTTTAAATTTTTCAAATCAGATAATCCTGAAGCAGCATATGAAGACATTGTCAATGCATGGGACTTATCAGTTGAAGAAGGAAAACCCGTTTCAGTTCTTTTAGAAATTAGCTACTGGTGATAATATGGCAAGAAGAGAAGCTATAACTGATATAATGAACTGCATTGAAGATGAACTTGTTGTTTGCAACATAGGATTTCCATCAAGGGAACTGTATGACATCAAGGATAGAAAAGAAAACTTTTACATGATAGGGTCAATGGGTCTTGCATCATCAATAGGTTTCGGCTTGGCTCTGGCCCGAAGTGATAAGGATATTGTAGTGATTGACGGTGACGGGTCACTTTTAATGAATATGGGATCTTTGGTAACAATATTTGCAAATAATCCTAATAATTTAACCTGGATTGTGATAGATAATGG
>CADAOO010000018.1 GCA_902789505.1 uncultured Methanobrevibacter sp. | reverse complement strand
AAGTAATGTGACTGCTCCTAAGTATCCTGGTGAGATTGTGGTTGATGTTCCTGAGATTACTGAGGGTGAGCCTTTAGTTGTTACTGTTGAGGTTCCTGAAGGTGCTACAGGCAATGTGACAGTTTATATTGATGGTAAGGAGTATCCTGCTGAAGTTAAAGACGGTGTTGCCACTGTTGTTGTTGACGGTTTGACTGCCGGTAATAAGACTTATGTTGTCAAGTATTCCGGTGACGGTAATTATACTGACACTTATGTAATCGGCAACTTGACTGTTGGTGAGTGCAAATCCGATTCAGACATTACTGTTGTTGATCAAGGCAACGGCACTATCGTAGTTGTTGTAGGTGATAACGCTACAGGTAATGTCACTGTCACTGTTGACGGCAAAAACATTACAGTTCCTGTTGTCGATGGTGTTGCTGTGGTCAATTTAGAGAATGTAACTCCGGGCACCCACTCAATCACTGTTGATGTTGAAAACACTAGGGTTGGCGATACCAACATAATTACTGTAAATGTTCCAAAAGGAGCTAGCGGAAACATAACTCTTGCTATTGATGGCAGAACCTACACAGCACAAATCAAAGATGGAAAAGCAGTATTCATATTCGAAAATCTGCCTGCAGGTGACAAGACAATTGCAGTTGACTATATCGGTGACGACAATTATGTCGCAAACCACACAATTGCCAATGTGACAGTATCCAAACAGGAATCATTTGTTGATGCTACAATCACAGACATTGATGTCGGTGAAAACGTAACAATCACTGTATATGTTCCTGAAGATGCAACAGGTCAAGTGCTTATAGACATTGATGGCGTAGGTTACTATGTAAATGTCACAGGAGGTACAGGAACCGCGCAAATACCTCGCATGCCAAATGGTGTATACAACGTAACCCTGACATACACAGGTGATGACAAATACGAAGGCAGCTCAACTACTGCACAGTTCACTGTCGAAAAGGTTCCTTCATTTGTAAAACCGTATGCTGAAGACATCTATGTCGGCGAAAATGAAGTAATCAGGTTTGTTGTTCCTGAAGATGCAACAGGAACCCTGACTGTAGTTATCGGTGGTGTGGAATATAATTTCGATATTGCAAATGGAACTCTTGGAAGCGGTCAGAATTCAAATGAATTCACTGTAGCTGTAAGTGAAGGTAAAGGAATATTGGTGATTTCAGGATTGCCTAAAGGAGAATACACAGTCAACGTAAAATATAATGGAAATGACAAATATCTTTCAGCTACCAATGCAACCGTATTCAAAGTAATCAATAACGACACACATGTTCATGATGGTGGTAATGGTACAATAATCATTGATCTTCCGGACAATGCAACAGGATACATAACTGTTTTGGTTGGAAACAAAACTTACTACGCTAAAGTAGTCAACGGCACTGTCAGTGTTGATTTGGCGAATGAAACTCCTGGTAAGCATAATGTTACAGTAATATATTCCGGTGATGAACATCATGACCGCCAGGTCGTAAATATTGTAGTGGACATTCCAAAACGCGAAACACCTATTAGTGTCGATGTAAATGAAATTAAAGTCGGTGAAACTGCTGTAATAACTGTCAACGTACCTGCAGATGCTACAGGAGATGTCACTATTGAAGTAAACGGTAGGCAATATACCCAAAGCATTGAAGGCGGTAAAGCAGTATTCAACATTGAAGGATTGGCTGCTGGAGACAAAACAGTAGCTGTCAAATATGGCGGTAATGAGTATTATGTAGAAAACTCAACTACAGGAAAATTCACAGTTTCCAAATGTGAGTCCACCATAAGCGCATCATCCAGAGACATCAATGTTGGAACAGATGAAGTAATCACAGTAATCCTTCCAAGCGATGCAACCGGTCGTGTAATGGTTGACATTAATGGTGTCGGATATTATGGTGATATTATCAACGGTAAGGCAAAAATAATCATCCCTGAACTTGCAAGCGGAGAATACACAGCTAAGGTAGTTTACGACGGAGATGACAAATACCTGCCGAACACAACTTACACATCATTTACCGTAACTAAGGTCAATGCCCCTATTAGCGCAACCGGTGGTGAAATTGAATATGGTGATGATGCAACTATTATTGTCCACCTGCCTGAAGACGCAACAGGTACTGTAACAATAGTAGTTGATGGAAAATCCTACACTGCAGATGTTAAAGAAGGCAAAGCCGTATTTGTAATTCCTGGATTGCCTAAAGGTGATCATAAGATTACTGCATTTTACTCTGGAGATAGGAAATATGAAGCCAGCGAAACAGTAACTGACATTGATGTTTACTATCCTGAAGACGGCAACGGCACAGTTCCTGATGCTGAAGCTTCAAAAGAGAGTAATGGAGGCATCAATTTAGCCGATTATCCTACCGGTAATCCGATATTGGTACTTCTGTTGGTAATGTTGGCTATCGGATCAATAAAGATTAGAAGATTTAAAAAATAATCTTCCTTTTTTACTTTTTTTAAGAAATTGATAAAATTATGCTGCTTGATGTTACTGAGTTAAGTTTCATTTTTATTTTTCTAATGCAACCTATAATTTAATTAATTTTAGAATTGATATTTTTTATAGTATTCATTATACTTCCAATATTTTTAATCGTTGCTTCAAGGAAAGTGATGGCAAAATTTTTTGGAAAAATTGGTTTGTTGTAATTCTCGCTGAGAGTTAACCTGATTCCTGTTAACATGATATGCTTTCAATTTTTTTGATGCTTTAATATTTGACAAGTTAAATTTAGTTTAAATTACTTAAGGCGATTTTTGTTTAAAATTCCATTAAAAAGCATAAATCTTTTTATATAATTTGCAACAAAATATTAGTAAAAAAATGAGATTGGGTTATTATGGTTGAAGCAGTAATGATTAATTGGGCTTACGTACTCATTTTATTTATTTTGGGATTCATAACATATCAGAGGAAATCCCTGGATTTATTCGGTTCTGCAGTCATGATAATTATGGGTATTGTAATTATCTTTTCCGCTGGTACGAATTGGCTATTGCTGATTATACTATTTCTTGTCATGTCTTTGCTTGCAACAAAGTATTCCAAAAAGTACAAAATGTCATTGGGCGAGTTTGAAGGCAGAAGAACATCCAAAAACGTTATCTCAAATGGTGTTGTGGCCTGTTTTATGGCTGCCTTCGGAGGATATTACCTGCCTTTCGTTGGCGGTTTCATAGGTGCAATTGCAACAGCAACTGCAGATACCCTGGCTTCCGAAATAGGCGTATTGGACCAGAATCCCCGTCTGATTACCACTTTTCAAAAGGTGAATCCGGGCACTAATGGTGCGGTATCTGTCTTGGGGACTGCTGTTGGAATGGCAGGTGCGGCCGTTATTGGTATTGCGGCATACTTTTTGGGAATCATGCCTAATGCATTATCTGCAATTTTAGTTTCCATTATTTCCGGTACTGTAGGCTGTTTTATGGACAGTATTCTGGGAGCTCTTTTTGAAAATCAGGGTTGGATTACAAATGAGCATGTTAATCTGATTGCAACTATTGTTGGTGCCATTGTAGGAATCCTGTTGATTTAACTATTTTTAAAAAAATTATTTTAACTATTAAAAATAAAAGTTATTATCATATAATTAGGTGATATTTATGAAAGGTCTTATTTTAATTATGGATGGTATGGGTGACCGTCCGATTAAAGAATTAGGAAATAAAACTCCTCTTGAAGCTGCAAATACTCCGAATATGGATAAAATGGCGGCTGAAGGAATTACTGGAATTATGGATTCAATAGCTCCGGGAATCATTCCCGGAAGTGACACAGCGCACTTGTCAATATTGGGCTACAATCCATATGAAGTCTACACCGGCAGAGGTCCGTTTGAGGCAAATGGTGTTGGCGTGGACGTGCTTCCGGGTGATATCGCATTCAGATGCAATTTTTCTACTGTCGATGACGACTTGGTTGTTACAGACAGGCGTGCGGGAAGAATCAAGGAAGGCACCAAAGAGATTGTGGATGTTTTAAACACAATGGTTTTGGAGGATTATCCGGATGTCAAAATAATATTCAAGGAATCCACCGGCCACAGGGCAGTTCTGGTCTTAAGAGGTGAAGGTCTTTCAGGAAAAGTCAGTGATGCAGACCCGAAAGTTGAAGGCAACAAGCCTAAAGAAGTGAAAGCTTTGGATGATTCACCTGAAGCGGCTAAAACTGCAGACATATTAAACAAGCTGGTTGTAAAAACATATGAAATGATTAAGGATCATCCGGTAAACCTGAAAAGAATCGAAGAAGGATTGCATCCGGCAAATATCGTAATTCCTCGTGGAGCTGGAGAAGTGCCTTCAGTCGAATCATTGAATGATAAATATGAAGTCAATTCAGCATGTATTGCAGAAACAGGTCTCATTATGGGTATAGGAAGATTTGCAGGTATGGATATCATTGAAATGGATGATGTGACCGGCGGAATTGACACTAATCTTGATAATATCCGTGACACTATTGTTGATCAGGTCAAAAACTCAGAGCATGACTTCTTCCTGATAAACATAGACGGTGCTGATGAGGCGGGCCATGACGGACAGATAATCGAGAAAAAGGAATTCATAGAAAAGGTTGATGAAGTTGTCATGAGTGAACTGATTAAACTGGAAGATGTTTATATTTTCCTAACTGCAGACCATTCAACTCCTATTTCAGTATTGAACCACTCCGGTGACCCGGTTCCTGTATTGATAAGGGGTCCTGAAGTAAGGGTGGATGATGTTAAGGAGTTCTCAGAGGTTGCATGTGCAAAAGGGGGGCTTTGCAGAATCAGGGGCTCAGATGTAATGAACATCATGATGGACCTGATGAATTACGCCCATAAATTCGGAGCTTAGGTGATGGAATGGCAGCTAAAAAACTCTTCGGCACATCCGGAATCCGTGGAAAAATAGGTTCTGAAGTAACATGTGAACTTGCATTGAATGTAGGTAAATCCTTAGCTTATTATCTGGGTAACGAAGGAACTGTTGTTTTGGGTTATGATACAAGAACAACCAACAAGATGCTTGACCAGGCTATATGTGCAGGTTTGCTTGAAAGCGGAGTGGATGTAATTAAGATAGGTATGGTTCCAACTCCTTTAGTCGGTTATGCCACTGAAAAATTGGGTGCCGATGCCGGAGTGATGCTTACAGCATCCCATAACCCTTCCCAGTATAATGGAATTAAATTGTGGAATAGGAATGCCATGGCATATACCTCAGCTCAGGAAGCCGAAATCGAAGAAATATATGCCAATAAGGATTACATTTCAGTATCATGGGATAATGTAGGTACATTAAGCGTCAATGAGGAAATCAAAGGGCAGTATATTGATGACTTGGTCAGCATGGTGAACATCAAACCAGGTCTTAAAGTGGTTATTGACTGCGCATCCGGTGCAGGAAGCGAAATATCACCTTTAGTATTTAGAAAAGCGGGATGTGAAGTCACTACACTCAATTCCCAGCCTGACGGATTTTTCCCTGGGAGAAACCCTGAACCTAATGCAGATAATCTTCAGACATTAATGAAAACTGTCGTGGCTATTGGTGCAGACCTTGGAATAGCTCATGACGGTGATGCGGATAGGATGATAACTGTTGATGAAAAAGGTAATATTTCACCATTTGACTCTTTGCTTGCTTTGATAGCAAAAGAGTTCGATGGAGATATTGTAACAACAGTGGATGCCGGATTATGCATGGATGAATCAGTAAACGGTGAAGTTCTGAGGACACCTGTCGGGGATGTTAACGTGGCCGAAGTCATCATAGAAAAAGACGCAAGCTTCGGAGGCGAACCGTCCGGAACATGGCTGCATCCGGATTTCTGCATGTGTCCTGATGGAATACTTTCAGGTTTAAGAATGGCGGAAATTGTTTCAAGAGACGGCAAATTATCTGATTTGCTTGCCCAGATTCCGCAGTATCCAAACATCCGTGAAAAAATAACCTGCTCTAAGGAGGCAAAAGTCAAAGTCATGGAAAACATGGAGGAGTTGCTCACCGGCGCTTTTGATGACATCCGTGACATCAATTCAATCGACGGCGTTAGATTGACTTTCGAAGATGACAGCTGGGTATTGGTGAGACCTTCCGGAACTGAAGACTATGTCAGAATAACTTTGGAGTCAAGAAACCAAAAAAGAGCCGAATCCATTAAGGAAACATGCGTAAAAATAATTAATGAAAACTTATAGGAGCTTTAGCTTCTATTCCTATTCTTTTTTTTAAAATCAAATATAAAAAAAGTTCTTTAAAGAATTGTTTAAATTCTTCAAAGACTAACCTAATTTTTCAAATCCTTTTGTAGCAAGCAATTTTGTAAATGACCCTTCAGGCTTCATAATGATGTTGCCTTTGGAATACTGATCCAATGCTACTTGCACCATTGTACTTTTCTTATTAGGATCTTTGGTAGCGTTAGCAATAGCTTTAGCCAATACCATCACGGCATCTCCTCTGGACATGTTTCCTTGAACATTTTCGCTGCCGGGATAACCGTTATATGCATCATTTGAACGGACGATGTCTGTTGCGCTGAGGTTGGTTACTTCACCGTCCACTACGAGAGGTCTGATTGAATCGATTACTGCATCAAGACCTTCATCATAAACGACAACCACTGCGTCAGCCTGCATTCCAGTATTTGCTGCCACTATCTCTTTTGCATACTCCATACCTTGGTTCGTTCCGTCCCATAGACAGTCATGCAGGAACATCTTTCCGCTAAGACCGCCCGGTGCGGGCTGTGTTGGATGTGTCATTCCACCAGGATATACCGGTGTGTAGTTTTTAAGTGATCCATTTTCCAGACGGACCATGTATGCCATATCAACAGAACCGTTAGGCTGTTCGGTTTTATCTGAAGCTAACACCAATATGGTCTTACTTTCTAGAGTTAAATCGGGAGTCATAAATAATGCTCCAAAAATAACAACCAATAATCCGGCAAGAATTACAAGAAGGATGGCTATTATTAATTTTTTTGTTCTATTCATTTAATTCACATTCCTTAATTTGGAATTACTTTTAAAAAAACATTAATAAAATCTGAAGTTAATAAACAGAATTTTGTTTCACTATATATTTTAACATTTCATTATTTAAATATTTTTAAAATTAAAAAATTTTTAATTAAAAAAAGATGTAGAAGATGAATTTATTCTTCTTCTACAATAAATGCGTCTTTTCCAAGAGCAGCACATTCTGGGCAAACCCAATCATCCGGCATGTCTGCAGGAGTTTTTCCAGCAGGAATGTTGTATGCAGGGTCGCCTTTTTCAGTATCAAAGCGATATTCGCAATGAAGACATACATATACAGTCATTTTATTAATCTCCTTTTAAGTTTCACCATTGCAAATTTATATTACAACAGCTAATATGATTTTTACTATATTTAATCTAATATTTAAAATTGGTTATTTTTTTAGGAAAGTTAATTAATAAGTATGGAGTTAAACATATACTATTATAAGATAATTTTATAAGGGGATATGATATGAAAGCAATAATTTTAAGTGCTGGTGAAGGGTCCAGAATGAGGCCATTAACACTTACTAAGCCTAAGACCATGTTACCAGTTGCCGGAAAACCAATTATCCAATATAACATAGAATCATTAAGAAACAATGGAATTACAGACATTCTGTTGATAGTGCGGTATAAAGAGGAAATGGTTCGTGATTACTTTGGTGACGGTAGTGATTTCGGCGTCAAAATATCTTATAAAACCCAAAAGGATTTCCTTGGAACTGCAAATGCAATTTCCTATGGGGAAGATTTTATTGAGGATAGTCTGATAGTTTTGAATGGTGATATCATCCTTGATGATGAAATCATTGGTGAAATCATCAAGAAATACAATTATCTGAATCCCGACACTTTGATGGTTTTAACAGAAGTGGACAATCCGTCTGCCTTTGGGGTTGTTGAAATAGAAGATGGAAATGTAAAAAGCATTGTAGAAAAACCTAAAAAGGGTGAAGAGCCAAGTAATTTAATCAACACAGGAATATATATCTTCGACAAGGACATATTTGAAAAAATCAAGAAAACCGAAATTTCGGAAAGGGGAGAATATGAAATTACCGATTCCCTTTCAATGCAGATTGCTGACGGCAAAAAGGTAATTGGCCATAAGACCAATAAGGATTGGATTGATGTAGGTCGCCCTTGGGAGCTGATTGAAGTTAACGAGGAATTGATCAGCAAATTAAAAACAGAAATAAGGGGTAAAATTGAAGGCGGCGCACACATCCACGGTGAAATCTTTTTGGATGAAGGAAGCATAATCAGGGCAGGAGTATACATTGAAGGCAATGTTTACATTGGTAAAAACTGTGATATTGGTCCTAATTCATATATTCGTGGTAATTCCTACTTTGGAGACAATGTTCAGGTGGGAAATGCTGTTGAAATTAAGAATTCCATCATCATGGAAAATACCAATGTCAGCCATTTGAGTTACGTTGGAGATTCAGTCATCGGATCCAACTGTAACATAGCTGCAGGAACAAACATTGCCAACCTGCGATTTGACAACCAGTCAGTAAAGACAAAAATCAAAAATCAGATGATTGACAGCGGAAGGCGTAAGCTCGGTTCCATTATCGGAGATTCAGTAAAGACAGGTATCAACTCAAGCTTTTCTCCGGGTGTAAAGGTAGGGCACAATGCCACTATCGGTTCAGGGGTTTTGTTATATGATGATGTACCCTCTGATACACGCGTATTAGTAAAACAAAATCATATCATACAAGATAAAAATAAGAAAAAATAACTATGGCGATATTATGGAAAATAAAAAAGACTCTATTGTAATATGCCCAGGTGCACAGGTATTAGGTGATGTTGAATTGGGAGAAAATGTCTCCATATGGCACGGAGCAGTTGTCAGGGGAGATACTGACTCCATCACTATAGGTGACAATTCCAATGTACAGGATAATTGCGTTGTTCATTGTACTCGTGGATTTCCGGTTGAAGTTGGAGACAACGTATCAATAGGCCACGGTGCTGTTGTTCACGGATGCAAGCTCGACGATAATGTCTTGATTGGAATGAACGCTACCGTTTTAAATGGTGCACACATATCCAAGAATTCAATCGTAGGTGCGGGTGCTGTCGTAAGTGAAGGAAAGGAATTCCCGGAAGGCAGCCTGATATTGGGAGTTCCGGCTAAAGCAGTCAAAGAAGTTACTCCCGAACAGATTGAACTCATTCAGAAAAATGCTGAAAATTATGTAAAACTTTCCAAACAGTATAAGGAAGACTAAAATATGAAACCAAGACGAATTGTAGATGAAATGGATTCTTATGTTCCCGGAAGGTCACAGGACGAAATCGCTCAGGAATTCAATTTAAAAAAGGATGAAATCATTAAATTGGGATCAAACGAAAACCCATGGGGTCCGTCTCCAAAAGCGATGGAAGCTATTAAAAAGGAAATCCCATCAATTAACCGATATCCCGAATCCCAGCTCAAGGAACTGGTTAGTGAAATGGCCAGATATAGTGGAGTTGAGGACAGTCAGGTGATTGTCGGAGGAGATGGTGCTGATGAAATCATTGATGTTCTGGCTAAAACATTCATTGACGAGGGCGATGAATTCATAGTGCCTTTGCCTTCATATATGTACTATGAATATTTACTGCAGCAATATGGGGCACGTCCGGTTTATGCAAAATGGGATTTGGATAAAAACGAATTGGATGTGGATTCGATTTTTGAAGCTATCGGGGAGAGGACAAAAATGATTTTCCTCTGCAGTCCGAATAATCCTACAGGAACATTAATCCAAAAAGATGTTTTAGCCGATATAGCTTCTAAAAATCCGGACATACTGGTTGTTGTTGATGAGGCTTACTTCGAATACTCAGAAGTCACCAACAAGGATTTGATCAACGAATTCAATAACATTTTCATTATCCGCACAATGTCTAAAGTTTTGGGGCTTGCAGGAATGAGAATCGGTTACGGTTTGGCTTGCAGTGAGATTATTGAATATATGCACAGAATCAAACCGGTATTTTCACTTACAAGATTGTCTTTTGTTGCGGCTCTCAATACATTCAGAGACACAGAATACATCGAAGAATCAATCAGGAAAGGAATAGAATCAAGACAATATTTATATGATGAATTATCAAAAATCGATTCGCTCAATGTATTCCCGTCAAAATCCAACTTCATGCTGATTGGCATAAGGGATACTGGTTTTACTGCATCCCAGTTGGCTTTGGAATTAATGAAACGCGGAATCATTGTAAGGGATTGTACTTCATTTAAGGGATTGGATGAATACTGGATTAGGATAAGTATTTGCACCCTTGAAGAAGATAAGAAATTTATCGATATAATAAAAGAGGTTTTAAGTTAAATGTATATTGGCGGAACAGTAATATCCTCTGTTGAATTTCATGGAAACATGTCTCTGGTTATTTTCATGTCAAAATGTCCTCTGGCCTGCAGGTATTGTCATAATGTTGAACTGCTGGAGGACAATACTGAATGGTCACTGGAGAAGGTAATTTCTGAAATTGACTCTTCAGCCGATTTTTTGGATGCGGTTGTAATATCCGGAGGGGAACCTCTGGTTCAAACGGATGCAGTAATTGAAATTCTAAAGCATGTCCGTAAGATAGGTTTAAAAACCAAGCTAGATACCAGCGGAATCTATCCTGATAAAATAAGGGAACTTCTGGATTTGAAATTGTTGGATTATGTTTCACTTGACGTAAAAACAACATTTTCAAAATACAGAAAAATTACAGGAGCCAATGTAGGTTTCAATGTTAAAAAATCCATGAAATTAATCAATGATGATTCAAATGTTCATTTGGAGCTCAGGACAACTTATGTTCCTACATTGCACACCAAAAAGGACATGCTCAATCTTGTTGATGAAATAAAAGGGGATATTTACACAATCCAGCAATTCAGAAACAAGAATGTATTGGATCCCGCTCTTGAAAAGGTTGAAGTTCCAAATCCTCATGACCTGCGGAAATTGGCTGAGGAACTTAAACCATATTTTGAGGGTCAGGTTAAGGTAAAAAGTGCAGAATTTGGAGAGGAAATCATTTAGGGAGTGTCGTAATGCCAATTTTATCGTTTTCAAGTAATGATATTGATGTGATTACTGGTAAAAAAACCAGAACCATTCGTAAGACTTGGAAGACACCCCTTAAAAAAGGTGACCGGCTTTACTGTTACTGGAATCTGGTTTCAAAGGAAAAAATGAAAATCTTTGAAGCTATTGTCACAGATGTTGAGGATATTTCATTTAGTGAAATTGAAGGAAACGATGAATTGGCCGTACAGGAAGGTTTCAAAGACTCTAAAGAAATGTTGAAAGAGTTTAAAAAGATGTATGGCGGTAAAATTGAC
This sequence comes from uncultured Methanobrevibacter sp., assembly GCA_902789505.1. Lineage (GTDB taxonomy): Archaea > Methanobacteriota > Methanobacteria > Methanobacteriales > Methanobacteriaceae > Methanocatella. The sequence continues at coordinate 26,929 of CADAOO010000018.1, read as the reverse complement.
AGTGACGAGAAATTTCAAATAATCTATTTTGAAAAGCTTGACATAGACGATTGGAAAGGTGACAAGATAGATGAAAAAGCGATGATAATGAAAAGGGCGGACATTCTCTTTGACAGCGGTAAGTTTGATAAGTCAACCATGTGTTATGATGCCGCATTAAGGCTTGATCCGAATGATGTTTATCTGCTCAACAAGCAGGGCGACAATCTTTCCAGGCTGGGGAGATTTATAGATGCCATAGAATGCTATGACAAGGCATTGGAGATAGAGCCGGACAATGTTTATATTTTAAATAACAAGGCTATTGCCCTTTTAAACTCCGGAAACATTAACGAGGCATACAAGGCCAGCACAATTGCCTATAATTTCACACCAAGCAGTCCAATTGTTCTCTACTGGAGAGGTTTTATTCTGGAAATTCTGGGCCGTTATGATCAGGCATTGAGAATTTACGACAAGCTCATAGTCATTGATGGTGAAAATCCTGAAGTTTGGAATGCAAGAGGCAACCTGCTGAGCGATATGGGCAGACTTGAAGATGCTGTCGATTCATTCAACAAAGCGGTTGAAGTCTGTTTGGATGATTCTGAAATGGATGCTTCGGCTATAAATAGGATGGGAAATGCTTTCATTGATTTGGGCAGGCTGGATGATGCTTTGGAATGTTTCAATAAAGCTATTGATTTGGAAAAGTACAACATTGACTTTTTGCTGAATAAAGGTGTTGTTTTAATGGAGCTGGGCAAATTTGAAGAGGCCGTTGATAGTTTCAATAAGGTATTGCTTAGAAACCCGGATAATGAGGATGCATTTTTCTTAAAAGAAGAATGTTTGGAAAACTTTTAGCTATTTTTACCGTATGATGTATAATCAGAGCTGATTAACATATGGAATTTAATCTAACTTTTTTTATTTTAAAAATTCCTTAAATTAAAATTACTATTAAAAACGAATTGGTTATTTTAATTTGTCATTCATTTCATTTAATTGGAAGGAAGTGGGTGATGGTATGGGGGAAATTATTTTTTGTATTTTTTAATCAAATCCAATCCCCATTCAGTCATTTCATCTGCTTTTTCCTGTGAGTCGGACTCGGCAAAGCATCTGAAAATAGGTTCTGTACCGGATGGTCTTATGATTACCCAGCCATCCTCTTTTAGGATTTTAACGCCGTCTGTTAAGTCAAGTTTAAAGTCTGTTGTTGTTTTGATTTCTTCAGCGATACTGTTCATGACAAATTCCTTTTCGTCATCAGGACATTCAATTTTCATTTTGCTTGCATAATATACCGGAAGTTCGCTGACCAGTTCGGACAGTGTTTTTTTCTCTTTGGCCACAATTTCCAAAATCTTGGCCACAGTCATTACGGCATCTCTTCCGTAAACGAAATCCGGGAAAATCAAACCTCCGTTTTCTTCTCCACCAAATAAGCCGTTTTCATCTTTAAGTTTACGTGCTACAAGCAAATCTCCAACGGCAGTAGCTATCACTTTTCCGTTGTATTCCTCTGCAATGTCATAAATGGCCTGTGAAGTTGCAACTGTTGTAACAATTGTTCCTCCATTGTTTTCCTTAAGCATTTGTTTTTCGACGAGTGTGAATGTTTTGTCTCCTAAAACGAAGTTTCCCTTCTCGTCAATGCAGATTGTTCTGTCGGCATCACCGTCGTGTGCAAGGCCTATGTCTGCATCAAGTTCCTTCACGACACTAATCAGTTCTTGCAGGTTCTCTTCAATCGGTTCAGGGTCACGGCCTGGGAAAAATCCGTCCGCCTGACAATTGAGTGTTGTCACGTCGCATCCGAGTTTTCTAATCAGATAAGGTGCGGTGTATGATCCTGCACCGGAACCGCAGTCCACCACTACTTTTAATTTTGCTTCTTTGATGGCTTCGGTGTCCACTTTGGAAATCGCCTCGTCAATGTATTCGTCGATTATCTTGTCGTTTTTATATAATTTTCCAATTTCAGACCAGTGGGCTCTTTTCGGCTCTTCATCGAAGTATAACTTTTCGATTGCAATATCCATTTCATCAGGTATTCCAATACCGAATTCATCTAAAAACTTAAGGCCATTATATTTTGGAGGGTTGTGTGATGCGGTAATCATAACTCCACCGTCATAATATTTGCGAACAGCATATTGGACGGCAGGTGTTGGCAATATTCCCAAATCCACTACGTCACATCCGGATGATAAAAGTCCCGCCTTAACGGCTTCCATTAACATTGGGGAAGATGTTCTTGTGTCTCCACCAACCGCTACGGTACCTTGAATTTGGGTTCCGTAACAGGCGGCAAGTCTTGATGCAAACTCCGGAGTTAAAACATCATTTGCAGTTCTCCTAACTCCAAATGTTCCAAATAATCGTTTCTTGTCAGACATTTTATTAAATCCTATATATTTTATTACTATCATTTTTGGCGTTCAATAAATAAATAGCTATTTATTTTGTTAGTTTAAGATTGTCTCCCGAAGTCAATATCAGTTCCAGCTGCGAATTGTATTCGGTGATTTTGCCGACAACCTCAACTTTCCTGCCTTTAAAGTCATCAATGTCAAAGCTGTTGGACTGGATTTCCACCGCCTGACTTTCGAAGATAATCAGGGGAATCTGGCCTGTACCGTCGTTTACAGTTAAAAAATAGCTGCTTTTTGAACTGGACTGCGAAATGTCCTGAATGACACCATCTATTTTTACCTCTTCATCAATCATTCCCCGGTTGATGTCTTCAATATCAATTTTTTTAACTTCGATTGTAGGGGTAAAGATTATCAGACCTATAATTCCGATAAGGGAAGTAACCAAAGCTATTCTTAATAATTTGTCGTCTGTGATTTCCATGGATTTCTATTGGTTTTCAAGGTAAAAATAGCCGATAGGATTTGGATGTGTTAAATTTATTTATATTGAAAATATAGTATTATTATGTTTGAAAACCTGACAAAAACTGAACTGTATGCCATTTTAACCGGTGTATTCACGGCCTGTTTGATAGTATCAAATATCATAGCAGGTAAAACATTTGACTTTTTTTCGTTCACATTGCCCTGCGGTGTGATTATATTTCCGGTAATTTACATAGTTAATGATGTTTTGGCAGAGGTTTACGGATATCAAAAGGCAAAAAGGGTTATTCTGCTTGGATTTTTTATGAATCTGGTTGCGGTAATATGCTATAACATTACAATCATCATGCCTGCTCCGGCATTTTTCACAAACTCCGAAGCTTTCAGCATAGTTTTGGGATCCACTTTCAGGCTTCTGGTGGCCAGTTTTGCAGCATATCTGGCAGGTTCACTTCTGAATGCTAAAGTGATGGTTGTCTTAAAGAAAAAATATGAAGATAAGCTATTTTTAAGATGTATCGCTTCAACACTTGTTGGTGAAGGTTTGGATGCTATAATATTCATTTTCATAGGGTTTCTGGGAACAATGCCTTTGGAAGCATTGCTCCTGATGATAGTGGCACAGGCATTATTCAAAACCATCTATGAGATTATTATATATCCTCTGACAAGATACGTCATAGGGTATGTCAAAAGATTGCCTGAGGTTTAATTTCCTGTATTGTACATGGAAATCAGCCTTTCAACTGTATCTGCATCCATAGGGCCCTTGTCCTTTCTTATGTTTTTGACGACAGGAAACCTTAGGGAGTAGCCTGTTTCATATTCGGGGGACTCGACAATTTCAGAAAATGCGATTTCCAGAACTATTTTCGGCTCCACCTTTATTTCACGGCCCTTTGTTGAAATCTCGAGCTCTTTCATTTTTCCGGTGAGGTACTCAAGGGTTGCATCGTCAAGACCGGTTGCTGCATAGGCCACTGTCTTGAAGTCATTGTTTTCATCCCTTAAAGCCACAAGATAAGATCCGACAAAGTCTCCGCGTTTCCCGATTCCATAGGTTCCGCCGACAATCACCATGTCCAATGTTTCTGGCTCTGCTTTGTATTTAAGCATCTTTTTACCTCTCAAACCTGGAATGTAAGGTTCTTTTGCGTCCTTAATCATAATTCCCTCGTGGCCTCCTTCGATTGATGCTTCAAAGAGGTTTTGAATCTCGTCGATATTGTCCGGTGTTCCGATTATCATGGTGCTCAGATTCATCTCGTCAATTGAGGTGTCAACAATCTCTTCCAGTGTTTCCCTTCTTGTTTTCAGGGCTTCATCAATCATTGGAACCTTATAGTAAAGCACATCAAACAGGTATAATTTTAAAGGAACATTTTCCATTGCCTCTTCCACATTGTGTTTTCTTCTCACCCGGTGCAATATGTTCTGGAAGGGCAGAGGCTTTCCGTCCCTTGTAGCTATTACTTCGCCCTCTACAATGTAGTCTTCATGGGGGAGGTGTTCGTCAAACAGTTCAACAATTTCTGGAAGGGCATGGGTAATGTTTTCAAGTCTTCGGGTGAATATTTTAATTTCAGAATCCTTTCTGTGGACCTGGAGTCTGATTCCATCGTATTTTGTTTCACATATTGCCTCTCCCATTTCAGGTATGATTTCATCAAGAGGGGGTGCCAACTGGGCAAGCATTGGCTTTACAGGTGTTCCTGGAGTCAGGTTAAGTTTTTCCAGACCTTCTGCACCCTGTTCTTTGGCGGTTCTTGCAACAACTGAAAAATCGTTTGTAAGCATTTGAGCCCTTTCCACAACTTTTTTATCAATGTCGAAAGCCTGGGCTATTGCATCCCTTACGACACCGTCCCCAACGCCGATTCTTAACTCTTCGGTAATGGTACGGGTCAGATATTTGGCCTCTGTTGCGCTGGCCTGTGACAGCAGTTCCAGGATGATGGCAATTTTACGGTTGGTGGATCTTGAACCGCTTATCTGGGATAGCTTGCGAAGGCTGTTGAAAACAAAGTCGATTGTCAATGGCTTTGAGAAAAAGGTCATCTGGGATTTTTTGGCATAAAGCCTGATGCATGCAAGACCGATATCTCCTTCGTCACGAACAGCATCCTCAACTGCATCCTGTGTTGTTCCTACAGCTTCGGCCACTGCCCTTTCTACAAGTTTACCGCCAATTCCAATTTCTTCAGAACTCCATGCCGGAAACACAACGCCCAAAATCAGCAATCCTACCTGTTCAATTGTTTCGCTGTCCAGCTTTTTTAGAAAATCGGAAATTATTTCTGTCTTTTCCAGTCTTTTTGTGGTTGCCTCCAGAGCTGAGTAAACATCTACAAGTTCTTGATATTTCATTAGAAATCGCCTTTTGCTATTTTTACTGCACAATATTCTCCGCACATTGCACACATCTCATCATCGTCAAGTTCACATTTGTTCCTGTATTTTCTAGGTTTGGATTTGTCAAGGGCAAGGTCGAACTGTTTTTCCCAGTCAAATTCCCTTCTTGCTTTTGCCATTGCCTTTTCACGCTTCCATGCGGAGTCAAGACCTCTTGCAACATCAGCGGCTTCTGCAGCTATTTTGGATGCAATGGTTCCTTCCTTTACATCTTCCAGGCTTGGCAGGGACAAATGTTCTGCAGGAGTTACGTAACACAGGAAGTTTGCTCCTGATGAGGCGGCTATTGCTCCTCCGATAGCTCCGGTAATGTGGTCGTAGCCTGGGGCAATGTCTGTTACGAGCGGTCCGAGAACATAAAATGGAGCGCCATGGCAAACTGTTTTTTGAATTTCCATATTTGCCTTAATCTGATTTAAAGGCATATGTCCTGGCCCTTCCACCATTACCTGAACATTGGCATCCTGGGCTCTTTTGACAAGGCCTCCAAGGTTTACAAGCTCTTGAATTTGAGGGATATCGCTTGCATCTGCCAAACAGCCCGGCCTTAAACCGTCGCCTAATGATAATGTAATGTCGTATTCATAGGATAACTCTAATAGATAGTCGTAATTTTCATACAACGGATTTTCCTGGTCGTTATGATTAATCCAGGATGCCATGAATGTTCCTCCACGGCTTACAATACCCATCATTCTGTTGGCAGCTTTCAGTTTTTGAACCAGATCTTTTGTTATTCCGCAGTGGAGTGTCATGAAGTCCACTCCTTCCTTTGCCTGGTTTTCGATTGCCTTGAATATGTCATCAGGATCCATATCGACAATCTCTTTATCTTTACCTAATGTCACGACGCCAGCTTCATATATTGGGACGGTTCCGATGCAAATGTCAACCGCTTCCATGATTTTGCGTCTGAACAGCTTTAAATCGGAGCCTGTTGACAGGTCCATCAGTGCATCCGCACCGTATTCCTGGGCCAGTTTTGCCTTGTCAATCTCAAGGTCAATATCGTCAATTTTTGATGATGAACCGATATTTGCGTTGATTTTGGTTTTCAGGCATTCTCCGATACCGCAGGGTTTTGAGTGTCCATTGATATTTTTTGGAATCACGACTAATCCTTTATCAATTAATTTAGCTAGTTTATTAACATCTATATTTTCATATTCTGCAACGTATTCCATTTCAGGAGTGATGTTGCCTTTTTGAGCTTCGCTTTTCTGAGTCAAATTTATCCCTCGTGTTGACTAATCATTACTAATTATATACCTTCAAATATATAGAATTAATTAATTATTCATTTTTGGGATGTGTTTATTATAAAGTATATATTTTTTGATACCGAAACAACAGGTTTGAACTGCCGTTTCTGCAGGATAATCGAACTTGCAATGCTTACGGTTGTTGACGGTAAAGTTGTGGATGAATATGATAAATTCGTGAATGTCGGCAGGCCGTTGGATTCCAAAATCACACGGCTTACTGGAATTACAGATCAGGACCTTTTGGAAAAGGGAGTCGGCGAAGAAGAAATAGCAAATGACCTGAAAGAAAAATTGACTGAAAAGACAGTAATGGTTGCACATAATGCCCAGTTTGACTTGTCATTTATATATTATCTCTTAAAAAGGCATTTTCCAGCGGAAGCCGATGAAATTGTTCGAAATGTGGATTGGATAGATACAGTCACTGTTTTAAAGGACAGAAAGAATTATCCTCATAAGCTTATTGATGCTGTTGAGTATTACAATATTGAAAAAGTTAATTTCCACAGATCCATAGATGATACAAGAGCACTCTATTACGTGGCGCTTGCAATGAAAAATGAAAGGGATGATTTGGCTGAATACAAAAACATTTTTGGCTACAACCCTAAGTATCGTGATGAAAGGGGTGAGTTTCCATTCATCAAATACAGGCCACAACCCTACCACAACTGCGGTTTGGTTGATGCGGAAAGGATTCTGCCGAGAAGAGGTTTAAATCAGAGGATAAGGTAAATCCGGATTTTCCTTTTTAGGTTTTTCTCCACCAATCTTTTCAAGTCTCAATTCCAGAAACCTTTTTCCATCATCAGTTTTTGCATAAATCGGTATAGACTGGCCTACAGTTTTAATGCTTTCTTCATCTCCGATTTCGCGAATGTTTTTGGATGCACAGGCAGTTGCAACGTCACAGGAGTCAAATAATATTCTTGCTTCCTCAGGAGTTCTTTTTGAGGTGTGGACCACGAAAACGTAAATGTTCACGTCGGGATATTCCTTTTTAAGCTCATTTATCTTTTCGGCATCGCCGGCTAGAGTTATTGTGACTGCAATGTTTTTGTAGCCTTCTCTGATAGCTAGTTTTATTCCTTCGATCTGGTCAATTTCTGCAGTTTTAGGATTAAGAACATTTTTTTCACCAATTTCCGGCACCAGTTCAGGTATGGGGCTTGTTTCCACAAGTCCGGAGACTCGCCCGCCAATTCCCTGAACAAGTTCAGGTTCGTTGACAATTACTGTTCCGCACCCTTCCAAGACCATAACTACAGAATCGATTTCCTGTTTTTCAAGCAATGTGCACAGGATTTCGGAAATTCCAAAGTTTAAGAAGTCTTTCATTCTTAATTGTCTTTTGGGTGTGCACATTCCAAAATCGTCAATTCTGAACTGTATGTTTTCAGCTATTACCTCTTTGGTTAATTTTTTTATTCCTCTGTGGTGGTCAAAAAGAGGACAGTATTCAACCTGAGGCTCTGTAACGTCAACAACTTTGCCGTCTTCTACGGTAATTCTACTTAATCCCAATGCTTCGATAATATGTCTGCTCATGATTTTATATTTTCTATATGGTGGTTGTTATAGCTTTTTGTTTACTTTTCTTTGGAGTTTATTTTGGCTTCAATTTTTCCATGTTGAGTAAATACTTCAGTATGAATACAATATTGCTTTAATTTGGCTTTAAATTTGGAAAAAAAGTTTAAATAGTTCTAAATTATAAATTAAATTGTTTAAAACATCTTACTGAGGTGGAAGTATGTACGGCGAAATTGTGGATAATTCATTACCGGACAAATGGGATGCCGAAGACAAAATTTTCAATCTTTGCATGGTCGAAATTGATGAGTTTCCCCAGTATCTGACAAGGCTTGAGGATATTGAAGGCATATTCCATCAGAGATTTCTGTCTAAATCATATAGGGATTTGAATTTGGATTCCGTCCGGGAGCGGTCCAATCAATCTCTTATTAATATAGAGCATCATTCATCCATAAACAGATATCTGCTGAGCAGGGATTTTGAATATCAAACATCTTTGCATGCCGGGTCCAAAAAGGAAGTCCAATCTTACATATTCAACACAGGTCCAATTCCCAGTTTGAAGATTGAATATGTTAATCCGATTTCATTCTTCAGCCCTATCTGGATTAATACCAAGGAAATGACTGCTTCAATATGTCTAAATAATATTAAGTACAAACTGTTAAATAATGAAGTAATTAATGTATATGATGTTCTAGATTTGATTTGGATGCCTAAATTTAGATTGGATATCTCTATTGAGGAAATGATTGTTGAAATCGCCGGAATTTACAGGGAATTGATAATTGATAAAAAATTATCATATGTCCTTAGAAGAAGTTTGATTCTTTGGGCTGGAAAGTTTGTAGTGGATAGTGAAAAATTAGATAAAATTAAAGGAGATTTGAAAATGTCTGCAATGGAAATCAACTCTTTGGAAGAGGATATTAAATCAGCCAGAATTGCTGGAGCATTAATGAGATCTGAAGAGAAAGGTAAAAAGGAAGGTATCAAAGAGGTGAGTCTACCGAAAAGGAGTTTGTTTTAAAGCTTTTGAAATTCATGAGTCCTGAGGAGATTTCTGATAAGCTTGAAATTCCTTTGGATAGGGTGTATGAAATTAAGAATTCGGGATGATAATTTTTTTGGAGGTTGTGTGGGAAAGTTTCTTGCGGATAGTGTAAAATTAGGTAAAATTAAAGGGAGATTTGGAGATGTCTGCAATTAAGATTAACTCTTTGGAAGAGGATATTAAATCAGCTCGAATTGCTGGAGCATTAATGAGGTCTGAAGAGAAAGGTAAAAAGGAAGGTATAAAAGAGGGTATCATGAGTCTACCGAAAAGGAGTTTGTTTTAAAGCTTTTGAAATTCATGAGTCCTGAGGAGATTTCTGATAAGCTTGAAATTCCTTTGGATAGGGTGTATGAGATTAAAAATTCGGGATGATGATTATTGGAGGTTGTGTGGGAAGGGTCTGTTCTTCCCACTAAATATGGTTAGAAAGTTCTTCAAAATAATAACTAGGAGGAAAAGGAAGAAAATTGGTTATTTTCTTCCTACATATACTGAACAAGCTGTTCGTCCTGGGCTTTGTTTCCAGGTTTGACTTTTTCTATTGCTTCTTTGAAGTATTTATATGGGATTTCTTTTGATTCGAGATCATTTCTTAATGTGAGCATTGCTGCTTCACGGCATACTGATTCAATGTCTGCTCCGACATATCCTTCAGTATTTTTAGCTAATTTTTTGAGGTCAACATCGTCTGCAAGTGGCATATCTTTTGTATGTACTTCAAAGATTGAAAGTCTAGCTTCTTCATCAGGTTCACTAACTTGAATGTGTCTGTCAAATCTTCCAGGCCTCATCAAACCGGCATCAAGAATGTCCGGCCTGTTGGTGGCTGCAATAATTGCAACGTCTTCCAATTCTTCCAAACCGTCCATTTCAGTTAACAATTGGTTTACAACTCTTTTTGTAACGCCGCTGTCTGTGTCGTTACCGCTGCGTGTACTTGCTATCGCATCGATTTCATCGAAGAAGATCACGGTAGGTGCGGCCTGTTTTGCTTTTCTGAATACTTCGCGCACGCCTTTTTCAGATTCGCCAACCCATTTTGATAAGAGTTCAGGGCCTTTGACGGAAATGAAGTTAGCTTCACTTTCACTGGCCACCGCTTTTGCAAGCAGGGTTTTACCGGTTCCCGGAATTCCATAAAGCAATGTTCCTTTAGGAGGTCTTATGCCTAAGCGCTGGAAGGTTTCAGGATGTTTTAATGGCCATTCGACAGCTTCTTTCAATTCCTGTTTCACGTCTTCAAGTCCGCCGACATCATCCCATTTGATATCAGGGATTTGCACAAGAACTTCTCTCAATGCTGAAGGCTGTATTTCCTTTTGAGCGTTTTTAAAGTCCTCGCCGGTTACCACGATTTTTTCCATTACCTCTTTTGGAATCTCTTCGTCATTTTGGATTTCAGGTAATATTCTTCTGACTACTCTCATTGCAGCCTCTTTACATAAAGACTCAAGATCGGCTCCCACAAATCCGTGGGTTGTGTTTGCGATTTTGTCAAGGTCAACATCATCTGCAAGCGGCATGTTTCTTGTGTGGATTTCAAGAACCTCTTTTCTTTCTTCTGAATCAGGCACTCCAATTTCGATTTCACGGTCGAATCTTCCAGGTCTTCTTAAAGCAGGGTCAAGTGAATCCGGTCTGTTGGTTGCACCAATTACAACCACTTGCCCTCTTGATTTAAGACCGTCCATTAAAGTTAACAACTGTGCAACGGTTCTCCTTTCAGTTTCACCGTTGGTTTCTTCTCTTTTTGGAGCAATTGCATCGAGTTCATCTATAAATATGATTGAAGGTGAGTTTTCCTCTGCTTCTTCAAAGTATTCCCTTAAGTTTTCTTCAGATCCGCCGACATATTTGCTCATGATTTCAGGACCGTTAATAGCAATGAAGTGGGCATCACTTTCACTGGCCACGGCTTTTGCCAGTAATGTTTTTCCGGTTCCTGGCGGACCGTGCATCAGGACTCCTTTTGGTGGAGCGATTCCTAATTTCTCAAAGAGTTCAGGTCTTTTAAGAGGGATTTCAATCATTTCCCTTACTTTTTTGACCTCATCTTTTAAACCGCCGATGTCTTCATAGCTCACGTCAACAAGGTTTCCGACACCTTCGAGTTTGCTTACGTCAATTGGGGATTCATGAAGCTGAACTTCAGTATTCGGACCAACAATAACGATATCTTTTGGACTGGTGGATACAACTGCGAATTTGATTTCTTTCATTGCAGGAGTAAAGTCCATCAGTTCATCGAATAGGCTATTGAATCCTCTGTTCATGCTTGGTCTTGGGGCTCTGATTTGAGATCCTATGATGTCTCCTTGCACCATTACTTTTCCGGCAAACAGTCCGCGGACATCTCCTTGGACACGGATATTGTTTTCAATTGGGGCTAAAACAACCTTTTTTGCTTCGGTTGCTTTGGTTTTTTTAATTGTAACTTCTCCGCCGATAGTTGCTCCGGAATTTTTACGCACTAAACCATCGATTCTGATAACTCCAAGACCAATATCGGTTTGTGAAGGAAGAGCGATAGCTGCAGTTTTTCTTTCGCCGACTATTTCTATTAAATCTCTTTCCTGGATGCCTAAGTCATCCATAACATTCGGGTCAAGTCTTGCAACTCCTTGACCAACATCTTTTTGGGAAATTGCTTCTGCAACTTTTAGAGTAATTTGATTTTCTGCCATATTATCATCTCCTTTGAATGGCTGTAAGTAAATAATTGTAATCTGTCAAAAATCTTTTTATAACTTTTTGTAAGTTTATTAATTCTTGACAATATAACGTAGTATGTTTTACTATATAAATGTTTCGGTCAAAAATTTAAAAATTTCTCTTTTAATTTTTCTTTGTTTTAATTAAAAACAGTTTAGATTATTTATTTTTATTTTTATTGTTTTAATGATTTTAATTTAAAATAAATAATTGTGGTGGGATGGTTATATTTGAAATAAAATTTTAATTACTTTTTGGTATTTTAATATTTGTTCGCATCAAACTAAACAAATTCACCTTATGTTTCCACCAAAACCTGTGAACAGGGTCCTGACCTTTTCGATATCTTCCTTGTATAATGCAGTTACTGTAAATGTCAGGCTTATATGGTCATCATCAATTTGAGGGCCGTTATAGGTATCAATTAATTTGATTTCTATAATGTTGTCCATATTTAACACGGTATCTTCAATGACTTTAGAATTGACATTTTTGGGGAAAACACAGCTGATGGATTCGGTTTTCTTGTCCAGATTTTTAACTTTCCAGTCATAAAGCTCGTTGTTAATCAGAATTCTGATGTTTGCTATTCTCAGTTTTTTGGTTTTATTTCCATTTTTCAATACTGCAGTTTTGCCGTCGACACTTTCAAGAATTCCGATATGAATTTTACCTGAGTAAATATGTTTCAGTCCAACTTCATGGCCTATCAATTTATTCAAATATGTATATTCATAATTCAGGGCTGCAATGGCCTTGTCACTTCTGCCCAATGCATTTTTGATATCTCCCATGTGCTTGGTAGCCTTGTTTGCTATTTCAACAAATTTTTCACTATCGCCACTGTTTATAACGTCTCTAAGTTCGAGTGCGGCTTCTGTAAATGTATTTCTTATTTTAGGACCATTTTCATTCATGGCCTGGATGTTATATGTTAAATAAGGATTTTGAGCAACAATACGGGCAATCAGATCAATCATCAGATTATAGATTGGACTTTCATAATCTTCGGTTTCGGACAGGTCCACCTTCAGTTTTTCGATTGTTGATGCAGTCGAAATAAATGAGAAATGGGTTAGAACTTGGACAATGCTCATCATGTAATCGTGCTTTTCAGCGGTAGTTTCAATTATTCTCATATTCTTGCTGTCTAGATAATTGTAAACTCTTTCATACCATTTGCCCTTCCTGTCGGGTGTCAGTACAATGACCTGGTTGTCCAGCCGTGTTGTTCTCGGGCCGAAAATGGGGTGTGTTGGGATATAGTCCACATTATCCGCAACAACTTCAGCCATTGTTTTGGACGGACCCTCTTTAACTGAAGTCACATCTATCATAACGCTTCCTTCCTTCATGAATGGAGCTACTTCACGTATTACGTCTTCAGTATTCTGTATGGGGACGGAAATTATCAATATATCACTGATATTAGCCAATTCTTCATTTGACTCCAGATAATTCACATCAGCTTCACTGGCAACTTCTCTTCCTTTTTTGTGGTCTCTTCCGCTTATGAATACATCAAAATCGTCCCTTAAATAGTAGATGATTGTTTTTCCCAAACCGCTGCTTCCACCAATTATTCCAACATTCATTTTAATCATTAATAGTTTTTAATTAGAAGTTATATATAATTATTATAAAAAAAATTATCGTGAAAATATGAAAATCATAAACCAGGATACAAAGGAAGGAATAGTTGAAGTGGTTCCGCAAACACTGGATGATTTATGGCATTTGTCCCATATTGTGGAAGTTGGGGACAATGCATCATCCAAAACAACACGCCGTATACAGGACAATACAGGGGATAAGCTGAGAAGTGACAGGGGTGTTAAAAAAACTTTTTATTTAGGTTTGGATATTGAAAATATCAGTTTTCATTTGTTTACAGGAAAATTAAGATTGACAGGGGTCATTACAAGAGGTCCTGAAGATTTAATACCGTTGGGTTCTCACCACACTCTTGAGGTCAAACTCAATACACCGCTCACAATCAAAAAAGAAAAATGGCCTAAATGGGCAATAAAAAGATTGAATCAGGCTATTGATGCATCTAAAAAATTATCTGCATTAATTATAGTTTTGGAAGATGATACTGCAACAATCGGTTTGATGAGACAATTCGGCATAGAATATTATGGACCTATTAAGGGCAATGTTTCAGGCAAAAGAATCCTTGATAAGAACAGGCAAAAGAATATTGTCCAGTTCTATGAAAAGGTCATTGAGTCAATTGAAAAATTTGATTATATTGAAAATATCATTATTGCAGGACCCGGTTTTGTAAAAAATGATTTTTATGACTATATTAAGGATAAGCATAAGGATTTGGCCAAAATTGCAATAATTGAAAGTACCGGATCCGGTGGACGGGTCGGAATAAGCGAAGTTCTAAAAAAGGGCACGGTTGAAAAGCTAACTTCAGAAAATAGGGTCGCCCTGGAGATGATGGCAGTGGACAATCTTCTCTCGCAAATAGGTAAAAACTCATCCAAAATCGCTTACGGATTAAAGGAAACTACAAATGCAATTAATTTGGGTGCCGTCAGTGAGCTTTTAATCCTTGACACTAAGGTGGCTAGTGAAAACATGGGTGATTTGATGGATATGGTTGAAAACATGAAAGGGGAAGTGCTGGTAATCAGCAGTGAACATGAGGGCGGCAAACAATTGGAAAGTTTAGGTGGAATGGCTGCCATTTTAAGGTATGAAATCGGCTGATTTCAATATCCGTTATAAAATATATATACAATAAAGAATTAAATCATATTATAAATTAATTTTCGTAATATAACAGTTGATATTTATGATGTATTCGTCAGTAATTATTGCATTGATTGTTGTTTTTCTCATGTCTGCATTTGGGACAGTAGTCTTAAATTTAATTTTCAGTTTTCTTGGGAAGAGAGGTTATTTGGGCAATCTGTATCCTAATGTCCGGGGAGGAATTCCAAGAGCCGTTGGATTGGTTCCGTTTATAATCTTATCATTTTATATGCTGCCCAAGTTCAACAATCTTGTATTGATAATAGGTGTATTTGCTTTTATCGACGATATCATGGGAAGAAGGAAATGCGTTCCATTGGGTATTGAATGGGGCCAGCTTTCAAGAGGAATAGGAATTGTGCTGGTGATGATTGTCGGAATTCTGGAAGGTTTAGGATTTTCCGCAATCCTTATTGCCTTTTTGGTTCAACCTCTCAATATTTCAGATATGCAGCCCGGTTCAACATGTATTGTAACCATTATCATGTCAGTATTGACCATCCTTGTCATGCTGCTGATTGGTTCCCAGCCATATGGGGAGTTGATAGCTATTTACACACCGTTATTAATCCTGTCAGTCTGTCTTGGTTACTGCCCTCTTGATTTTGCCGGAAAAATCATGATGGGGGAAGTTGGAAACCATACTTTCGGTGTTGCACTTGGAATTGCATTCTATTTGATAGGAGGATTTTGGTGGCTGCTTCTATTCACAATAATTATTACAGCTTTGATAGCTTTTGTAAGACGAAATACATTGAGGATATTCTTCAGTCAACGCCTTGGACTTGTCAATCCTGTGTTCGGCGATTATTTCATGGATGTTTTAACCGGAGGGGGTCTTGGAGATCTGCTTAGGAAAATAATTCTTGGAGATAAGCAGTACTCCGTTGAAAATCCCTGGTTAATCATTTTGGGCTTTAGAAGATTATTGTATAATCCGCATGCAAGACAAAGTGGCAGATATGTTCCAAGAAACAAACAGCCCCCAAGGTTAGGGAGGTAAACTTTAATGAAGGCTTTATTGATTGTCACAGGTAGAGGATTAGGTGGAGATGCAGCAATCGCATTGAATGTAATAAAGGCACTTGAAAAAAGAGGGGTTCAATGTGATATTGCTTTGGATGAGTCCGCACCGGGAATTCTATTTAAAAAGAACGGATACTCCTGGCATAAAATATCCATTCCTCAGGCAGGAGGTCATGCTGCCACCAAGGCATCAGCCATTAAAGGTGCATTAAAATTGATTTCAGCAACTTTTAAAGCCAGAAGCCTTATTAAAAAAGTCAATGCAGATTTTGTAATTGGTGTTTTGGGTGGAGGAGCTATTGTTGCATCATTGGGTGCGAAATTTGCTTTTAAAAAAGCGTTTTCATTAATTTCAACACCATTGGATTCAAAAGTATGCCCTAAATTCAATGAGTGTTTCATATTGCCTGATTTGGATAAATTCAAATTGGATACACTTCCTAAAAATACAGACAAATCTTTTTATCCGTTGTCTGATGATTTCTCCAAAGGCAATGCTGAGTCAGGTCTTTTGAAATTAAAGGAATATTCCAATTTTGACGAAAGCAAAAAGACCATAGTCTTCTCTTCAGGTTCATCAATTTTCAAAGGCATGATTGACGGCGTCTGCAACGTTGCAGATTTTACGGATAAGTATAATCTTGTTTTAATCGGCCTTCCATTAAAAGACGAATATCTGGATGAGATAAATAAAAGAAACATAATATATGCCGGATATGTGGATTGGGTCAATCATTTATTCAAATTCGCCGATTTGGCGGTTTTGACGGATGATGGAGTTTCCATTCAGGAAGCATTAACCACTAACACTCCAATTGTTGCCCTGACTCATGTCAAATGGGGGAGGTATCAGAATATGGCGGGAGTATTTAAGGGAGCTATTATTGAATCCTCTGTGGATGATGTGGTTGGCAATGTCGAAAAGGCATTTGAAAATTATGAATCCTTAAGTGAAAATACTTCCAAATATGCAAAGCTCTGTCTTGAGGCCAGTGATGTTCTGGTGGATAAAATGCTAAAAAAATTAGAATAGTGGTATTATAACCACATACCTTTAATTATTTTGAAATTTGCATCTGTAGTAGGATGCACCTCTAAAAAGTCCTCATAGTCATCCAAATCATAATCCTCTCTCATCAAATATGAGAGATAAGCGAGATCACTTGGGGATGAAGGAGAAACTGATTCAATTCTGTTTATTTTATTTTTCTTTTTGTCGAATTCTATTTCAGTGTATCCGGTGTCTCCATCCAGTATGTTCCAGAAAACGCCAGGACCTGCAATTCCAGGAATTGCGATTGTAGCCTTCTCATCATCACTGCAGTCATTCTTTTCGTTTTCAAAAAAGCCGACTTCCATGTTAAGGCTCAATGTCTGAGGAATGCAGCTGTAATTTACCTTGGTTGAATAGCCTGCCATATTTATTGCGGCTGTGACACCTTCCCGTCTGGCTACTGGAGTTAATCGGTATCCTCCGATAACGTCTCCTGCAGCATATACATTATCGACGCTTGTTTGCATCATTTCATTGACCTTTATTGTCCTGTCTGGATTAAGTTCAACAAATCCGTCGGCGATTTCACTGTTAGGTATTCTTCCGGTTGCAAAAAATGCGGTTCCTTCCATTTCTTCATTCTTGTCGGTGATTACCTTGTCTTTTGTGATTTCGGTCACGGATGTATTTTCATAGATGTTTATGTCCTGCAGAATCTTTTTTAGAACATATTCTCTGGTGTTTTGCCCAATTTCTTTTAGGAACTGGCTTCTTGCAATAACATTGACTTCACTGCCGAGTTTTGAGTATATGTTGGCTATTTCACAGGCGAGTATGCCTCCTCCGATAATGTTTAGTTTTTCAGGAACTTCATCGAGTTTTAACATGTCCTTGTTTGTAAGTCCGTATTCGCTGCCTTTGATATCAGGAATAAAAGGACGTGCTCCTGTAGCTATTAATAGATTTTCATACTCATAACTTTCATTATTCACCTCAACAGATTCTCCATTGATGATGGCTTCTCCAAAAATGACTGTATTCCCGACAGATTCATTTTCAAGCTGTTCAAGATATCTGAGTTTTTCCTGTGTTTCCACAATCTTTTCAACAATTTTTTCATAAGAGACATCAAGCTGGCTTTTAACAAAACCGTGTCTGTTGAACCTGTTGTTTGTTTCAATAAATTTTGTAATGTCTGTTAATGCACAAATAACCATACATCCTTCATTCAGACAAGTTCCGGCAATATGATTTTTTTCAATTAAAAGAACGTCTTCACCAAGTCTACCGAGTTTTAAGGAAGCTAATCTTCCCGCAGGGCCTGATCCAATAACTATATTCTTCATTAAAATACCTCTTTAGATAATTTTATATAATACTATTTAGTAAATAATGTATATAATTATATTTTGGAGAGATAATAATGTGTATTGCGGCTCCGGCTCAAATTGTTGAAATAGATAAAGAGGAAAATATGTTGTTCGCCGACTTTGGCGGAGCAAGGCAAAAAGCCAAAATGGATTTATTGCCGGATGTAGAAATCGGGGATTATGTTCTAATCCATGCAGGCTATGCAATTGAAAAATTAAGTGAAGAAGCTGCTAAAGAATCTTTAGAAGCTTGGGAAGAACTTCTTGATGTTCTTGAAGAAGAAGATAGAGAAATGGAACAGGCAAGAAGGGAACATTTAGAGAGTTTAGAGAATCAATAAATTGATACTCTTGTCACTCCTTTTATTTTTAGGAATTCTTTTATCAAATCACCACTAACAGGCTTTTCAGTAATTATTGTTAATGAAGGAGTTTTTTGAAGCTCTGTATCTTCAGCATAAGCCTGTCTTATACCGATGCCATTTTCTGATATTAAGTTTGCTGTTGCGGCCAGAATGCCCTCATTATCAGATCCTACTTCTATTTGAACGACACCAAGATTAAGATTTTTTGCAATATTCTTAAGGAGGGTTCCGGCGGGGATTATATTTTTAAAAAGGTTGTATAATTCTTCATCGTCTTTGATGATGTCTATTGTTGATTTTATTACTCTTCTATCAACATCTGCTGCTGTAGCCAGTGCCTTATCACTTATTTTTAAATTTCCGCAATAGATTTTACCGTCTTCATTTAAAGACAGTCCAAGTTCAATCATTTTTTCAGCAACTCGTATACGGGCAGGATATTTCTTAAATTTTTGGTTAATTTTTTCCCACATAAGTATCATCATTCCAACTTTTTGTACATTCATGTTATATTATGTTGAAAATGATATATAAAATTAGTTATTCAAAGAAAAAGATTACAATCACAGAAAAAAACACAGTAAAAATAGTTATAAGTAGGCTAGATGGGATTCGAACCCATGACCTCCCGGTTATCAGCCGAGCGCGCTAACCAAGCTGTGCCACTAGCCTATAAAAAAATCGATATGACAGTTAACTGTCAACACTTATACTTATATTAATAGCTATATATAATCTTTTTGGTTTTTTGGTCAGATTATATATAGAAATTAAATAAGATTAAAAAAATTATCTGTTAATCATTTCGTTAATGGAGTCTGCCATAGCATGTCCTTCAACGATAATTTTTGCTTTTTCAATGCCTTCAACATTTTCAGCTCTGATTTTAGCATCAGCAGCAATACGGGTAATACTCATGCATCCTGGATTGGTAGGTTTGAGTGTAATTTCAGCTTGATCACCGTTTACAGCGATATCTTGTACAATACCCATTTCTACAATGCTTATTCCCATATGTGGGTCATTAATCACATAAATAGCGTCTTTAATATCATTTACTAAATCTTCTGACATAATTTAGTCTCCTATTTTTTATTGTATTTAATACTTATTAGTTTAGGGTATTTATATATGTTTTGTTAGTATGTGTTAAAATTAAATTTCATTTGACTCTATGTTTTATCTTGACGCCTATGCCGTTTGTGCATTCCTCCATTTCACGGCCGGTCATTATGGCCTTGCCGACTCCGACAACTTCCCTGTCCTTAACGACAACCACTTCGTCATTCGGAATGATGTTGTGGTCTGCCTTTTGGATTCCAGGGGCAAATACTGTATTGGTTTGCAAATCAAAATCGATCTCAACTATATTAATTCCCAAATCCTTCAGAATTTCTCCGCCGGGCAAATTCAACCTGAACAATCCGTGGTCCTTGTTGAGTAAAGCCAATTGCTTTCCATCTGAAAGTATTCTTTTGTGATACATTCCCTTGGTTTTAACGTTGTCCGGAATGAAGTCATATGCATCTTCACCGAACTGATACATCGCAATGGACCTCAATTCATGAAGGGTCTTTTCTTTTCGGTTCACCCTTTGATGATTTTTGAGTTCCATCCTCAGGTTGTAAAGGGAATCAGGAGATGTCGGTCTGCCGTCCTCGCAGACATTGATGAATTCATCAACATACTGCTGGCAGCTTTCCAGATATCCTCCGCTGAGATTGGCAATCACGGTTTTACCTTCAGTGTATTTTTTGATCAATTTTCCGCTTTCGTCAATCTCATCCTGTGACCAGGAACCTGTAGTGCTTACATCATATGACTGTATCGGAAAGGTGTTTTCAAGTTCCCTAGGGCAGATTCCGAAAGGGGATGTGACGATGAGTTCCTGAAATGATCTTGTAATTTTTCTGAACTTCTGATGGGATTTTGAATTAGAATAAGGTTTTTTCATACTGCATGGCAGTAAAACAACAGTATCTCCAAGAGGTTTCATCATTTCCATTCTTTGTCTCCATCTGACCGCCTCAGGACGGTATAAAGACTCTTCACTTGAACATATTACTTTCATATTATTCCTCAAAAGCTTTTATTAATTCATCATCTAACCTAATCAGTCTTTCAATGTTGTCTTCGCTGTCATCAATTCTTCTTTTCCATTTTTTCATGACAAAATCGATATCCACTTCCTTGCTGCCGCTGGTTAAATTATCGGCATGAGCTACAATTTTCTCTTCAAGGGTTTCAGGTAAGTATGACTTTACGGGAAGGCCTAATTTTTCAGCTTCGCTTTCTGTAATTCCAGCACCGATGTGCCTTTCTATAATATTCAAAACGTCTTCGCCATAACCGTACTTTTTAGCAATTTCAACGCCTTCGATTGCATGGGTTATGCCATGGGTTTTTGACCTTCCGATATCATGCAGTAAAGCACCTTTCCTGATAAGGTCTTTGTCTGCATCATCAAAATTAGCAGCTATTTCCATAGCCTTTTTATAAACTGCCAGTGAATGATCTATAACATTTTCAGGGGTATTTTCCTTTTTAAGTAATTCAATTTCCATTTTTATCTTATTGTTCAACTGTTTCGGTAAATGAATTTAAATCACTTTCTGTTTCTTTGATGGCTGATTTGATGTGTTCGATAATTTCGGAATTGTCCTGGAATTCCAGTTCTTCTCCGCATTCACATAAAAATTCTTCATCTGAAGCTTCGTCAAATGTGCATCGGATATGGCCGTAAGGGCATACGAAGAACATGTTGTTTTCTTCTTTGTCCAATTCCTGATTAAGTGTATTCAAATCTTTTTCGCATTCGTCCCTAACCTGTTTAATCAGTTCTTCTTTTTCAAATTTCCAGGAATATGTAAACCACTGGGTTTCAGGATCTTTGCTTCTTTTGTAATTGGCAATTTTTAAATCATATAATTTGTACAATATTTTTCTGACAACATTCAATTTAATGCCGGTTTCCTTGGCGATTTCTTCATCGGTGTCAGTTCCATTTATTAATGAATTTATGATTGGAATTATTGTTTCTTCCACTGTTTTTTTAATATCATTGGCAATGAATTGGATTTCTTCAGGAGGAAGTTCTAACGCTCGTATGAGATTATCAATTCCATCAGGTGTTTCTTCATCGGGATATGTTTCTTTAAATCTTTTTTTAAGGATTTCTTCATGTTCTTTTTCAACGATTTTTGATAATAATTTCTTAACTAATGGATTGTTTAACATTTAATTTCCCCTTAAAACATCTCATTATCATATTTCATCTAAAAATGAAGATTTAAAAAATAAACTAAAATTTATGATAATATATTAAAATTAATGTTTAGATATATCTTTTTTATTATAAAAATATAACTAATTTAAAAGTCATTTTTTTAAAATCATTGTTTTTTTCTAATTATTACAGCGGGGGTGTGTGTTATGGAATCCAATGCTTCAATTGTCACTTCATCAATTTCAGTACCCAGGACGGATTTGACACTATGGATTGTTTTCATTTCAGTTGAAAGTGATTTTTGATAATCCTCCGCAATGTTTGCCATTTTTAATCCCTTCTCAATACTTATTTTTTCACTACATCCTAAGGGTGTTGATCCCATATTTTCAGACAGTTGTCCTTTCAAATATCCGAAAAAGCCCTTATCGGATTCAATTCCGTCGATAGCTATTGGAAGTCCTGTGAAGTATTTCCCGTTTTTCATATATGTTGCGTCGGTATCGATTATTAAAACGATAATGTCCTTTCCTATTTCTTTTTTAATTTCCTTTGCAACTTTTTCGGGATTTTCTGGAAGTAGGGAAACACATGACCCCGGAGCATTACTCAAGTCAATTCCGGCTTCTGAAGCAGGTTTTAGGGCATGTTTCAATCCGTATAATTGGAGAACCACTTCCTTATGTGCCTTGGTTTCTTCAGGCAGCTTTCTGAGATTTCTGATGGTTCTTTTTTTAATTCCTAAAAGAGGTCCCAAAGCGTATCCCCAAAGATATTTGCTCCAGACTGTTGTTAGGAATTTTGCGGTTAGTGATGGTGTGTATTCAGATTCGTCAACCAGCCTGTTTTGAGATACTGAAACGGGTGTTTCAGCTATTACCAGATAATCTCCATCCTTCATCAGTTCCTTTGCCGGGAGTATAATCTGATTTAAATCTTCATTTGGCTTAATATAACCTGTCTCAATTGGAATTACGATGTAATCTCCATTGATAACATGTTTCACATTTTTCATATCCTCGCTTGTCATAAAAATCTTTTTAAAACTAGTTGTTTAATATAATATTAATATTTAGATTTATGTAATTTATAACTTTAGAAGGTGTAAGTATGGCAAGAAAATTCATAACATATTTTGATGAACAGGGAAACGATTACACTGATGAACTTATTTCAGTGGTTTGTGATAAATTGGACAAATGTGAAAACATTAAGCATATTGTCATTGCTTCTGCATCCGGAAAGTCAGCATTGAAGCTTGCTGATGCAGTTGGCGATAAAGTTAAGATAATTAATGTTACTCATAACTGCGGTTTTAGCGGACCCAACCAGTCTGATATCAGTGAAGACATGATTAAAAAATTGGAGGATTTGGGTATTGTAACATACTTCGGACTGCATGCTTTCAGCGGCGCTGCAAGAGGAGTTACCAACAAATACGGTGGTTATTCTCCATTGGATATTGTTGCAGATACTCTCAGGATGTTTTCTCATGGGGTTAAAGTATCAGCTGAAATTTCCATTATGGCTGCCGATGCAGGTTTGATTCCTGTCGGTGAGGAGATCATTGCCATTGGTGGAAGAGGTCATGGCGTTGACACTGCAGTCATTTTAACTCCGGTCAATTCTAAAAATCTCTTCGATTTGGAGTTCCATGAAATCCTTGCAATGCCAAGGGATTAATTTAAATATTATGAAATATATAATATTTCTTTCATATTTTTTAAAAAGAGTTGCATTTAAATATTAGTTACAATAGAAATATTTAACAATTAATTTTAATAGCAGAGTATGTGGGGTTAATTTGTGAAATTTATAGATGATGCAATCAAAGAATCCGAACAAAGAATGGAAGAGAAAACACCAAATAAACTCGCATCAGATATCGATGAAGAGCTTACAGACATAATGAACGGTGTTAAAACTAAAATTTTCGTTGTTGGTGCTGGTGGAGCAGGTAACAACACTATTTCAAGATTAAACGAGATGGGTATTGAAGGGGCAACAACCATTGCCGTCAATACTGATGCTCAAGATTTATTTTACAGCCAGTCCAGTAAAAAAATATTGTTAGGTAGACAGACTTCAAAAGGATTGGGTGCAGGTGGAGAGCCAGCTGTAGGTGAAGAATGTGCTGAAGAAAGTGAAGATGAAATTAGAGAGGAATTAGTAGGTGCAGATATGGTATTTGTCACCTGTGGTCTTGGTGGGGGAACCGGTACAGGATCAGCTCCAATCATCTCCAAATTAGCTAAAAAATTAGGCGCATTAACTGTTGCAGTTGCAACTTTACCATTTTCTGCTGAAGGAATTAGAAGAAGGGAAAATGCAGAACAAGGTTTGGAAAAACTTCAAGAAGCTGCAGATACCGTAATTATCATACCTAATGATAAGTTATTGGAAGTTGCACCAAATTTACCTTTAAACAAAGCTTTCATGGTATCCGATGAGATATTGGGCAGAGCTGTTAAAGGAATCACTGAACTGATTACCAAAAGAGGTCTTATCAGTTTGGACTTCGCGGATATTAGAAGTATCATGAGTGGCTCTGGAATGGCTATGATTGGTATGGGCGAATCAGATTCCGGAGACAGAGCTTTAGAATCTGTACATGAAGCATTAAGCAGTCCATTATTGGATATTGATATTTCAAATGCTACTGCCGCTTTGGTTAACATAACTGGTAGTTCTGATTTAACATTGCACGAAGCTGAAAAAATCGTTCAAGTTGTTGCTGACAAATTAGATCCTGAAGCCAACATTATTTGGGGTACTCAAATTGATGAAAGTCTTCAAAATATGGTTAGGACCACTGTGGTTGTTTCAGGAATTAATGCAGATTATGAATCAGCTAATGAACCAGAAATTGAATATGCTGAGGAAAATGTTGAATCTGAATCAGCTAAAGACCAATTAGATGATTTCATTGATGGAATTTTCTAATTCTATCTTTTTATTTTTTTCTTAAAATGCAAACATTTATTAATGTTTAAAATATAAATTATTTTATTACTATTATTTTATTATAATTCATTAAACTATGTTTCATAGTTTTTTTAATTTTGGGTATTTAAAATGAATGTGCAAGAAAGTTTTAATAAATTTGTTAAAGACAGTAAAAGAGTATTGAAAGTATCAAAAAAGCCAGACAAGCAAGAATATTTCGAGCTTGCTAAAGTTACATCACTCGGTGTAGTTATTGTTGGTGTACTTGGTTTTGTTGTATTTTTACTTGGAGCATTGATTGGTTTATAAAACATAAACCATTTTTAAGCCCATTTAAATTATAATAGAATTTTGTAATAATTATTGTATCTTTTTTGATTTAGATTTTCAACTTGTTAAGTTGTGTTTTAAATCAACAATATGATATTATTAGAACCTAGGGAAGATGGGGGATAGCTTAGTCAATTTTCACTTCTATCGTGAATTACCTAAGAATCTACAATTTCACAATTGTAGTGCTTCAATAACTTTTAACTTAATGTGTGATTTTAACCAGTAAATTAGAAATAGGTGAATTTTTCATGGAAGATACTAATAGTTCCATATATGCTCTTAAGACCTCTGCGGGTCAAGAAAGAAATGTTGCTAGACTTCTGGCACGTAAAGCCAGAACCATTGATGGCATAGGCATTTCCTCAATTCTTGTTCCAGAATCTTTAAAAGGATATATTTTGGTTGAATCCTCAACAAAAATAGATCTCAGAAATCCTGACTTAAAAGTACAGCATTTAAGGGGAGTAGTAGAAGGTAGTGTTGGCATTACTTTTGAAGAAGTAAAAAGATTCTTGAAGCCGGAACCAATTATTTCCTCAATTCAAAAAGGAAGTATTGTTGAGCTTATTTCTGGACCATTCAAAGGAGAAAGGGCGAAAGTGGTTCGTATTGATGAATCACGTGAAGAAGTCGTTCTAGAGTTAATAGAGGCAGCAGTACCTATTCCGGTTACTGTTAAAGCTGATCAAATTAGAATAATTCAAAAGGAGGCTGACTGATGGCTAAAGATACAGTCGAAGTTCTTATCGAAGGTGGAACTGCTACTCCGGGACCACCATTGGGACCTGCTTTAGGACCTTTCGGTATTAACATGATGCAAGTAGTTGAAGAAATCAATAAAAAAAGTGCAGACTTCGCAGGAATGAAAGTACCTGTAAAAGTTACAATTGACAGAGATACCAAAGATTTTGAAATTGAAATCGGTACTCCACCTACAACTGCTCTTATCATGGAAGAATTAGGCATCGATAAAGCTTCTCATGAACCAGGTTTAGATATTGTCAACGATTTACCAATCGAAACAGCTTTAAAAATCGCTAGAATGAAATTTGATTCATTACTTTCTAACGATTACAAAGCAGCTGTAAAAGAAGTAATGGGAACCTGTGTAAGTATGGGTTTATCTGTTGATGGTAAAGACCCAAGAGAAGCACAAAAAGATGTAGATGCTGGAAAATATGATGATATCTTAGTAGAATAGGTATTTATCATTCAAATTAAATTTAAGTTAATAATACAGTGTATATGATGTTATAATTACGGTTATAATTGATATACTGTTTTTAATTCATGCAATCGTTTAAGAATTTTTTTCTTAGTACTCGATTCTCATGAAACCAAAAAAAATCCAATGAACAGAATGTTCATGGGGGATGAATATGACACAAGATGTAGTAAACGCGGTGAAGGAGGCTAAAGAACAATCTAAGCCGAGAAACTTCACTGAGTCCGTAGATATTATTATTAATATCCGTGACTTAGATGTCAGAAAGCCAGAAAATAGGTTTAATGAGGAAGTTACTCTTCCTAACGGCCGTGGCAAAGACGTAAAAATCGGAGTCATAGCTGATGGGGAACTCATTGTTCAAGCTAAAAATGCTGGTCTCGATCTTGTAATCAACAAAACTGATTTAGAGGAGTTCGGAAAAGACAGAAAAGCAGCTAAAAAAGCAGCAAACTCTGTTGATTTCTTTGTAGCTCAAGCTGATATGATGCCACTCGTTGGTAGATTTTGGTAGATTCTTAGGTCCAGTTCTTGGTCCTCGTGGAAAAATGCCAAAACCAGTGCCTGCAAGTATCAAACTTGACCCTCTTTTAGAAAGATTACAAAGTACTGTTAAAGTTGGTGTAAAACAACAAGCTAGTGTTCAAATTGTTGTTGGAAGCCAAGACATGTCAGACGAAGACATAGCTGAAAACATTGAAACTGTTCTTACAGTCCTAGACCGCAATTTAGAAAAAGGAAGAAGTCAAATCAAGTCCATGTTTATAAAAACAACTATGGGACCAGTAGTGAGGGTGATCTAATGGCTCATGTTGCTGAATGGAAAAAGGAAGAAGTTAAAGAG
>CADAOO010000017.1 GCA_902789505.1 uncultured Methanobrevibacter sp. | reverse complement strand
TTACAAAAATCATTTAAATGCAAAAATTAAATTATTATTAATGATTAGGAGGTATTTGATGGATACTCAAGAACAGCTGGATTTTTTGATTAATTATTTGGCGGATGAGAGAAATGAGGCAATTGAAATTCCTGAGGATTATCAGGAAAAAAGAAATTTGTTGCGTGCACTGATGAATATCAGAATGCCTTCTAAAGTTTCTGATGAGTTTTTAAAAGTTCAGGACGAGTTTTTAACTGCCGAAACATTGAACAGGAATTTGACTTCGGTTGAAGACATCATGGACGCCGATGGAAAAATCATGCTTTGGCAGGGAGATATTGTCACCTTAAAAGTTGATGCAATTGTCAATGCTGCAAATTCAAAGCTATTGGGGTGCTTCATTCCCCTTCACAATTGCATTGACAATATGATCCATTCGGCTGCCGGAATTCAGCTAAGGGAGGAATGCAGTAAAATAATGCAGCATCAGGGCTGTGATGAAACTGTCGGCAAAGCCAAAATCACTGACGCATATAATCTGCCTTCAAGATATGTTGTTCACACGGTGGGACCTGCAATTCCTCAGGGAATGAAACCTTCCGGCGAGGACTGTGAAAAGCTTGAAAGCTGTTACAGATCATGTCTTGAGATAGCTGATGAATATAACCTGGAGTCCATTGCATTCTGCGGCATTTCAACAGGTGTGTTTAATTTTCCAAAGGATTTGGCGGCCGAAATTGCAGTTAAGACTGTTAGGCAGTATCTGGATACCACA
This sequence comes from uncultured Methanobrevibacter sp., assembly GCA_902789505.1. Classification (GTDB taxonomy): domain Archaea; phylum Methanobacteriota; class Methanobacteria; order Methanobacteriales; family Methanobacteriaceae; genus Methanocatella. Next base: position 22,346 of record CADAOO010000017.1, on the reverse strand, counting down.
GAAACAAGTTTAAAACATGTAATTTTCAATGTTTTTTCAGATGACAATTATTCTATTTATAAAAAAATATTATTTGGAGGATAAAATGGATAGGTTCGTACAAAGACTGGATAAGGGATTTAAAGCTATTGATGATGCTGAGTATATTCTCATTGGTGCAGGTGCCGGATTTTCTGCAGCTGCAGGTTTGGAATATTCAGGCAAACGTTTTGATGATAATTTCCAGGATTTCATTGAAAAGTATGGCGTGCAGGACATGTATTCTGCAACATTTTACCCTTATGAAACTCAGGAGGAAAAATGGGCTCATTGGGCTCGTCATGTTTATGTAAACAGATTTTCAGTTGGTAAAACAAAATTGTATGGGCAGTTACTTGAATTGGTTAAGGACAAGGATTATTTTGTCCTGACGACTAATGTGGAACATCAGTTCTGGATTAACGGGTTTGATGATGAAAGGATTTTTGCAACACAGGGAGACTATGGACTGATGCAGTGTGAAAAGGCATGCCACAATAAGCTCTATCCTAATGAGGATTTTGTTTTCAAAGCCATTGAAAATACTCATGACTGTAAAATTCCAACAGATATGGTTCCGAAATGCCCTGTCTGTGGAAGCAATATGGAAATTAATGTAAGAAAGGATAATTTCTTTGTTGAAGATGAAAAATGGCATGAAATGTATAGAAATTATTCAGAGTATTTGGGACATGTCGATGAAAATAAAAACATAGTATTTCTGGAGCTTGGTGTCGGATTCAATACTCCTGTAATCATAAGATATCCCTTTGAGCAGATGACTTATGATAATCCGAACTCAACATTAATCAGGTTAAACAGAAGCCATCCTGATGCAATACCTCAAAACAGGGACAGAACAATAGGCTTTGATGAAGAGATTTCAGAAGTTTTCGACTATTGGCTTTCTAGAGTTTAAACTCTCAATTCTTTTAGGAATATTGATTCTGTATTTTCAGCAAGGTATAAAATGAACAGTGGGCTGTTTCGGTCTAATAATCAATGAAATCACTCGTTTCTTCATTACATACTAAAAATTAGCAGTTAAATCCGTAATTGACTAGAAAAATGAAATTAATCTGTTTTTATCACTCTATTTCAATTTTTCGTTTTTTATTTGTTTTTAATGTAATTATGGTGATTTCAGGTTTGCAGTTGATTCTTATTCTAAATGAATTTGTTCCAAGGCCTTTGCTTGTGTATTGAACCATATTCCCGATTTTATAAAGTCCGACAGGGTATTTTGTTGAGTTAGGTCCTCTGAATGGTGTTGTTTCAAATTTTGGAATGATGAACTGTCCTCCATGGGAATGGCCTGAAATCTGCAAGTCAAATTTATTGGTTTGAGAGGATTCAAGTGCAAAATCAGGTTCATGGGCAAGTAAAATGCTTGGAATATTTTCAGGCATTTTGGATATTACCTTATCCAAATCATCAGCACAGACAGTACAGCTATCGACACCACAGATATTTAGAGAATCGTCATCTTTTTTTAGGGTATAAACGTCATTGCTTAAATCGATAATGCCTGCATTTTTGAATATTTCCCTTACCTTTGGAGCATCCATCCAATGGTCATGATTTCCAAGGACTCCAAATTTTCCTTCATTTGCATTTAACTTTTTAAGGGATTTCTCCAGGCATTTTTCATAGTCGGCAAAGTTGTATGAAAAATAGTCTCCGGTTAATGTGACTATATCCACATTTAGGGTATTAACATAGTCTATAAGTTCATCCAAATACTCCGGATTGATCCATTGGCCTAAATGAATATCAGTTAAATTCAAAATCTTGAAATTATTGAAATTCCATCCTAAATTATTAAGTTCAATGTCTACTTCAACCAAATCGATGTTGCTTTCGCTAAATCGTTTTTCCGGTAGGGATTGGGTCATTGCATCCTGTATTCCTTGGCGAATTTTCATGGCCTGTGGGCGTTCAATATCTTCATCCTTCATTATATATTAATTATTTCTGAAACTATTTATAATTTTAATAACATACATTTAGATGTTATTAAATAAAGTGATTATTATGCTTCAAATTGCAGTTTGTGGAAAACCGAATGTTGGAAAATCATCTTTTTTCAATTCAGCAACAGCATCTGCTGTTGAAATGGCAAATTATCCATTCACAACAATCGATGCGAATAAGGCTGTTGCTCATGTCATTAAAGATTGTCCATGTAAGGAATTGGGTGTTACATGCAATCCTCACAATTCAATCTGTATTGACGGAAAAAGATTGCTTCCAATTGAATTGATAGATGTTGCAGGATTGGTGCCTGGAGCACATGAAGGAAAAGGATTAGGTAATAAGTTTTTAGATGATTTAATGCAGGCTAAAGTGTTTATTAATGTTATTGACGCTTCCGGTTCAACAGATCTGGAAGGTAATCCGGTTGATCCTGGAAGCCATGACCCTCTTGATGACTTAGAGTTTTTGGAAAATGAGATTGTAATGTGGATGTATGGAATACTGTCAAGAAATTGGGTCAGGCTCGTAAGAAAAATAGGTGCTGAACATCTGGATGTTGCCAAAGTATTGTATGATCAGCTTTCCGGTACTGGAATTGCAGTGGAGGATATTATTGAAGCCAAAAGAACAATCGAGCCGGATTTCAATAAATGGGAAGAAGAAGATTTAATTGAACTTACCCGAAATATCCTGCATATTGCAAAACCGATGATGATTATTGCAAATAAGGCCGACCTGCCGACTTCAGCCGAAAATATCGAAAGGATTAAAGAAAAATATCCGAACGTAATTCCGACTTCTGCAGAGTCTGAAATTGCACTTGTTAAGGCTGCTGAAGCTGGTTTGATTAGTTATATGTCTGGTGATGATCATTTTGAGATATTGGAACCTGAAAAATTGAATGACAATCAAAAGAAAGCTTTGGAATACATTCAAACAAATATCCTAGATAAATACGGAAGCACTGGAGTTCAAGACGCTTTGAACTATGGTGTTTTTGAATTGCTTGACCAGATTGTTGTATATCCGGTTCAGGATGAAAATAAGTACACAGACCAGAAAGGCAATGTGCTTCCTGATGGAATATTGCTTAAAAGAGGTTCTAATCCTCGTGAACTAGCTTATCTTGTTCACACAGACATTGGTGATAAGTTCATGCATGCGGTTGATGCAAGATCAAAAATGCGCATAGCCAGTGATTACGAACTTAAAGATGGAGATATTATAAGCATTATAACAAGAGGATAACTCCTCTACTTTTTTTATTTAAGATTTTTATGCCTAAATTAACTCGGAATTTAAAACCGGAAGAATTTAAAGAATACTACTTTTTAAAAGAGGAACTGAAGGATTTTTGCAGGTCAGAAGGCTTGAAAGTCGGCGGAAGCAAGGGGGATTTGGAAAAAAGGGTCGTCCATTATCTTGGCACTGGCGAAGAGCTGAAAGAACGTAAAGTCAGACAAAGTTCAAATGAAACGGCAACGGAAATATCTTTGGATTCCAAACTGGGCGAAAATTTCAAATGCAGTGAAGATAAGAGGGCATTTTTTAAAAAGGAAATAGGCAGCGGTTTTAAATTTAAGGTAAAATTCCAGAAATGGTTAAAGGCAAATCCCGAAAAGACTTACCGTGATGCTGTTGCGGCATATCATGAAATCCAAAATTCGGATGAAAAAACGGAAATCGGAAAGCAGTTCCAGTACAACCGTTACATTAGGGATTTCTTCAAAAACAATGACGATAAATCTTTAGATGATGCGATTAAATGCTGGAAATATAAAAAGAGTCTTAAAGGACATAATAAATATGAAAACAGCGATTTGAAGGTGTTAATGTGAAGAAAGTAAAGATTACAGTAATGAGAAAGGTCAGGCACGATGATTTGATTGAAAAGTATGAAAATCCTCTTGAACATGAATGCAGTGTCGAAGAGGGGGAAGTTTTCATAGCAAACGGCTGGGTGAAACCTGATGATTTCTGTGACAGTGCATGGGAAAGTCTCTCTCCATTCGTAATGGGCTTGGCAAATGGGGCAAGCGATTTTTATGATGGTTGGATGAAGAATAAAAAGTCTGCAATGATATCCTGCAATGACGGTTTCAGGCCGGTAAGTTTTTTATTGGAAACAATGGAAGAGGATGCAGATTAATCGGATTGTAATTTGGTAACATGGCTAAATTAATTGATAAGACCTTTGATTTTTTTAAAAATGAAATCGTATTTTCCATATCATTAATATTAGCTATTGTTTCATGTTTCTTTGTTCAGCCAAATGTAAATTATTTGAATTATATCAATTGGGATACAATCATACTGCTTTTTGCAATCATGCTGATTGTCGAAGTTTTAAAGAATTTGGCCATTTTTGAGATGTTGGTTCGCAGACTGCTGAGAAGAATAGGCAATACCCGTCAAATTGTTTTGGTTTTAGTCTTTACATGCTTTATCAGTTCCATCTTTATAACTAATGATGTTTCATTAATCATTTTTGTTCCATTTTCAATATTGGCATTGAGAAAGGTGAACCGGTCCGATTTGATAATATTTACCGTCAGCCTGCAGACCATTGCTGCCAATGTGGGATGTATGGTTCTTCCTATCGGAGCTCCCCACAATATTGTAATGTACACTGTCTCCAAAATTCCCTTTGACACATTTTTCATGATACTCCTGCCTTATGTTGTTGTATCGCTCATATTTTTGACAGTGCTTTTGTTTTTTGTTTCGAATGATGATATTGTCCTTCCTGAAATGAGCAGAATAGAAATCAATAAGAAAAACTTCATTAAAAGAGTTTTATCCGGTGTTGATTATCATCTTCTTTTAACGTTCATTGCCCTTTTTATCTTAATCGGCAATCTGGAAAATATTTCATTTTTCAATTCATTGTTTACAAGGTGGATTGCTGGAAATGAAGTTTTGTGGGGCATTTTTGCATCTCAGGTGATTTCCAATGTTCCTGCCGCGATTCTTCTCAGCGGTTTCAGCAGCAATTACGAGGCAATCATTGTTGGAATTAATATTGGCGGTTTTGGAACCCTTATTGCATCCATGGCGAATCTCATATCCTATAAGATTCTTGTTCGTGAGTGTGGTGAGTTCAAGGTTAGATATCTGTTGGAGTTCACTATTTTGAATGTTATTTTGCTGGTTATCCTGTTTTGTGTTTATGCCCTATCTTAGAAACACTTTTATTTTTTGATGACTATATTATAGTTTGGATGGTTTTATGAAAGAAGCATTGGATATGTATGATGATTTTTCAAATGTCGTTTCAAATGAGGAGAGCATCTCCACCGAGTCAGTTCTGGATATTTTAAAGGAGTATTCAGGAAATATCTCAGTATTTGACTTGATGGCGGTTAATGCGGAAATGATTGAGGAAAGCAAATACGTGCAGGATAACTATAAGGATAAAAGCCATGCAGTCTATGTTAAATACTTTTTAGCACGCATTAAGGATGTTCACACTGATAATAACGCCTATGAACATGACATTGACAAGGAAGAGTTTATAGATGCCGTTGCCACTTTAAAATCATATCATATTAATGAGTCAGTAACCTCAAAAACCAAGTTTCCATTAATATATGGAATAATTTCGATTTACACTACTTTTATTCTGGAAGAACCGATACATCCTGTCGGTACTCCGTTTCCCGGATCTTTATATGTTGAAGAAAAGGACGGCAAATTTTTCTGTCCGGTTAAGGATGCAAATATGGAATCTCCAAATGCAGTCTGTAAAATGTGCATTGCAGAACAGCTCGAATTCTAGTTTTTTTCACAAATCTTCACTTACAACCTTAATGTCGTTAAATGCATCGTAATCGGAAACATAGACCATACACACCCTGTCTTTCAATCCGAATACGAATGAATAGCTCTCATCGTCATATTTTTGGTAGTATCCTGAATATCCCAGCATTTTAGTCGGCGATCCGCCCACGTTGGCTGCAACTTCCTGGCTGTTGATTCCAGAACCGGGGCTTCTTGTGACTCCGATTTCTATGTATGTCTTGTCATTGCTCCAGCCCATTGCACTTGATTTGACATTTCCATCGTAACTGACATTCGTTCTTGAGGGTTCATTTACGTAATCTGCAGGAATTTCAAATTCCACATCATCGACCTTGACGATTTGAGTTTGAGGGGTTAAAACAAAAAATGAGATTAGAACAATCACTATTATTGCTGCAATTATCAGCGGAATTTTATATCTGTTTGAAAAACTTTTGTTTGAAGCCATATCCTTCTCGCCACAGTTCGGACAGTATAGTGCTTCTTTTTTAAGCTTCGTGCCGCATTTTCTACAGTATCTTTCCATTTTTTAACCCCTAGGGGTGATGAAGCTATTCATCCAACAAGTCGGCAACTTTGTTTGCAATAAATACGCAGCAGTCAACGCATGGAGATTTGTCTTCACCATTTTTACTGATTATGTCACAGCGCACTGTTCCGTATTCCTCTTTAAAGGTATTGAAAATTTCCTTTGCATTGGCTTTGATTTTAGCAGTGTCATCTAAAATCAATCCATTTGCCATCAATGCGCCGGTCACGGCACCGCAGGTTCCTTCATCAAAGGTTCCTCCCATTCCTCCTGCGAATCCGCATGCCAATTTGCACATTTCGGCCTGGCTCATATCTACATTTGCACATTCGCAAAGTCCCATCAGGGTTGATTCGGAACAACTTTTAAAACTGCGGTATTCTCTGATTTTTTCTTCTAAAATTTCTTTGTCTAGTTTCATAATGCAATCTCCAGAATTTGTTAATTAATTATATTAATTAAGAATTAAAAATACTTATTTGTTAAATTTATTTTAGGTGAAAAAATATGCATCCGAGACCAAGTCCAATTGCTGCTACTCTTTATACGTTAAGGGATATGAATGTCGATGTTATTGTTATGCATGGGCCTACCGGCTGCTGCTTTAGAACAGCCAGGCTTTTAGAAGGTGATGGTGTACGTGTTGTAACCACTGGAATGTCTGAAAACGATTTTATATTGGGCGCCGGTGAAAAATTGGTTGATACATTAACTGAAGCTTATGACATGTTTCATCCGGAACTCATGGGCATTGCAGGTACCTGCGCAAGCATGATTATTGGTGAGGATTTAAAAGAGGCAATAGCGACTGCAGATTTGCCATGTACAGTCATTCCGGTTGAATCCCATGGGGGGTCAGGCGAAGGTGACAATACCGTTGGAGCAATCATGGTTTTAGATGCGGCAGTAGAATGCGGCGTGATACCTCGCGAAGAAGCTGACAGGCAAATTGAAATGCTTGAAAAAGCTACTGAAGTTGAAAAAACCCGTGGAATGGCACAGGGAAAGTATATTAAACCTAATTTCGGCGATTCAAAAGAATCCGTTGCAAAAACAGTAGTCAATGCTTTGAAAGACAATAAGAAAGTAGCGTTTGTTCTAAACGTTAAAAAGGAAACATCATACCTCTTTGCAGACATTATTAATTTCGACTATAAAAAGATCAACTCTGAAAATAAGCCTGTTTTTGTAGCTAATCTGGATGAAAATATAGGTTTGCCTAGAATCAGACAGCATGCAGTCAATATTAGAAATCAGCTGGATATCGAACCTGATTTCATCACAGGAGGTTTGGATGAATATCCAATAACAGGATATAAAGCTGCAGAATATCTCAAGGACAAAGATTTGGATTTGATTGTTGTATTTGGTGTTCCGCATGCATTTCCAATTGAGGAATTTGATGTGGAATCCGTTGCAGTAACTGACGGTCCTCGTTTGGTTGAACCTTTAAGGGAATTGGGCTATACTCATGTTGTTGCAGAGCTTGATGCACACTCAAAAACTTTAGGAACAGATAAAATTGTATTTTCAGACTTTGGTGGCATGATCAGATCAGCTATTGGGTGGTTGGACGAATGATTACGATTATTGATTATAAAAGCGGAAATTTAAAAAGTATTTCAAACGGTTTTAAGAAAATAGGTGTTGATTATCGGATAACTGATGACAAGGAGGTTATTGCCGAAAGCGATTATTTGGTTCTTCCGGGTGTTGGAGCATTCGGGAGTGCAATGGAGAACCTGAAACCTTTTGAGGATGTAATCCATGAACATGTAGGTGACGATAAGCCATTTTTAGGAATTTGTCTTGGCCAGCAGGTATTGATGAGCTCCAGTGAAGAGTCACCAGGCATCAGAGGTCTTGACCTGTTTAGGGGCAATGTGGAAATTTTGCCTGATGGAGTAAAAATTCCCCACATGGGTTGGAATCAATTGGATGTATGCAACGATTCACCTATCTTGGAAGGTATAGATAAGGAATACTTTTATTTTGTTCACTCTTATCATGTAATCCCCGATGATGAAAGCATCATTGCAGGAACTTGTGATTATGGTGGAAGTGTTGTAGCTTCCTTAAGCCAAAACAATTTGTTCTCAACACAATTCCATCCAGAAAAAAGTGGTATTGCAGGACTTAAGATTTTAAAGAATTTCACTAATTTGGAGATATAACTATGGATATTGAAGGATTTGTAAGGGCTAGAATTGATGATTATGATTATGATGAATTAGCAGATATTTTAGCTGTAAGAATTAGAGAATACAAAAAAATTAATGAAGAAAACTCTATTGAAATGGCTAAAGCCGTAATTGATGAGGTGGCGACTACTTTAAAATTGAATGAAAGTGATGATGAATTTTTAAAAGAAATAGCGGCTGTTAATAAATCAGATGTATTGATGGGCGAAATGGGAGTGGGATCCCGTGGAGCCGGTGATTTTTTTGTTCACAGGAAGATAGCTGAAATTGTCTCATCCACCAACACGGCATCTTTGGTCAACCCTTCAGAGCAGGACGACGGGGGAGTTGTAAAGGCTCCGGTCAACAATGATGAAGTTTACATTACAACTGCAGTTGATGGAATACACTCCCGTTTAAGTGAATATCCGTTTTTAGGCGGTTTTCATGTAACTCGTGCAACATTGAGGGATGTCTGTGTAATGGGAGCTGACCCTGTAGCTATTTTAAGTGATGTTCACCTTGCAGATGACGGTGATGTTGCCAAAATTTTTGACTTTACCGCTGGTGTTGCGGCAGTTTCAGAACTTGTCGACGTTCCAATTGTTGCGGGAAGTACCCTTCGTGTCGGCGGAGACATGGTTTTAGGTGACAGATTCGTTTCTGCTGTTGGAAGCGTAGGAGTTTCCCCGTACCCTCCAACCGCAAGAAAAGGAGCAACCGAAGGAGACATTATCCTTTTGACTGAAGGGTCCGGCGGAGGAACAATTACAACAACAGCTCTTTACAACGGTTTCTTTGATGTTGTATGGGATACAATGAACGTTAACTTTGTTCAGGCATCACATGCATTGTTTGAAGCTGATTTAGTAAAAGACATTCATGCAATGACTGATGTAACCAACGGCGGTTTAAGGGGTGATGCACATGAGATATCCAACACCACCGGTGTGGGACTGGAATTCTACGAAAAGGAAATCAGGCAGATGGTGGCTCCAAATGTTTTAAATATGCTTGAGACATTAAACATAGATCCGTTGGGAGTTTCCACCGATTCACTGATGCTTATTGCACCGCCTGAAATTGTTGGCGACATTAAAAAGGCGGTAGGCAAATATGATGTGGCCGTTTCTGAAATAGGTGAGGTCAACAATTCTGGCGAACCGATCTTAATTAAGGAAGACGGGTCAGATGAAAAGCTGGTTCCATTATTCAGGGAAGCCGCATACACCAAAATCAAAAAGTTGGTTGGTGATACAACTCCTGAAGACTTCGAGGAAATGAAAAGAAAAGTTCAGCAAGCTTCCGATGCGGCTATCGCCAAAAAGGATAAGGTGATTAAACACATTCGTGCAAATTAACTTTTGCACACTTCCACTTTTTTTATTAGTTTTGAAGGATAATTTCCATTCATGTTAGATGAAAAGGGAAATTTTTTTATTATCGATGCAGTACTTGCAGTTATTCTGCTTTTAGCGGTTTTTATAGTTTTTAATTCAGCTATTTCCATTCCTGATTCAGGTTATTCAAATGAAATAAAGGAATCAAAGAATGCTCAGGACATTATGGAGATTTTAAGCGGAAAGGTCTACTATTCGGACGGAACTTTCATCTCTGACATCTCCGAAATTCTAAAGGAAAATAAAAATTCAAAGGAATCCATCCGTGAAGTTTCCGGATTATGTAAAGATAAGTTTGAAAGCCTTAAAATCAAAAATTATAGATTCAGCGAAACAAATGTCTTAAAGGATAAAGTGCTTGCAAGTTCGGGAGATTATTCGAACGCAAAAGATGTTTCATCAGCCACAAGGTCTTACGGCGATTATTATTTTACATTATCAACATGGTAATAATTAAATACTATAAATGTCTTATATTTATATGTTATCTTATTTTGTTTTGCCCTGATGGTGTAGTTTGGATAACACATGGGACTGCGGATCCCATTCCCCGGGTTCAAATCCCGGTCAGGGCATTTATTTACCGTGATTATTATGTTAAATGCTAATTCTTATGTTACTAATCAAGAAGGTATTGGTGGAACTATCAGAAACCAATATGAGGATTTCTACGTGGAGGAAATTCCTGAAGTTATCCCTGAAGGCGAAGGTCCGAATGTTTATGTTTGGATTGAAAAGTTGGGAAGGACAACCCTTGATGTCGTTTTGGACATTGCCCGTGATTTGCATATTTCCAGAAAGAGAATGGGTTTTGCCGGAATGAAGGATAAAAAGGCTTTGACCCGCCAGTGGATTTGTATTGCAAATATGGATTCTGAAGAGCAGCTGAATCAGGTCAAGGCATTGGACGGCACAATCTATAAGACAGACTTTTTAAAAGTGGTTCGCGGACGCAAAAAACTTAGGATGGGTCAGCTTAAAGGAAACAAATTCAGAATTCTCATCAGGGATTTGGATGATGTTGAAAAAAGTGCAGAGGTTGCCAGTGAGGTTTTAGGCCAGTTGGAGGTCACAGGCGTTCCTAACTATTTTGGATGGCAAAGGTTTGGAAAGCCGAGAACCAACACTCATCTGGTCGGAAGGGCTTTGGTTGAAAACGATTTAAAAAAGGCTGTAGGAACATATATAGGAAACCCTTCAGAGGATGAGAGTGAAGAAAATCAGCTGGCAAGGAAGGCATATGATGAGGGCAATCTGGAGGAATCCTTAAATTTGATGGGTAAAGGAATGCGCTATGAGAAAATGATGATAAAGGAGTTAATCAGAGATTCTAAAAAAGGGGAATTAACTGACAAATCTTATATGAATGCATTGCATGCACTTCCAAAGCCTCTTCAGAGGATGTTTGTACATGCTTATCAATCTTATTTATTCAATGAAGCTGTAAGCAACAGGGTTGAAATGGGAATTAACAAATATGTTGAGGGAGATATTATTATTGACATGGAGGAACATATTGTTCGTGATAAGACTCCCGGTGAGTTCCAGGAGTTGATTGATAATTTCCAGGCAAATCCTACCTGTCCTTTATATGGTACAAAAGTTCCATATGCTGGCGGAAAAGTTGGTGAAATGGAGGAAAATGTCTTAAAGAAATATGATTTGGAGAAATCAGACTTTGAAGTTCCTAAAATGCCGCGTCTGGGAAGCCATGGATTAAGACGTTCCATGCGTTTTCAGGTTTGGGATACATCTGCCGTTGCGGTTGATGATGGTGTTTTATGTGAATTTTCAATCAATAAGGGATCTTATGCTACTGCGGTTTTAAGAGAAATAATGAAAAAAGATGTTGTTTAGGTGATTAATATGGTCATATGCCCCGAGTGTGGAAAAGAAGTTAAAGATGCAAAATTTTGTTCAAATTGCGGTGCACTTCTTCCAAAAGTTGAAGATGTTGTAGAGCCCAATGTGAATGAAGAAGAAACAATTGATGTCAAAATAGACAGTACAGAAACTGATGATGAACCGTTTGAAGCAAACATTACTAAAAAATCCAAGTTCTGCCCTAATTGCGGTGAGGAAATTAATGCAGATATCGCATTTTGTCCGAAATGTGGCTTTAATTTCAACCAGAATGAAACTCAAACAAAATTCTGCCAATCCTGTGGCAAAAAGATCAGTGTCAATGCTGAAATTTGCCCTTATTGCGGTGTTAGGGTTGCAGGTCTTGTTCCGGGCGAAGAGAAAAATGTTCTTTTGGCAGCAATATTGAGCTTCTTCTTCCCGGGTTTAGGCCATATATACAATGGCTTGACTAAAAAGGGAATCAGTTTCATTATAGCATACATTGTTTCGGCTATTCTTATGGTTATAGTCATAGGATTTGTTTTAATACTTATAGTTTGGGTTTGGGCTTTGATTGATGCTATAAAAACCACCGAAGCCATTAACAGAGGAGAATATGTTGAAGATAAATTAGTCTAAACGGATGTGATTTGATGATTAAATGCAGAAATATTGCTAAGGGAAAAGCCAAAGGCGAATTATTGGTGTCATCTGAACCTATAAGCTTTCTTGGTGGGGTCAATCCGGAAAACGGAGAAGTCATTGACCCGAACCATGAACTTAAAGGTCAATCAGTTAAAGATAAGGTATTGTTTATCCCTGGAGGTAAGGGCTCTACCGTAGGGTCTTATGTAATCTTCCAGATGATGAAAAACAATACAGCTCCGAAAGCCATTATCTGCCTTAATGCAGAACCGATTATAGCTACAGGTGCAATCATGTCAGATATTCCGATGGTTGACTCACCTGAAGACACTAAAGAGTTAACTGACGGAACTTTGGTTGAAGTCGATGGGGATAACGGAACAATTGAAATTTTGTAGGTGTCAATATGCAGACCCTGATTGAAAACGTAAATATTATAAATCCCATGGAGGAAATTGGGACTCATCAGAACGTTTTAATTAAGGATAATGCAATTGAAAAGATTTCTTCCAAAAGGATAACAGTCAAAAAAGATGTGAAGGTTATTGATGGGCAAGACAATTATCTGCTTCCGGGATTCATTGATTGTCACTGCCATATTTTCGGCAAAGGTTTTCACAAAGAGGAGAATATGGCAAACCCGTTGGGTATCCATTTTTACAATGCGGTGCCTCATGCAGCCCAAACAATCAATGCTGGAGTTACAACAATTAGGGATTGCGGATCTGCTGATTTAAGTTTCAAACTGGCTCAAAAGAGAAAGATGTTTGTTGCCCCTAAAATTCATTTGTCAATCAATCCGCTGGTCATGACCGGAGGGCATTTTGACCTGTTTCTGCCTTCAGGCTTTGACATGGAGATAATGTATCCGGGATATCCTAAAGGAAGATGTGACGGAGTGGATGAAGTCCTGAAAAAGACCCGTGAAATGAAAAGGGCCGGAGCAGATTTCATAAAGGTGATGTGCAGTGGAGGGGTTCTAACAACCAATACTTCAACTGAATTTCCGCAATTCAATATTGAGGAACTAAAAACAATAGTCTGTGAAGCCAGTGCCAACAATATGAAGGTTTCAGCCCATTGCCATAGTCTGAAAGGTATGAACAATTGTATTGATGCGGGTTTTTCATCGATAGAGCATGGAACATTCATAGATAAAAAAACAGCATCCAGAATGGTTGAAAAGAATGTTGCTCTGGTTCCGACAATGCTTGTCCATCAGCATTTGTATAAAAACGGTTTTCCTGCATGGGACAGCTATGCAAAGGAAAAGACTGCAAAATTAAAGGAGATTGTTAATGTCCACAAGGAAAACATTGCTATGGCCTATGAGCAGGGAGTTAATATTTTGATGGGAACCGACAGCGGTGTGATTCCTCACGGCCATAACCTTGAGGAGCTGAATCACTTGACTGACATAGGAATGAGCGAAGATGAAGCATTGGCTTGCGGAACTGTAAAGGCTGCAAAATTTTTAGGCCATGAGAACTTGGGTTTAATTAAGGAAAACTATGTTGCAGATCTGATTTTGGTGAATTCCAATCCTCTGGATGATATTTCTATTTTAAGCGATAATGATAATATTTTAAAAGTGATTCAAGATGGATTTGAAGTTAAAAATTAATGCTGAGTTATGCACTGCATGCAAACTATGTGAAAAGGTTTGCATTCGTGACAATATTGTTGTTGAAGAGTTTGCAGTTGAAACAGGCAGCAATTGTTTTGAATGCGGCCATTGCATGGCAATATGTAAGGGGGGTGCCATTACACTCAAATCTTACGAAGGCCATGAGGACAGGATTGTAGAGTACAATCCTCGCGAAAACATTCTGGAATATGACGACCTGCTTGAATTCCTGAAAAGAAGAAGGTCAATACGCTGGTTTAGAAACAAAAAAGTTGATGAAGATACGTTTGACAAATTATTTGAAGGGGCATATTACTCTCCTTCCGCTCAAAACCAGCAGGATGTTGAGTTTGTGGTCTTGGATGAAAAGCTTGATGAATTCATGGAACTTGTCTATGACATCATCAAAGTTGATGAGGATAAATTTTTCAGGATTAAAGAATTCGGCAATTATTTGCGCGATAATACAACAAAAGAATTCCATCCTTTGCTTTGGAGTGGAAAACAACTTATTTTAACATTTTCAACAGATAAAACCAGTGCAGTAATAGCCAATACCCGTTTGGAATTGTTGGCTTACAGTTTAGGTCTTGGAGGTTTCTATTCTTTATTCATCCTAAAGGCAGATGAAATAGACCACGATAGATTAATGGAATTTTTCCCAAAGATTGACAATGCCAAACACATGTATTCGGCTTTCATTATCGGATATCCTAAGGTCCGGTTCAGAAGAACAGTTCCTCATAAGGATATTAAAGTCGAGTATCTTTAAATAATTTTGGTTAACCTAAATTTATATATTCTCTAAAAATCAAACATTATTTCATATAATGGAAAGGTTGTGGTAGTGGTGAAACATAAACACATGGACTTGCCTATTGAAGGGATGCACTGTGCTTCCTGCGTTTTAAGTGTAAATAAAACTTTTGGCAAGATTGAGGGCGTGGAAGAAGTTGATGCAGACCTTGCTGCAAACAAATTGCACATTACTGTCGATACCAAAAAAATCTCCTATGAAGAGATGGAAAGACTGGTGAAAAATCTGGGTTTTGAAATCCATTCGGATGAAATGACCATAAGGATTCAGGGAATGCATTGCGCTTCATGTACAATGAACGTTGAAAATTTCCTGATAAGGCTGGACGGTATTTTTGATGTTAAGGCGGACTTGACTTCCCAATCCGCAAAGATAAGATATGATGCATCCAAAGTTACATTGGACGAGATTGAAGAGGTTATTGTCTCATTAGGTTTTGAGCTTCTGGGTGTTGAAGGCCAGACAGAAATCGATGAGGAAGCAATTTATCAAAAGGATTTGGCGGAAAAACGCAACAGGATTATCGTCGGTTTAATATCTTCAGCTATTCTGATGATTTTAATGTTTTCGGGATGGGATCCTCTGATGGGGCTTACTGATTCCATTAAACAGTCCACTGGCATCAACATATCTTCAATGGGGCTGCTGTCACTGATTGTAAGTATAGGTCCTTTTTTATATGTGTCATTACCTATTCTCAAGGCAGGAATCAACGGGCTGATGCATAAGAACCTTAATATGGATGTAATGTATTCGATGGGTATTCTTGTAGCTTACGTTTCAAGTATTCTTGGAACTTTCCATATCGTATTGGACCATTCTTTTATGTTTTATGACTCTGCGGTTATGCTTCCTTCATTTTTAATGATTGGAAGATATCTAGAGGCAAGAGCCAAAAAGAGAACTTCCGATTCAATAAGGGAACTGATTGGTCTTCAGCCTACCGTTGCTACCGCTATCGAACTTGATGAGAATGGTGAGATTGCCTCCCAAAAGGAAGTTTCAATAGCCGATATTGTCATTGGTGATTTGCTGCTTGTAAAACCTGGAGATAAAATTCCGGTTGATGGTGATGTCGTTGGCGGCGAGTCTTATGCCGATGAATCAATGATTAATGGTGAACCGATTCCAAAAGTTAAAAAGGATGGTGAAGAGGTCTTTGCAGGAACCATTAATCAGGACGGGGTATTGTATATTAAGGCTCAAAAAATCGGTAAGGAAACAGTTTTATCCAATATCATCCGTCTGGTTGAAAAGGCTCAAAGTTCAAGGCCTCCCGTTCAGAAATTTGCAAATACCATTGTATCATACTTCATTCCGGTCATTTTAACAATAGCTATTGTCGTATTCCTGATTTGGTATTTTGTACTTGGCGAAACTTTGCTGTTCTCCCTGACATGTCTGATTTCAATTTTGGTGGTTGCATGTCCGTGCGCTTTGGGTCTTGCAACTCCGACTGCAGTCACTGTAGGTGTTGGAAGGGCTGCCGAGTTTGGAATACTAATCAAGAATGGAGATACTCTGGAAAATGCCGGCCAGATTGATGTAGCCGCATTTGACAAAACCGGAACAATAACTGAAGGAAAGCCTGAAGTGGATGATGTAATTGCCTATGGAATATCCGATGATGAACTGATAAAGCTTGCCGCAAGTGTTGAGCAGAATTCAAATCATCCGATTGCCAAAGCCATTGTAAACAAATCCAAGGAATTGAATATTGATTTAAGTCAGACTTCAAGCTTTGAAAACATAACAGGCAAGGGTATTAAGGCTTTAATTGACGGCAGTGAAGTTTTTGCCGGAAATCTGGCTTTGATGGAGACTAATGGCATAGAGGTTTCATCCGATCTGGTCACAAAATATCACGACTTGGAAAAGCTCAGCAAAACAATCATATTCATAGCACGGGATAAATCCGTAAAGGGCATTTTAAGCTTATCCGATAAGATAAAGGCAAATTCCAAAAGGACTATCGATGAATTGCATAAGATGGATGTTGAAACTTATATGCTGACAGGAGATAATGAATCTACTGCACTCACTGTTGCAAATGAGGTTGGAATCGATAATGTAAGGGCAGGCATTCTTCCTGAAAACAAACTGGATATCGTCAAAGAGACTCAGGCGAACAATACTAAAAAAGTTCTGTTTGTTGGGGACGGTATAAATGATGCTCCCGCATTAACACAGGCCGATATCGGGGTAGCCATGGGCAATGGAACAGATATAGCTATGGAAAGCGGAGACATCGTTGTCATGGAAGGTGATTTGGAAAACGTTGTTGCGGCAATACAGTTTTCAAAAAAGGTAATGAGAAGAATAAAAGAGAATATCTTCTGGGCTTTTGCATATAACTCAATATTGATTCCTGTGGCCGCAGGTGTCCTCTATCCCACTTTTGGAATTACATTTGAACCGGCCTTGGCAGGTCTGGCAATGGCATTGAGTTCTGTAACGGTCATATCCCTTTCATTAATGCTCAAGAGATATGTTCCTGAAATAAAAAGAAGTAAAAATTAATTGATTTAAGAATCAATTAATTCTATTTTTAATTTTCCAAGTTTTGGAGCTAAGAAATTATAGAATATTGCAATAAGTGCAGCTACAATGAATCCGCTGATTAGGCTGCTGATAATGTTAATTATTAAGTTAACAGCATTTCCACCGCTAATCAAGCCGATTATTCCTGTAATCAAAGTTGCTACTACACTAATTATTGCAATGACTATTGCGAATCTCATCATGTCAATTGAATCAATGGCAGTCAATCCGTTTTCTTCAGATAATTCCAAGACAATTCCTCTGCCTTTGGATGCAAGAAGATTGTATATGTAAGCTCCAATAAGTACAAATACGAATGTGATGACGAAAGTTCCAAGGATTATCATCACTATTGTCATCGGTTGGGTAATCAACATCAATATTTGGTAAATGGAATATGCCAATGCCTGATTGACCATAATCAATGTTTGCATCATTGTACTGAGGAATAAAGGTAAAATCAAAACAGAAACCAGATATACCAATACAACCTGTATCAATGCAATTGTCGCTACGAGGGTTGCAGTTTCGGTAGGTGAGATTTTAACGATTTCCCCACCGTCCAATTCAATTTTGATGTTTCTTAATCTTGTTGCAAGAAAGTTATAGAATAAACCTTCACTAAAGTATCTGTAGATTCCTGCCATGAATGCTCCGACTACAAGTGTTGGTATCATTAAAATTCCAATTCCTCCTGCATCCGGAGCCAATATCATAATTCCTATTGCCATTGCAACGGATATCAATGCTGTAAGCAGTACTGACACCGCGGTACATATAATTGTATATGATGATAAGTCTATTGATTTTAATTCTTTTACGCTAACCATTTTTAACACCTAAAACCAGTCTTTGGATTTTTCAAGCAATTCGTCGATGATTGTCGGAATGGATCCTGTATATGTGTGAGGGTCCATAATCTTTTCCACATCCGCTTCAGTCAGGTATTTTTGGACATCCTCATCTTCCAGAATCAATTCGCCGAGCAACAGTTTTTCCTTATTTGCTTTAATGGCGTTTTTCCTTACAATTCCATATGCGGTCTGTTTTCCCATTCCTGCACGGGTAAGTTCAGCCATCAGCCTTTCAGCCATGATTAAACCGTTGGTCAAGTTTAGGTTTCTTTCGATATTCTCGTCATAGAATACCAGATTGCTCATTAACTTGATGGTTAAGTTTAAGATGTAGTCGGTTAAAATGCAGCTTTCCGGGAACATGATTCTTTCACAGGATGAGTTTGTCAGGTCTCTTTCATGCCAGAGAGGGTTGTTGTCTAAAGCGGCATTGACATAGGATTTGATGATTCTTGCAACACCACAGATTCTTTCGGCGGTAATAGGATTCATTTTGTGGGGCATGGTACTGCTTCCGACTTGCTTTTCAGGATCGAAGTATTCGCCAACTTCCATAAGTTCAGTTCTTTGAAGGCTTCTGATTTCCAATCCGATTTTATCAAGTGTACTTGCAATATTGGCCAAAACGCTGATGAATTCCACGTGGTTGTCCCTTTGCACTACCTGGTTTGTTATTGTTGCCGCAGGAAGGCCAAGGATTTCTGCAACGGCCTTGTGGACTTCCCAACCCTGTTCGCCTAAGGCTGCGGTGGTTCCGACTGCACCGTCCATCATTCCAACGCAGACGTTTGCTTCGGCATGTTCCAGTCTTACGTATTGTCTGTGAAGTTCGTCTGCCCAAATACCGAATTTCATTCCGTATGTGGTTGGAAGTGCATGCTGACCGTGAGTACGTCCGATGCATACCTTCATTTTGTTTTCTTCAGCTAAATTAAGCATTATTTTAGTTAATCTTTCCAATTTTTCTTTTAATACATCAATTGAATCTTTGATAAGGAGGGAATTTGAGCTGTCTACAATATCGTTGGATGTAGCTCCGAAGTGAACGTATTCTCCGGCACCATTTTCGCATACTTCCGTAATTCCTTTGGACAATGCGGCAATGTCGTGGTTGGTTTCAGCTTCAATAGCTTTTACTCGATCTAATTTGACAAATTCGGTTGTTGCCTTTGCAGCAATCTCATCTGCAACATCCTGCGGAATTATTCCAAGTTTTCCTTCCGCCTGAGCCAATGCAGATTCGACATCCAGCATTCTTTGCAGTTTGTTTTCCTCCTCCCAAATCCTTTTCATTTCGGGAGTACCATATCTAAATTCAATAGGGTGTATAGCCATATTATCATCTCATTAAAAAATAATTTTTACAAATTATGTTAATATTTTTGTTAGTTCGTATTTTTAAATTATTGTATATCAACACATTTATATATCTATTTAAAAAAAGATAATAACACCATTTATATATTGGATATAAATAGGTTGGATTATATGGAAACAAAAATAAGACAGTTTCGCCAGGAAATGGGTCTAACACAACAGGAACTCGCGGATTCAGTTGGTGTAACTCGTCAAACAGTAAATGCTTTGGAAAATGCTCGTTATAACCCTTCCTTATTATTAGCCTATAAAATTACTAAAATATTGGGAAAAGAGTATATTGAGGATGTTTTTTCCTTTGATGATGAGGATTAAAAACGGAATGGATATGGTCTTTTTGGCTGTTGTTAAATATTTGGGTAAATTAATTATTAGCGAAAAAGGAATTATTAGTGTTATTTATACAATTGGCTGTTGTCATTTGGATGGTATAGCTATGCTTATCTAAAAATTCCAAGGTTATTAATTGAACAGATATTTATTCATTTTTTATAAATTTTATACGAATTTTAATTTATTTTTCTGATATTATGTCATCATTCAACGAAAATCTTAAAAAAATTTCTTTAACTGAGGTATTGGTTGTAGTAATATTCTCATATATGCTCGTTTTCGGTTTAAGATTTTTTCAAATAGTTTCTCTAGATAATGCCGTTGTCAGTCTGATTGTTCTTTTGTTTTTTATCTTCAAATTAAAGGATTTTACATCTGAATTGAAATTGGATGCATCCAACATTTTTTCACTCATATCTTTTAGGGAAATTCTTGTTATTGTGGTGCTGAACATTTTCTTTTCATATGGGATGCTTTACCTGTCGGATTATATCCTTCATTCAATTCCTCAGGAAAGCTATTTGTCTTTTTTAATCCCTTCCAAAAGCATTGGCAACGGTTTTACAGGCATTCTTTCATTGATTTCTGTGATTTTGATTTCACCGCCTGTTGAAGAGCTGCTCTTTAGAGGCATTTTTTAAATAAGATGAAAATGATTGTTCCGGTCATGTTTGCAGTCCTGATTTCTTCACTGCTTTTCGCTTCGCTTCACAGCTTTGGAGGTATTCTCTCAGCATTCGTGTTTGGAATATGCATGGCATTGCTTTATCTGAAAACGGACAATATTCTGGTGCCCATTTTGGCCCATTTCATCAATAACCTGTTGAGTGAAGCTGTTTATTACTTGGATTATCAGAATCTGCTGTTTACAAATGACATTGTCATGGCGGTCATGTCAGGGTTGGCTATTGTTTCGTTCATTGTTCTTTTCAAGTTCATCAAATCGAATTTGAAAAATATTTAAATGGATTAAAATAAAGATATTTTAAAAGGTGTTTAGAATGGATTTGAGAAAAATTGGTGTTGCATTAATTTTCATTGGAATTGTCCTTACTGTTTTTTTCATTGATAATGACAAGATTTTTGTTCCTTCTTTGACTGTTATTGTTTTGGGATTCTTTATAACTGTTGTTGGATATGTCGATGAAGTGAGAAAAAGAAAAATCATCAACGATAAGCTTGATAAGGATATAGGAAATGTTCTTCAGCCGTTAATCACCAAATATTCAAATTTGAATAAGGAATATCGCAGACAGTATTCCGGTGAGGAATATGCCAAAAAGAGAAGGGAATTAAATAGGGATTTGGAAAGGGAAATCACTGAAAACCTTCCATATCTGGAAAGCAGGGAAATAAAAAAGATTGTTATCGAGTTCAGCAGGGAACAGGATAAAATGATTTAAATTTTTTTGAGTTTATAATTGAATGTACAAAAAGTTACACCAAGGTTTTAAATAGTACATTCTACTAAGTGTATAATAGTGATATAATGTTTTCCCCAAGTATAGAAGAAGTAAAAGAAATTGCTAAAAACAGGGAGTATAAGCGAATACCAATATCTTATGAACTGTTTTCAGATATTGCCGCTCCTGTAGAAGTATTGAGAATTTTAAAGGATGCCAGCAATCACTGTTACATGCTGGAAAGTATTGAAGATGCAGAAAAATGGGGAAGATACAGTTTTTTGGGTTTTGATCCTTTACTGGAATTCACATGCCAAAACGGTGTTGTTCAAATCAGGGGGGATGCCGATTTCAATGAGCTTAATGATGATTTGATTACTGTTGAAACTGATAATCCCGGCGATATTATAAGGGATTTGGTTTCAAAAAACAAATCCCCTAAATTGGATTTCTTGCCGCCGTTCACCGGTGGTTTTGTGGGCTATTTTGCCTATGACTACATAAAATATGCAGAACCTTCCCTCAATTTGGATGCTGAAAATCAGGACCAGTTCAAAGACATTGATCTGATGCTGTTTGATAAGGTCATTGCATTCGACAATTTCAAGCAAAAAATCATCATCATCGTGAACATGAAAACTGATGATTTGGAAAACAGCTACCAAAAGGCCTGTTGTGATTTGAAAGAACTAGCCAATTTGATTAGAAACGGTAAAAAAGCTGAAATTGAACCTTTGAAGTTGAAGTCTGATTTCACACCGGTATTTTCACGTGAAAAATACTGTGAGATGGTTGAAAAGGCTAAAAATTACATCCATGAAGGAGACATCTTCCAGGTCGTATTGTCAAACAGGATTGAAGCCGACATTTCCGGAAGCTTATTTGATACCTATAGGGTTTTGAGAACTACAAATCCCTCTCCGTACATGTTTTATTTTTCAAGCAATGACATTGAAATTGCAGGTGCGTCCCCTGAAACGTTAGTCAAATTGACTGACG
>CADAOO010000016.1:23598-31912 GCA_902789505.1 uncultured Methanobrevibacter sp. | reverse complement strand
TAATGGTACTTTGACTAATGTGGTTAATGTAACTGCTAATGAGAATGATACTGTTAAATCTAGTGAGGTTTCAGTTAATGTTACTCCTGTGGTTAATTTGACTGTTGTTAAGACTGTCAATGTGGATATTATTCCGGTAACTGATAATGTGATCTTCACTATTAATGTTACTAATAATGGTCCTTCCAATGCTACTGGTGTTAGAGTTACTGATGTTGTTCCTGCTGGATTTGAGTTTGTAAGCTGCTCTGATAGTGGTTATGATGATGCTACTGGTTTGTTAGTTGTTCCGTTGATTGAGGCTGGTGGTGAGTCTTATGTATTTACTATTACTCTTAAGGCTGTGGTTAATGGTACTTTGACTAATGTGGTTAATGTAACTGCTAATGAGAATGATACTGTTAAAGGCGACAATGTGTCTGTTAAAGTAATTCCTATAGTTAATTTAACTGTTGAAAAATTGGTAAATACTGATGATGCTTTAGTTGGTGATAATGTTACTTTCACAATTATTGTAACTAATAATGGTCCTTCTAATGCTACTAATATCATTGTTCGTGATATTCTTGATACAAATGGATTTGAGTTAGTTAGCGGTAAATTAAATACTATTATTCCATTCTTAGCAAGTGGAAAATCAGAAGTAATTACTATTGTGGTTAAAACTATTAAGAAGGGTACATTCATGAATAGTGTTGAGGTGATTTGTGATCAAAATGATACTGTTAAAACTTCAAATGTGAGTGTTAGTTCCTATGAAACAGATTTAAAAATTAATAAGATTGCTAATGCAACTGAAGTTGCTGTAAATGGTCTTGTTAACTTCACAATTTCTGTTAAAAATCATGGAACTACTAATGCTACTGAGGTTCATATTATTGATGAATTGGATGGTGCGTTTGAGTTTGTTGATGCTAGTGCAGGTTATGAATTATCTGGTAATACTGTTGCTTGGAATGTTTCCAGAATTGCTAGTGAAGACACATACTCTGTATGGATTGTTGTCCGTGTATTGACAGATGGTACATTCAGTAATGTTGCACATGTAAACTGTAGTGAGGAATCAACTGTTAAAAACAGCACAGCAACTGTAAACGTAACTCCTGTGGTTAATTTGACTGTCATCAAGACTGTTGATGTGGATATTATTCCGGTAACTGATAATGTGGTCTTTACTATTAATGTTACTAATAATGGTCCTTCTAATGCTACTGGTGTTAAGGTTATTGATGTTGTTCCTTCTGGATTTGAGTTTGTAAGCTGCTCTGATAGTGGTTATGATAGTGCTACTGGTTTGTTAGTTGTTCCGATTTACTATTACTCTTAGGGCTGTGGTTAATGGTACTTTGACTAATGTGGTTAATGTGACTGCTAATGAGAATGATACTGTTAAATCTAGTGAGGTTTCTGTTAATGTTACTCCTGTGGTTGACTTGACTGTTGTTAAGGTTGCTGACAGTGATGATGCTACTATTGGTGATGTGATTACTTTCACTATTACTGTGACTAATAATGGTCCTTCCGATGCTACTAATATTAAGGTTAGTGATATTCTCGATGAGGGCTTGGTTTTAGTCAGTGGTGATTTGGAGACTACTATTGAGTTCTTGGCAAGTGGTGAGTCTGCTGTGATTGTACATGAATAGGGTTACTGTGAAATGTGATCAGAATGAGACTGTTAAATCTGCTAATGCTAGTGTTCATGTTTACAACACTGATTTGAAGATTAATAAGACTGCAAATGTGTCTAATGTTTCAGTTAATGATTTAATTAACTTCACAATCTCTGTTAAAAATCATGGAAGGTCAAATGCTACTAATGTTCATATTATTGATGAATTGGATGGTGCGTTTGAGTTTGTTGATGCTAGTGCAGGTTATAGTTTGTCTGGTAATGTTGTTAGTTGGAATGTTCCTAATGTTGCTAATGAGACTACATACTCTGTATGGATTGTTGTTCGTGCATTGACTGATGGTACATTCAGTAATGTTGCACATGTAAACTGTAGTGAGGAATCAACTGTTAAAAACAGTACTGCGACTGTTGTCGTTGTTCCTGTAGTTAACTTGACAGTTGAAAAAATCGCTAATGTAGTAAATATTACACTTGGTGGTGAAATCACATTTACAATTACTGTAACCAATAACGGCCCTTCCAATGCTACAAATGTTGTAGTGAAAGATGTGCTGCCTGATGGTTTGCAGTTAATAAGTGGAGATTTAAATACTACCATTGCATTATTGCAAAGCGGTGAATCTAAAGTAATTACAATTATAGCTAAAGCTGTATCAACTGGAAATCTTACTAATGTAGTTTCAGTTCATTCCGATGAAAACACAACTGCGGTTGAATCAAATGTTACTGTCAGAGTAAATGACCCTAAATTATCCATTATTAAAACTTCAGATAATGAGTATGTATATTCAGGTAATCAAACTACTTTCACTATTAAAGTGACTAACGAGGGTGATGTGGTGCTTACAGGTGTCTTTGTTGAAGATAAAATACCAGATGGTTTAATTTATGACCATTTCATCGGCGCTAATTGGACTTATGATGGAACTAAGTTTTCATACAACGGTTCTTTAGATGTTGGTGAAAGTGTTGAATTAACAATTGTCGTAAATACAACATATAGTGGTGAATTTACCAATGAGGCTACTGCAGGTTCCAAACAAACTTCCACTTCAGCTTCAAGCGCTAGTGTTCTTGTATACACTCCGGCATTGACCGTGCGTGAAATATCAAATAATCCACTCGCTTTAGTTGGACAGGAAGTCAGTTTCACTGTTGTTGTTACAAATATTGGTGACTGTGAACTTACTGGAATTTACACTCTAAACAATTTCCCAGACGGTTTAATATATACCGGTTATGAAGGGGATAGCTGGAACAAATTAACTGATGGAACTTTGGGTGCTCCTAGTGGTGCTTGGACTCAAGATGGTAATAAGTTCAGTTACTCAGGTACTTTAATGCCTGGCGAATCTGCAAATTACACATTATACTTCAAGACTACTGTTCCAGGAGTATTTACTCCAGAAGTAATTGCTAATTCAGATTTAACTAGTGGTGCTTATTCAAATAACACAACTGTAGTTGTTGAACCTAATCTTGAATTAAAACAAGAGATTGACAAATCTTCTGTTTATGTTGGAGATAAGGTAACTATTAAAGTCACTGTGACAAATGTCGGCGGTTGTGATCTCGGTGATGTTTATGTAATTGAAAACATTCCTGATGAATTGGAATATGATAGTTTCAAAGGTGAAGGATGGACCAAAGTAGGTAATAAATTTATTTACTCTGGTGTTTTAAGTGTCGGCGAAAGTGCAAGCTTTGAAATGATCTTCTACGCTATAAAAGAAGGTAATGCAACAAATACTGTTGTTGCAGGATCAAACATGACTAAAGAAATTAATGATGATGTGTATGTGGAAGTGATTAATAAAACTACACCTGAGCCTACTCCGGAACCTGTTCCAGAAAATGATACAATCAATCACGAATCTGCAGTTGGTGAGTCTGCAACTATGCATGCTACCGGTAATCCAATAATCTTATTGTTATTGGCAATCATGGTTATTATACCATTAAAAAGGCGTAAACACTAAAATTAAAATTTTTGGGAGTTTATACTCCCACTACTATTTTTTTTAAAATTTTTGACATAATCTTTTTTTACTATATCTGTTCTGCTATGAAGATTATTTGTCCTATACTTTAAAATTTCAGACTTTCAGTGTATATCTTCCTGTTGGTTTGTCTTCAAATGCATCTGATGTTAATTCGGAGGTGGTGTACTGATTTCAATTTGAGAAAATGTTTTTTTTGTGTTATTGGTTTTGTCGATTGCATTGTATGATTTTTTGCATCTTTCACAATGCTGTTCATGACTGATTTGAAGTTGCCGTTTAATTATTTATAGCCTTCAAATAATTGAAGTGCGGAACATTTCTTTGCAATAGAATGGCCCTAAATTTAAAAAAATAAACTCTTGTATAATTATTTCAAAATATCTTTTGATTTAGATAGATTAATTGTTTCATTTATCCCATTTTTTAGTAATTTTAATATAATTTAAATTAATATACTTCATTTAATTTTCATGTAGCGATGTTAAAATTAGGATTATCATATTCTTTGTTCATAACATTTCATATTAAAACATAATCCGTTTAAAATTGAAAGTAATATTAAAAACTTAAATAGGATTAACAACATTATATTTTATTGATGGCATACGATAATTTTTTAAACAGATTAAAGGATAGGTATGCTGCTGTTACTGATGGTGTTTTTGCAATTGCCATGACAATTCTTGTTTTGGAAATTGCAGTTCCTACAGCGGCGGATATTTCATCAGGGGTTGCTTTGAATGAATATTTCATAAGTTATCTTGTTCCATCTATTTTAATATATTTCATAAGTTTTTATCTGGTATATAATTTTTGGGAAAACACTGCTATTCTTTTTAATATTAAAAAAATAACCTACCCCATATTGACCCTGAATATGATTACAATGGCGGCAGTTTGTTTGATACCTTTTGCAACAGGTTTTCTTTTTAAATTTTACAATTATACTATTGTAAACATATTATTTTCATTGCTGATATTGGTAATCAGTTTATTGTATATATTAATATTCATATTGTTGATAAGGCATAATTTTAAAGATTATTATGATAAAAGGAAGGAGATAAAGACCGCAGTGCATGAATCTTACGAAGACGGAATAGAACTGCCTAATTTAAAATTATATCTTAAGGGTGTTACATTAACTTTGTTCTATCTGTTGTTGGCGCCGCTCATCTCTTCATTGATATCCCTTGTCTTTGCATTCATATCTCCAATTGCCAGCATATTGTCTTTTTTATTGACTTTGATTTTAGTATTTTTCATTCGTATGAAACGTTTCGGCAAAGAAAGTTCAGGGGATTTGAATGATGATGAAAAGGAATTCCTCGCCGATATTCAAGAAAGCATTTACGGTAAGGAATTGTAATAATATTGCAATTGGTAAAAGACATGTTTTAAGATAATATCTAAAACTTAGGGTTAACATATTCCCAAATTTCTTCAAAACTAGTTTTCACAGCTAATTTTGTGTACTCGCGAACAAGTGTGTTGATGTCCCTTTCAAGAAGTTCTTTTGAAATGGGGTTGTCCAAAACTACGGATTGTGAAACATCAATTATGACAGGTTCTTCATTTAGGTTTAGGATGTTGTAGTTGGATAAATCTCCATGAACCAATTTTGCTTCATTCACAAATAGCTTCAGCTGTACAAGCAGCTTATTGAAAAATTCTTCAGGATTGTGCGGGGGCTGGTTTTTAACTGGCTGTGCGGGGTTTCCTTCTTCATCACCTATAAATTCTATAAGCAGGACATTGTTGGAACTTGTAATGGGTTGTGGAACTTTTACTCCTGCATTGTATAATCTTGTCAGGTTTTTAAATTCCTTTGTAACCCAAGAATAGATGATTTTCCTTTTGTTTTTGGTTTTAATGTTGAATCTTGGATCGCCTTTCAGATAATAGTCCATCTTTTTAAAATCGGAAGTGGCTATTCTGTAAATTTTGACAGCTACAAATCGTTCATCGTCTGTAATTCCTGTAAGAACATTTGCTTCTTTTCCGGTACTGATAGCACCATTTAAAATATCTATGTGTCCCTGATTAGCTAATTTGTACAGAGTTTCCAGCGTTAGTTTATCAAAAATTTCATTTCCGACTTTTCTGTCTGAACTGTCCTTTTTTCTTTTTTGTGAATGTAATTTCTGGTATTTTGCATCTGCTTTAGCTACTTTGCGATCCATTTAAATCAAAAAAATAAGTTAAAAAAGGCTTACATTTTAAGATAGCCTTTTCTTTCAAGCCAGTTGGATTCGGTTTTTGTGTATCTCCAGATTACATCAGCTTTTTCATCAGATTGGAAATCCCATGGCTTTACAAGGATTACATCCCCTTCACGAATCCAAATACGTTTTTTCATTTTTCCAGGGATTCTGGTCATTCTTATATTTCCATCAGCACAACGAACTTTTAATTTTCCGTGTCCCATAATTTGTTCGACTACTCCAGGTATTTCTCCTTTTTTAGGAGTTCTTACTCTTCTATACAAATTATTTATATATTTATTGATATATTATATATTAATTTATTGGATTTTATTTTAAAGGGGTTATTATGGGAACCGAATTTTTAAAAATTAAAGAATGTGATGAAGCTATTGATATTATTCAAAAATTATTTGATGATAATTTAAAGCCTCAAAGTGAGGAAATTGATGTAACTGAAGCTTATGGAAGAATTTTATTTGAGGATGTTTACTCAAGAATGGATTTCCCACCATTCGACAGTCGAAAAGGGCAAATGTATTGAAATCAGTACAGGCGCTGCAATGCCTGAAGGTGCTGAAGCGGTTGTGATGGTGGAATATGCTGAAAAATTTGATGATAAAGTCAATCTGTTAACTACAGCAACTCCATCTCAGGATGTTGCCAAAAAGGGTTCGGACATTGAAGAGGGCAACTTGATTCTTAAGAAGGGAGATTTTTTAAATCCTGGAAAAATTGGAGTTCTGCTTTCACAGGGATTTGAAACCATAGAAGTTTACAAAAAACCCACTGTCGGTATACTGTCTTCTGGAAATGAAATAACACTTCAAGGGGAAGAGCTGGAATATGGAAAGATCTATGATGTAAATGGGGGGATGATTAAATCCGATGCCATTTCCTGCGGTGCCGATGCTAAATTTTTAGGTGTTATGAGGGATGACTATGAAAAGGTAAAACAAAAAATCACAGAATCCCTGAAGGAAGTGGATATTCTGTTCTGTTCCGGAGGAACTTCAGCAGGTCTGGGTGATGTCCTAAAGCATGTTTTGGACGAGCTGGGTGAAGTTCATATTCATGGAATTTCAGTGCAGCCTGGAAAACCGACAATCGTTGGTGTCATTGATGAAAAGATTGTCATAGGACTTCCGGGAAATCCGGTTTCCGCTTTGATGATATTCAATGCATTTGTTGCAGAACCTTTATCAAGATTGGCCGGAATTGATGATGACTTTGAATTGAAGACAGTTAAAGGAGTCATGACTCGCAGAATCCATTCTCAGGTGGGCAGAATGCAATATCAGCTTGTTAGAGTTGAAGGCAGTGAAGTTCATCCTATATTCAAGGATTCCGGAGCAATTTTTTCTCTTTCCACAGCGGACGGATATGTTAAAATTCCTAAATTGGTGGAATTGTTGGATGAAGGGGAAGAAGTAGAAGTTTATTTATTTAACTAAAAATAATAATTTAAGTAAGGTGTAATTATGGATTATGAAGTAAAAGTAATTCCGGAACAAAAATTAGGAGTTATTAATTATAAAGGCCCAATTACTGATTTGGATATTTTAATTTCTAAATTGATGGGTTGGGTTGACGCTGAAGAGATAGAATACGAAGGCGAACCGTTTGTTGTTTATTTTTCCCCAAGACATGAAGTAAATCAGGGGGATGCTGTATATGATGTCAGTATTGTAATTAAGGAAGATGCAGCTGAAAAGGATATGATTCGTGTCGTTGACATGATTGAGAACAAGGTTCTATCCGGAATGCACTATGGTCCTGCCGATAATATTTTAGATACTTATGCGGAGTTAGTGGATGTTGCTCAAAAAAATAATTATCACATTATCGGTTCTCCAAAAGAGGTTTTAGTAAAGAATTTCCACAATTGTGATGATGAAAAGGATTTTGTAACTGAAATTCAATTGCCGATTATAGAGATGTAGGGTGATGATATGTCAAAGAAGGATATTGATTTTGATGAGGAATTGGAAAGGCTATCCAGAAAAACAAATATCAATATTAAAAGAACAGAATTCGCTTTTGAAAAACAGATAAAAAAATTGGATATTGAAATAGATGAAATTGCCAATCAGAAGATTAAAGATTTTGAGGAGTATAAGGAGGAATTGGAAAATTATTTAACCATTGATTATTCCTCATTGAGTATCGATAGATATAGAGAAAAATTAAAGAAAATTTAAGTTTTCTCTCTTTTTTTAATTTTGGCCCACTACTCTTAAATCATGCACTAGCAATTTCGGTATGATGAATGGGCCGTACTGTTTTATTTCCGTGTTGAGACCTTCAACTTTTTTCATGATTTCAAAGATATTTCCGGAAATCATTGCTTTATTGATCGGGTCGGTCAATTCCCCATTTTCTATTTTGAATGCATTGCTGGCCTCTACTGAAAAGTCACCTGAAATCGGATTTGCTGTGTGGGCTCCAAGCACGCCGGTGGTCAGCACTCC
>CADAOO010000016.1:0-23577 GCA_902789505.1 uncultured Methanobrevibacter sp. | reverse complement strand
ATAGCTTCCTCGGTATCCGTTGGATGTTGATTCAACACCTTCCTTGTTGGCGGTGTAAATGTCATAAATAAATGAATTTAAAACTCCATCTTTAATCAAGTCGGTTTGTTTTGAAACGCTTCCTTCACCGTCACATTTTGTTGAATACATTCCTTTTTCAAGTAGCGGATTGTCAATGACTGAAAGTGTAGGATTGGCTATTTCACTGCCGATTTTATCCTTGAGTATTGACCTTCCTCGCCGTACGTTTTCACCGTCAAATGCATTTAAAAATGTTTGAAGAAGTCCTGTTGCTGCATGATAATCCAAAACCACGTCATAATCGTTAGTTTCAACAGGCATGGTGTCGAGTGACCTTTTAGCCAAATCACATACTTCGTTGGCTAATTTTTCCCCATCCAAATCGTAAAATCTTGATGATGTGGATTCGTATGCAGTTGCTATCTGACCTTCTTTTTGTATGGTTACTGATAAAGCCATGCCAAAACCTGTTTCCATATTTTCAATAGATACTCCATTTGAATTCATGATTAAGGATTTTCCTGCACTTGCAGAGAATCCTGATCCTGTTACCTCACATCCGCTGTCTGTGGCCTGTGAGATGACTGCTTTCAGTAATTCGACTGATTCGTCAACATTCAGGTCATTGAATTTTTTATCATAAACATCTTTCACATCACGTACAGGTTCCACTTCTGAAAAGGCATAGTTTTCATCAACTTTATTTAATTTGCTGTTTTCAATAGCCTGTTTTGCGGTTTCAGCTATTTTTTCCATATTGGATGTGAATGCAAAACCGATTTTGTTATCTTTGATTATTCTAATTCCAATTCCTTTTTCTATTTCTTCCTTTGCAAAATTCAATTTTTCCTTTCGGGAATCGAGATTTATTGATTTTGATTCATCAACATAAATTTCGTAAGCGTCACAATTGCTTTCCAGTTCTTTTTTTGCCATTTCTGCTATCTCATATAACATATTATCACTACAGTGCAAATTTTTCAATAGCTTCAGCTACTCCATCACCAAAGAATTTTTCACATGTGTAGGTACTTATTTCCTTTAGCTTGTCTTCAGCATTTCCAACAGCTATTTTATAGCCGGCCTGCTTTAGGAAATCCTCATCGTTTTGGCTGTCTCCGATCGCCATTACGTTTTCCATGTTTATTCCGTTTCTTTCACATAAATATTTGAGTGATGTTCCTTTATTCACTCTTTTGTCAGTTATGTGGAGTGCAAATCCGCTGTCATAAATTTCAAGCTGATTTAAATATTTAAAATCTTTTAAAGCATCTTCAAGCTCTTCACGTTCAATTGTTTTATAGAATACAGTTTCTGTTAGCCTGTACATGTTGTCATGAGATGCATGCCGGTTGAATTTTTCACCCAATTTTTCTTTAAGATGTGATTCTGCTGAGGTTACAAAGTCCCTTTCAACTAATGTTTCAACGGCGTTGTTGTTTTCTCCTTCCTTAAAAACAACTCCTCCATTTTCTGCTACAAGCCCTCCGCTGCAACCGATAAGTACTTCTGTGGCATATGCATAATTAACTACATTTCCAGTAACGATTATTGTTGGAATCCCCTTTGCTTCAGCTTTTCTTAAAGCTTCGATGGCTGATATGCATATCTGTCTTTTTTCATCGGTTATTGTTCCGTCAATGTCTACTGCAATTGCTTCTATAGTCATTTTATCCCTTTCGTTTTGAGTATCTGTGTGCAATATTGCATGTTCCTTCTTTACTTACCATACATGCTCCGATTGGATGGAGCGGATTACATTCATTTCTAAACAGTTTACAATCTTCAGGACGGGCAAGACCTCTTAAAATTGGTCCGCAGATGCATCCTTTAGGTGCTTCTGTAACATCTTTTACTTCAATGTCATATTTTTCACGTGCATTGAATTCACTGAACTCATCTTTGATTTCTAAGATGGAATTTGGTATTTTGGGAAATCCTCTCCATTCGCGGGAAGTTACATCAAATACCTGTTCAATCATGTCTTGGGCAATCACATTTCCTTCTTCACGCACGGCTCTTGAATATTCATTTTCTATTTTCGGTGTTTCGTTATGAATTTGTCTTAAAATCATATAGACGGACATTAATATGTCCAGTGGGTTGAATCCTGCTACTGCCTGCGGAATTCCAAAGTCTGTTGAGAAGTATTCGAACGGTTTTGTTCCGATGATTGTACAGACGTGTCCCGGTTGAATTAAAGCATTTAAGTTAGTTTGTCCTGAATTAATGAGAAAATCAATTGCCGGTGGGATTAATCTGTGGCATGAAAGTACTGAGAAGTTTTCCGGTGGTTTTGACAAGATTTCTGCTGCGGTTGTAGGTGCTGTAGTTTCAAATCCTGCTGCAATAAATACGACATCATTGTCTTCCTTTTCAGCTATTTCAATAGCTTTGTTAATTCCATAAACTACTCTTACATCTCCGCCTTCTGCTTTTGCATCTGCAAGTGATGAATTTGAACCCGGAACTCTCAGCATGTCTCCAAAGGTGGTGATTGTAACTCCTTTGTCAATAAGTTCCAGAGCTTCGTCAATTTCACGTGATGGGACTACACAGACAGGACATCCAGGACCTGCAACAATTTTTACTTCGTCGGGAAGCAGACTTCTTATCCCATTTTCCATTATTGTGTGTTCGTGAGAGCCACAGACGTGCATTATCTTTACTGGTGTGGCTAAATTATTTATTCTATCTATTAATTCTTTTGACATATTTTTCATACTAACACCGAAGATTTAATATTATGTTATGAATATATTTAGTATTGGATTAATTAAATTTTGTTGTAATTTAGGGATGGTTATGTTTAATAATAATAAAATTTTAGTAGTTATTCCAGCCCGTGGAGGTTCTAAGGTAATTCCCCGCAAGAATATTAGGCTGCTTAATAATAGTCCTTTAATATCCTATGCTATTGGTACTGCCAGGTCATCCCAATATGTGGATGATGTTGTATTAACTACTGATGACTCTGAAATTGCATTAATTGCTGAAAAGTTCGGTGCTAGTGTTGTCAGACGGTCCCATGATTTGGCTGATGATACTGTTCCTTTGGACCCGGTTATCTATAATGCAATGATTCAAAAAGAAAAATTGGCTTTTGATGAATATGATATTGTAATTACCCTTCAGCCCACATCTCCATTAATCAAATCTTCAACATTGGATAGGGCTATTGAAAAATTTGAAGATTTCTCTGTTGATAGCGTAATTTCAGTTGTGGATGACAGACATTTGAATTGGGGATATGATGAGAATAACAAGAGATATTTCCCGCTTTATACTCAAAGGGTTAATAAGCAGTTCCTGCCAAAATCATTTAAGGAAACCGGAGCCATTCTGGCTACAAGAAGGTCTTTTGTTCATGAAGACTCTCTTCTTGGAACAAACATCGATTTAATTGAACTTTCAAGGGAAGAAAGCATCAACATTGAGGGATATGAGGATTGGTGGATTGCTGAAAATTATCTTCAAAAGAAAAGGATTGCCATGGTGGTAAATGCTTATGATGAAATTGGAACCAGGCAGGTTTTCAGGTGTTTATCAATGGCTTCAAAGTTAGTTTTCCATGAGGTTTTATTTTTGATGGATGAATCACATAAACTTGGAATTGATATTGTTGACAGCTACAATTTCTCATATGAAACTTACAGGAGTAGTGACGAGCTGTTCACTAAATTGGCACAATATAGTCCACATATTGTAGTCAATGATATATTGGACACTACAACAGAATATGTTCTTAAGTTGAAAGGTGAGGGCTATTTTGTTGTCAACTTTGAAGATTTAGGTACAGGCACTGAAGTTGCGGATGTTGTGTTCGATGCATTATATGAGCATGATTCATCACAGGATCATATCTTTTCAGGTTACAAATATTATATTTTAAAAGATGATTTTTATTTCCAGCCTAAAAAAATCATTACTCAGGACGTAAATAATGTTCTGGTTGCTTTTACAGGCAGCGACCCTAACCATCTCACGGAAAAAGTTTTAAATTCAATTCTTAAAACCAATTATGAAGGCAGGATTAATGTTGTTTTAGGAAGGGAATATCCTGATAAGGATGGTTTAATCTCTAAAATTGAATCCAATCAGGCGATTCAGGTTTACAGTGATGTGGCAAATATCAGTGAGTTCATGGTTAAGGCAGATATTATATTTGCTTCCGCGGACAGAAGAATGTATGAAAGCTGTTCACTTGGCATTCCTACAATTTGTTTATGTCAGGATGAAAGGGATCAAAGTCATGTATTCGGCAATGGTTCAAACGGATTCATCAATATGGGGCTTGGTGTTGAAGTTGACGAAACTGAAATCATGAATCAGTTCATTGAGCTGGTCAATAATTATGAGCGTAGGATGGAAATGAATGAGAAAATGATGTCCATTGATTTAAAACACGGATTTGACAATGCCCGTTCAGTTGTTGAAGAGCAATATAGGAATTTTGTATTAAGTAGAAAGTCTTAGCTGGTGTTAATTTGAAAATATTCAACAAACAACCATTTTTAATTGCAGAAATAGGTGTTAACTTTTATGGCATTGCCGAAAAAGAGGGAATGTCTGACATGGATGCCGCAAAGCTTATGATTGATGAGGCAAAGGCATGCGGCGTTGATGCGGTTAAATTTCAATCTTATAATGCAGAAAGTATTGCTTCCCATAATTCTCAATTTGATTTATTTAAAAAATATGATAAATTCGGAGCTGATGAATATCGTCAATTGGCAGATTATTGCAAACAGATAGGCATAATGTTTTTGTCAACACCTTTTGATTTTGAGTCTGTTGATTATTTGGATGAATTTATGGATGTTTATAAGATATCTTCTTCTGATTTGACCAATATTCCATTAATTAAATATATTGCAAGCAAAAACAAACCGATTTTACTTTCAACAGGTGCAGCTACTCTAAGGGAAATCAAAGAAGCCGTTAAGGCAATTGAAGATGTGTCTCTTGTTGATATTGCGATAATGCATTGTGTTTTATCATACCCAACAGCTTATGAGGATGCAAATCTCTTGATGATTAAAGATTTGGCTAACAATTTCCCAAATTATGAAATTGGTTATTCAGACCATACAAAACCTGATGAAAACATGGTTGTTTTAACAACTGCATACAATTATGGTGCCACAATACTGGAAAAGCATTTTACTTTGGACAAATCTTTGACAGGCAATGACCACTGCCATTCAATGGATCCGAATGATGTTTATAAATTTAAAGATAATATAGTCTTTTTATCTAAAATCAACGGTCGCATTAACAAGCAACCGTTAATTTGTGAATCTTCCGCAAGAAAAGAAACAAGAAGGTCTATTGTTGCAAAAAAAGACATTAAAAAGGGAGAAGTCATTTCCAAATCAAATATTGCATTTAAAAGACCGGGTACTGGAATTTCACCGAGGGAAGTGGATGAAGTTCTCGGAAAAACAGCTTCCAAAGATATCAGTGAAGATACTTTAATTGATTTTGAAATGCTGGAATAAATTGGTGTTTCAAGGTCTTGGGCGTTTGAAAAAATAGAAATAAAAAATAAATAGTTTATATTAATAAAATATGATTTAAGTCCTATTTGATTGTTATGCACTCATTAGGACACATATCAACGCAAGTTTCACAGTAACTGCATTCATCAGGGTCATTTATTGTTAATTTTCCATCTTTGATGATTAATACTTCCATCGGACAAACATCAGCACAATCACCGCAACTATCACATTTGTCAAAATCTACTGTAATATCAGACATTTTTTTATCTCCAAAAAGTTATATGGTTTTGTATTAGTGATTAACATATTTTAATTTAATGGATTTTTTATTCTTTTTTTAACAATTCATGGGTTGATTATGACAAGGAATATTTTTGATTGTCTTTTAAAAAACACTGTTTGAAAATTAGCTAGTTATTTTAAAATTGCTAAGGGGGCAATGGCAATATCTAAAAAAATAAAAAAAAGAAATTAGATTACCTCTGATGAACAATCAGCGGAATATGTGTTGATTAGAACAGCACATTTGTCAATTGTTTCAGAATCTAATTTAATAGTGCTTGTTTGGATTTTATTCAATAACTCTTCAATAAATAGGTCTTCATCAGTTAAAGGCATATTTATTACAACCACTTCATTGTTTATAAATCCAACCAGGGGTTCAACAAAGCAATTTCTAATATTGTTGTCGTTGAGGAAATTGATCAAGTCCTCTCCTAGGCTTAATGATTTTTGTTTGATTTTATTGTCCTGGGAGAATTTTGCTTGCTTGGTTGTGTATCTGAATCGTCTAACGTTGTTTGTGGTTGTGATTTCTTCAATTTTGTCCTCTTCAGATTCACTTGATCCAATTAAATTCAAATTTTCATTTTCAGATTCTAATCTGAGTTTTGGATTGTATTTCTGTGAGAGAAGTGCATAAATTCCTGTTGGACCGACTACCAAGTGGTTAATGCTTGATGAAGAAGTTGGAGTTTTAACATTGTAGAAAACATAATAATCATCAGGTAAGGTTAATAAGTGTTCTCTGATAATTCTTGTTCTTTTTTCGTATTCTTTTACATCACGAGTTTTATATAATCCATAACATAAGATAATTACTCCAATAAATAAAGTAACGATACCGATGCCACTGTTAATAAGCAATATTTCGATTATGCTTAAAATAAAGATGACCACTCCAATAAGCATCACTGTTGAATTGGCATCCATATTCTTGATATCAAAATCAAAACCCTTGTCTTCGACAACTTCTTCTTTAGGTTCAGTAATTCCAATGTTAGGTTCTGCTATGCTGAACCTTTCAAAGAAACTTCCGCCGGATTTCGGTTCTTCATAACTGTTTGGATAATATTCGCGCATTCCTTTCAAGAATTCATCTTTAAGGAAATTCTTTAAGATGTTATAATCATTTGTTTTAGGAACAGCAAATTCCCTTCCAAATTTTGATAAAACTGATTTTGGTATGGTAGTTCTAGCAGTTTTAGCATGAAGACCTTCTTCCAGTTCCTCTTGTTCTTTCTCATCATCAGCAATTTGGAGCATATGCTCTTCAGAGAAGAAGTTTTCGAGTCTGTTGGTAAATGACTTTAAGGATATATTATCTTTGGTTTTGGTTTCATCTTCTTCAGGTGTTGGTTCTTGAGTCTGGTTTTGTGTCCTGTATTTTTCAGCTTCTTTTTGTCTTTCCTGAAGATAATTATCAAGTTCTTTATTCATGTCATCATCAAGATATCTTAAAGAACCTCCACAACTATCACACTCATAATCAAGTATGCTATCACTGCTTTTTATCTTATATTTAAGTCCACAGTCTTCACATTGGACAATATAAGAATTATCATACTTGAATGAATTTATAAAAGAAGAACGGGATTTCTTACCATCATCAGAATACTCTTCCAAATATTCTAACTCTCCTGCACATGAAGAACACTCGAATGTAGTTATATCGTCATCATCATCGAGTTGGTATTTTGCACCACAGTTCTTACAGCATACAACTTTCATATTATCCTCTTTAAATGCATTTTTATGTTATTTATTTCTTTATTTTTTTTATTATATATCTTTCTAAAAATTAGTCTGAACATGTGGGGGTATAAATTGGAAAATTTTGCTTTTCAATATTGTTTCAGTTGATTTTGTACTGGTTATCATGTTCTTCAAACATTCTTTTTATATAAATACATGTTATGGATATTCTTTATTTCGCTATAGTTGTTCAAACCATTTAGGGGAGCTTTTGAAATGTAATAACTCACGTTACTTGCATCAATCTTTGCAGTATTATGATTTTCAATCCCTGTTACATTTTCACCCAGATACCAGTAAAAAGGCCGTATATTATAAACGCCTATTTCATATTTTTCATAATTCGGAATTTCATGAATTATATACTCACTTATTTCCTGGGGAGCTATATACTGATTTGTTTCTTCAAATGCAAGACAAAATGTAAATCCTTGTATTACAAACAGCACAATCAAGGCAATGGGGATTATATTCCTGTTGATGCTGATTTTTTCATTAATCAGTTCAATGCCCGCTAAAATTAAATAAATCAAAGGAGGTATTGCGGGAATTATATATCTGTTAACATTATGCGAATAATAACTGTAGTAGATTAGATTAACTAAAATCCAACTTAACATCAGAAGGCCCATTTGATGTTTGCTGTCGCGTCCAAGTATCAGCAGTCCAATTAGCGTAATTAAAATTGTTATGACTGAACTTGTTTTGTTGAATGTCAGAAGGGCTATTAGGAATAATGCAAGTGGAATCAATTTTCGTTTATTTAATTCATAATCCTTATTTGCAATGAATATTATGCTTCCGATGGCTAAAATCCCTGCAATGAGATATGATAATATTGTAGGGTCTTTTAAGGCGGGCGTATTGCCTTCAAAAGTGACTTTTGATGAGGAGATGAAATTTAAAAAATTTGACAGGTAATATCCTACGTCTGTGCTGTATGCAGGATCATTGGTGCGCCCGTGTTCTCCGCCAATTCCTTCTGAAATCTGTGTTGTAGGTTCAAAATTTCCATCCCCCATAGATGTGACTGGCATTAAAATGAGGGCTGCAAGCAATCCTGCTATTAAAAGGCCAATGATAATATATTTTGCATCTTGTTTTTCAATTTTGAATCCCTTTCTGTATAGATAATACAAAACCATGACCGGGATGATAAATACTATTGTGTATCTTGTAAAAAATGCAATAATCAATGTTGGAAATGCCAGAAGATAATATTTCGGATTTTTATCAACTGCCATAATCATGAAAAAGATAGTCCATATGGTAATGCTCACTCCGGGAATATCAATGCTGCCGTTTGCCAGCCAGGTCAGGTTAAGTGCAAATGTTGCATAGAGTATAACTCCAGTCAAACTCAATATTTCATCAAATCTTATCCTTAAAAGAAAATAAAGTCCTATATTTCCGATGACTGCAAATAATCCGGTTACTATGTAAATCGAAGTGGCATCCTTAATTCCGAGAGTCATCAGTATTGAAGTTAAAAAACAGATTACCGGTGACAAGTATATTGTAGTGGTGGAATAGATATTATGCCCTGTATAATAAACAGCATTTAAAAGATAAACATAAACATCGCTACAATAAATCCCCAAATTTTGATTAAAGTTAATATAATAACAAGTTAATATTAAACTAAATGCGGTTATCAGTATTAGGATGTATTTATCTTTTTTTTCTATTGGAAAGTCCTCTAAAAACATAATCATTCATTATTTTAGTTTTTCATATTAAATAATTCTTTTTAAATATTTTAATGGCTTGGTATTTGTAACCCCATTATTGTACTAACTTACGGATTGGAATTGGCCATGACCCATAAAGCTAAATGGTTCCGAATATGAATGATACGAATGCGATGAGCATTCCTATTTTTAAATATTTGGAGGCCTTGTGTGCAGTTTCTCTGTCCTGTGATTTCAATATTAAAATTGCAGAATATATGAATAATATCACTGCGATGGCAATTACGAACAGGTAGTAAATGCCGAATATTTGGTAATAATAAAGAAGAGGGCATAATATGCAATCAATTATAATTAAGCAGACTGCAAGTATTGCAGGAATCCTTTCACCAATTAGGATAGGCAATGTTTTCGCCCCTTCGACTTTGTCTCCTTCTATGTCTTCAATATCCTTTATAATCTCACGGGCAGTTGTCATTACCATTGCAAAAAAGCCTAAAAATATTGAGGTTGTAATGATTGGGGGATTGTTGAGTGTAAATCCACCAAATACAAATCCGAAACCTGTCATAAATCCAACAGTCAGGTTTCCAATCAATGGTGTTGATTTTAATTTATATGCATATAAGTAAAGTATCACATCCGCCATCAGCACAATAGCAAAGGGAATCCAGTTATCGGTCAGATATGTGATTAGGAAACCGCATATTGTTGCAAGTAAAAATTGCAGGTAAGCATAGTTTCTCCCTGCTTTGGGTGATATTCTCCCGGAAGGTATCGGTCTTTCAGGTTTGTTGATCAGGTCTATTTTGTAGTCAAAATAATCGTTGATTACATTGCCTGCTGCTGTTTCAAAAAACACAGCCATCATTGCAAGAATTATTGGGATGCTGATTGTCTTGTCAATAATTGCAATTAATACTATGGATATCGCACCCATCAATGCATTTCCGGGCCTTAATATTTCAATATATGGATTCATTTTATTTTCCTCATTAATTTTGAAAGGTTTACAGATTGTTCTTCTGCGGATTCATTTTTCCATTAAATGTTATTTTGTTATTAATATGATTTAATCTTAAAGAAATCAAGATATTCTTGACATATGAATAATGAATAATTTTATTCATATTTTTTTCTTAAAACAATAATTTTATAAACTATATTAAAAATATATATTACTATTATAATTATTTAAAGTATTACTTTAATTAAGCTGGTGTTATGATGGACAAAATTAAAATAGCTATTGTGGGAATTGGAAACTGTGCCAGTTCTCTTATTCAAGGAATTCATTATTATGATGGTAAAAAACCTGAAGATGCAATAGGACTTATGCATTGGGAAATTGGAGGATACAAACCTAGTGACATTGAAGTTGTTGCAGCTTTTGATGTTGATGCGAGAAAAGTTGGAAAAACAATTGACGAAGCAATTTTTGCAAAACCTAACTGTACAACTATTTTCCAGAAGGATATTCCAAAATATGATGTTAAAGTAAGTATGGGGCACGTTTTAGACGGTGTTGCTGACCACATGTCTAATTATGATGATGAGTACACATTTGTTGTAAGCGATGAGGAACCTGCTGATGTTGTCAGTGTTTTGAAGGAAAGCGGCGCTGAAATTTTAGTCAACTACTTGCCTGTAGGTTCTGAAGAGGCCGCAAGATATTATGCGCAATGCGCTCTTGATGCGGGTGTTGCTTATGTAAATTGTATGCCTGTATTTATTGTTAGTGATGATGAATGGGATGCCAAATTCAAAGAAAAAGGAATTCCTATTGTTGGAGACGATATCAAAGCTCAGATTGGGGCTACTATTACTCACAGAACATTAGCTAGTTTGTTCATGGACAGGGGAGTAAAATTAGATAAAACTTATCAAATCAACACTGGTGGTAATACTGATTTTCTAAATATGCTCAATAGGGAAAGACTCGATTCTAAAAAAGAGTCAAAAACCGAAGCTGTCCAGTCTGTCTTAACCCAGAGAATGGATGACCGTGATATTCACATTGGACCTAGTGACTATGTCCCATGGCAGAATGATAATAAATTATGTTTCCTTAGAATGGAAGGCCGTACTTTCGGAGATGTTCCAATGAACATTGAACTCAGATTAAGTGTTGAAGACTCTCCAAACTCTGCAGGTTGTGTTATTGATGCAGTAAGATGCTGCAAATTAGGTTTGGAAAGGGGCATTGGTGGACAGTTAACATCAATTTCTTCATACACAATGAAACATCCGCCTGTCCAGTTCACTGATGATGAAGCATATGAAAATGTTGAAAAATTTATTTCTGGCGAATTAGAAAGATAATTTTTCAATTATCCTTTTTTTATTTTATTTTTTCATTCATATTGTATGAATATTCATTATATCTGCCTTAATTTGGTCTTTTTTTATGATATTGTCTTTTGAATAGTTGTTGTTATTAACTTTTTAGTATAATTTATATAATACAAAGAACATATATTATAGTTGGATAATTTACGATTATTGATAAATATTAAAGAGGTGTAATATAATGGCTAAAGTGAGATTTACTGAAACTGCACTTAGAGATGCCCATCAATCCTTACTTGCAACCAGGATGAGAACTAGAGACATGATTCCTATTGCAGAAGAAATGGACAAAGTCGGTTATTTTTCAGTAGAAGCTTGGGGTGGAGCTACTTTCGATACTTGTATCAGATATTTGAATGAAGACCCATGGGATAGATTAAGACAATTAAAATCAGAATTTAACAAGACACCTATTCAAATGCTTTTAAGGGGACAGAATTTAGTAGGTTACAAACATTATCCTGATGATGTTGTTGAAAAATTCGTTGAAAAATCATATGAAAATGGAGTAGATATTTTTAGGGTTTTCGATGCATTGAATGACATTAGGAACATGGAAAAAGCAATTAAAGTTGCTAAAGATCAGGGAGCTCATGTTCAAGGGACAATAAGTTATACAATCAGTCCTGTACATACAAATGATGATTTTGTTGAATTAGCAAAAAATTTGGAAGCGCTTGATTGTGATTCAGTAGCCATTAAGGATATGGCAGGTTTAATCACTCCTACTGCTGCTTATGATTTAGTTTCAAGATTAAAAGAGGAAACTGATTTGCTTGTAGATTTACATTGTCACTGTACCAGCGGTATGACTCCTATTAGCTATTATGCTGCATGTCAGGCTGGTGTTGATATTTTGGATACAGCTATTTCACCTCTTGCATGGGGAACATCACAACCTCCAACTGAAAGTATGGTTGCAGCCCTACAGGGCACTGAATTCGACACAGGCCTTGATTTAAAATTATTGGCTCATATTAAAAAATACTTTGAAGACATTAAAGAGAAGTACTCCGGAATTTTGGATCCTATTTCTGAAAGTATTGACGCAGATGTTTTACTGTACCAGATTCCTGGAGGTATGCTTTCAAACTTAATTTCTCAACTCAAAGAACAAAATGCTCTTGACAGATATGGTGATGTACTTGATGAAATGCCTCGTGTAAGAAAAGACATGGGATATCCACCGTTAGTAACTCCAACAAGTCAAATTGTCGGTATCCAATCTGTAATGAATGTTTTGGGTGGGGAAAGATACAAAACTGTTTCCA
The DNA here is from genome assembly GCA_902789505.1 of uncultured Methanobrevibacter sp. Taxonomy (GTDB): domain Archaea; phylum Methanobacteriota; class Methanobacteria; order Methanobacteriales; family Methanobacteriaceae; genus Methanocatella. Next base: position 10,707 of record CADAOO010000016.1, on the reverse strand, counting down.
ATGAAGTAAAAGAGTACATGAAAGGAATGTACGGTAAACCTCCAGCACCTGTTGATGAAGAGATAGCAAGCAAAATAATTGGTGATGAAGAAGTTATTACCTGCAGACCTGCAGATTTATTGGAACCTGAATTTGACAAGTTCAAATCCGAAGGTGAAGAAAAAGGTTTTGTCAAATCTGATGAAGACGCCTTAACTTATGCATTGTATCCTCCAATTGCACCTAAATTCCTTAAAGGTGAAGCTGAAGAAGAGGAACTTCAGCCGGCTCATTCCATTGATGAAAATGATGGTATTGGAATTCCAACACAGTATAATGTTGAAGTTGACGGGGACGTGTATGAAGTTAAAATCATGCCTACAGGATTCATGGAAATCGGAGAAGCCTCTGACGGTGCTGCATTCCAGCCTGTTGAAGGGGGAATCACTTCTTCAATGCAGGGTATGGTAATCAAACTCAATGTCAATGTTGGAGACAAAGTCACTGCCGGTTCCACTATCTGTGTTATCGAAGCTATGAAGATGGAAAACGACATCCAGTCTGAAGTTGACGGTGTTGTAGAGGAAATCTTTGTAGAGCCGGGTGATGCAGTAAGCGCCGGTGATACTTTAATGGTAATCAAATAGATTACCTTCATTTACTTTTTTTTTTATTATTTCTTTTTGGAGTAGTTTTTTATGAAAGATATTTTTGATGAATGTTATTTGGGCGATTTAAAACTTAAAAGCAGAATTGTTAGAACAGGAACCTGGGAAACCGAAACCGAAGACGGCGGATTTTTAACACCTGCTGTTTTTGAAAGATATAAAAAGATGGCAAGCAGCGGTGTGGGAGCAATAGTCTCTGAAATATTCGCTCTTGATCATAAAGACAGATTCTTCCCTTATTCCACTAGTTTGAACTATAAAGGTTTCATAAAAGATTATAAAATGATTACTGGTATTGTCCATGAATATGAGGTTCCAATTTTGGGTCAATTGGCATTTTTCTACTATGATGACGGTGAAAATCAGAAAGTGGAAGCTAATGAAATTACTCCTGAAGGTATAAGGAAATTGCAGGCAGAAGTTATAATGGCTGCCAAGAAATTCTTGTTTGCAGGTTTTGATGGAATCCAAATCAATATGGGAAATAATTTCTATCTGGCAAGATTCATGAATCCGTATTTCAATCAAAGAGAAGATAAATATGGTGGAAACACAGAAAACCGCGTAAGAATTTCCTCAGAAATAATTAAAGTTATTAAAAGCACTATGGATATGCATGTAAGCTGCAGAATTAATCCATGGGATGTTAGAAAAGGTGGAATTACTGTTGATGAAAGCATAGCTATTGCAAGGGAGCTTGAAAAAGCAGGTGCGGACAGCATTCAGCTAACCGCCCGTACTATTTCTCAGATATATGACAAAGGAGAAAAGCATCCGTTTTTAGTCTATGTTGATGATTTGATTGATGCGGTTGACATTCCTGTTATTTTAGGCGGGTCTTTAAGGGAAATGGCTAAAATCAATGATGTTTTGAATAATTCAAAAGTTGAATTGGTTTCAATGTCCAAACCATTTGTTGCTCAAGCCGATTTCCTGGCCGATTGGAAGGAAAACGGTGAAGGGGTGGCAATTTGCCAAAGCTGCAATAATTGCTATTCTAAAAAGACCAGCACATGTTTCAAGTATGTTGAATGAAAACATTCAAAATTAACTATATGTTTTAATTTTCAATCATGGGCTGTTAAATCAGCACTCTGACACGATTGGGATTTAAAGTCAAACAGATTATTGTTTATGGAAATACAAAAATGTTATAGATTTGGAGTAGTGATGATTTGCTGAAAAGGAAAATGCTGAGAGACATAAAAATGCATAAAACTCAGTTTTTGTCTATTTTTCTAATGGCATTTTTAGGCGTTTTTGTTTTTTCGGGTGTTGGTGGAGAGGCACTGGGTCTCGAAGTCAATGTTAATCAGTTTTATGAGGATACAAATCTGGCGGATGGATGGATTTATTCTCCTTTATTGAATGATTTGTTTTTATATCAGGTCCAGTGTCTGGGTGCAACCACTGAAATGGAGAGGCAGGTTGTAGTTGACTCGCAGGCAGTACTTGAAAACGATCCTGATGTTACTCTGCATTTTGTTGAAAACAATACGATATCTAAATTTTATTTGATGGAAGGTGAACCGTTAGACATCAATGACTCAAATGGGGTATGGTTGGATAAAAGCTTTGCTAATGCAAAGGGTCTGAAAACTGGAGACAATATCACATTCAAGTTTGGAGATTATGAAATCACAAAGGAAATAAGGGGTCTTGGTTACTCTCCGGAATATGTTTATCATGCATCGATATATTCGATATTGCCTGATTATAACAAGATGGGCTTTGCGTATTTCTCTTATAAGGCATTTCCAAGCGATAATGTGCCGTATAATGTTTTGAATGTAAAATTTGATGGGACTCCTGAAAACTATGAGGGCATATTGGATTATCATTTGGGAGGATATTACGGTACATTTCTTGAAAGGTCTGAACATTCGAGCGTAAGTCAGTTTCAAAATCAAATCTCCCTGCATAAAATGATGGCGGATGTCTTCCCTATTGTATTTATCGTGGTCTCAATGTTGATGCTTTTGACAACAATGACCAGAATCATCGCTCATCAGAGAACTCAAATCGGTATCTTAAAATCTAACGGATTTAAAAACAGCACTATAATTTGGCATTATCTATCCTACGGGGTCTTCCTGGTTTTAATAGGCTCGGTTCTAGGTTTGATTTTGGGGCCGATAATCCTTCCGAAGATTCTTTATCCTGTAATGGAACATTTGTTTATATTGCCGTCATGGAAAACTGTTTCAGGTATTAATTTTGCTTATGTGGTGGTTTTAATGGTTTTAATGTCTTTAGTTGTTTCTCTGTTTTCGGCTAAAGTTATTTCCGATGAAAATCCTGCTCAGTCTATCCGTCCTAAGGCGCCAAATGTTTCCACATCGGGTTTCATAGAAAAATTTAGATTTTGGCAACATTTGTCATTTAATACCCGCTGGAATTATCGTGATGCAAAAAGAAATAAGTTCCGTGCATTAATGACAGTAATTGGAGTTATAGGGTGTACTACCCTTTTGGTTTGTGCATTCGGATTGTATGATTCGATGAATGATGTGGAAGAATTGGAATATAATGTTATCAATCATTATGATTCAGAATTATTCATAAATCATGATATCAGCCAGTCTAGAATTGATGAAATTTCAAAGGAAGTCAACGGCAATGAGATTATTGAAGACATTATTGAGATACAATCCGCATCGACTAAAAAGGCAGGCATGCTTTTGGTTTTGGACGGAACGGATTTGATATCCACAGTCGACAATAATTGGAATGAAATGGAGATTGGGAATGATGAAGTTTCAATATCACAGAAAATGGCTGATTTATTGGGTGTTGGCGTTGGTGATACTATAAAATGGCATCCTATGGATTCAAAGGATTGGTTCCAAACAAAAATAGATAAAATTCATGTTGATCCCAATTCTCAGGGAATTACAATGTCAAAAGACAAATTTGAGAGTTCCGGTTTAAATTTCACTGCGACAAGCATAGTTACAGACAAGCATGTAGATACTAATTATTCCGGCGTCAAGTCGGTCATCACCCATGAGGATAGTATTAAAAGTTGGAACGGCATATCAGAAGCTGCATGGATATTGATATATTTTTTAATCCTTTTTTCATCTCTTTTAGCTATCGTAGTACTTTATAATTTGGGACTGTTGTCATTTACAGAAATTGAAAGGGAAATCACCTCATTAAAGGTTTTAGGATTTAAAACAAAACCTTTGAGAAGACTATTGTTGACTCAAAACTTGTGGTTTACAACAATAGGGTTCATATTAGGTCTTCCTATAGGTTATTATGTCCTGATGATAATGTGTGCATCAGCTGGGGACTCATTTTATATAGTGCCTAGGCTGTCTCTTGCAAATGTCCTGCTTACAGCATGCATAACGTTTTTCCTGTCCATATTTGTAAACCTGATGTTTTCACGCAAAATTAAAAAATTGGATATGGTAGAATCACTTAAAAGAGGGGATTAGGATTTGTGATTCCCATCTGGAATATTGCACATTTGAATGATTGGCGTGATGATGAATTTTTTCAGTAATATCTTTCTAACTATTAAAAAACTTTTTAAACACAAAATAATAATATAATATTGGAGATGTGATGCATTATGGCAAAAGATGACCGGAGTAGTGTCAATCCATTCACTGGAAAATCTCATTTTGACATTGTTAATGACGATAAATTTTTACAGGAGTCCTATAATGAGTATTATTCAATGTTAAACAATGCTCAACTTCTTGATGATACTCCTGATGGTCAGATAGTTAGAAATGTGGCAATCAGGCTAATTCAAGCTGTTGAAAATCATTTGGCACAGATTGGAAGAAGTGATTATACTGCTGATTATTATGATTGGGATTTCCATTTGGTGGCAGACAATACCATAAATGCATTCTGCATGCCTGGTGGCAAGATTGTAATGTTTTCAGGTATTCTTTCAGTTGCAAACACTGAAGAAAAGGTTGCTTTTATTTTAGGTCATGAGATGGCTCATGCACTCCTAGACCACTCTCGGACACGGGTCAGTGCTCAAAATGCTCAAAATGCCATTACTTCTGCTGCTTGGATAGGCAGTTTTGCCCTGGACCTTATTGGTTTGGGCGAAATCGGAGGACTTACAAGAGCGGCCACCAATGTTGCAAGTGTGGGTTCACAGTTTTTCCTGTTGAATCCGTGGGGAAGAGACCAGGAACTGGAAGCAGATAAGCTGGGGATGATGATAATTCATTGGGCAGGTTATGACATTTCAGGAATTCCTCACTTCTGGCAGAGTATGGCCGGTGGAAATCCGAACAGTCATGATTTCTTTTCAACACACCCTTCCGACAGCAAGAGGATAGCTGTTATGAATGAGTTGATTCATGAAATTGAAAACCAAAAGGATTTTTACTCCGCTCCAGTTTTAGGGGATGCTCCTAAACCAAAACAGGAATTTGAAAAGTCCCATTTAATTGGAAATGATAAGAAATATTGTCAGAACTGCGGTGCAATTGCTGATGCCGGAGATAAGTTTTGCACTAGCTGTGGAGCACATTTTGACGTTGAGCTTAAATGCCCTCATTGTGGAGCTTCTATTGGTGAGGGGGATTCTTTTTGCATGATGTGTGGAAATAAAGTTAATTGAGGTGATGTTATGGAGGATAAGGTCAGATATGTTAATAAATCTACTTATAGGCTTAAAGTTGTAAAATCTCTTGATACTGAAGCTAAAATGCCTAGAGAGATTTCTGCAGACTGTGATATTTTACCTAACCATATTTCAAATGTATTGAAACAGTTAAGGGAAAACGAGATTGTTGAATGCATTAATCCTGAAGTCAAGAAAGGCCGCCTTTATAGGCTGTCAGATGATGGATTAAAAGTCTTAAAAAAATTAGACTAACTTCTTTTTTTTATATTTCATTTTTTTCATGTGTCTTTTTAGAAAACTTTATATACCACTTCCAGTATATATATATTGTGTGTAAGTTATTAACAACTTATTAACAAGGTATTTATAAAAACCAAGGGAAGTGAAAAACATGACAAATATGACACCAGAAAAAGACTTAGACCTAATATTTTTAATCGATAGGAGCGGATCAATGCACGGCTCTGAAAAGGACACCATTGGTGGATTCAATTCATTCATCCAAAGGGAAAGAAAAAAAGGATTAAACACAAATGTAACCACCATCTTGTTTGATGACGACTATGAAATTCTCTATGAAAGAAAACCGATTGAAGATGTCTGTGAATTAACAGAAAACGAATACTATGTAAGGGGATGCACCGCTCTTTTGGATGCAATCGGAAAAACAATTACAACCCTTAACCATAAAATTGAAAACAAGGTTTTGTTTGTCATCATGACCGACGGTATGGAAAATGCCTCTGTTGAGTATTCAAAGCCGCAAATCCGCAACATGATCAATAATCATACCTGGGAATTCATTTTCATCGGTGCGGATATTGATTCATACTCCGAAGCGGGAAGCATTGGAATCAGAAAATCAAGAGTTGCCAACTACAGCAAATCAAAAGAAGGAGTTGAAGAGTTATACTGCTCCATTGCAGATGCCACTCATAGAGTTAGATGTGATATGAATATGGATGATGGGGACTGGAAAGAAAACCTGAAAAAATATGACTGATTACTGTTCATATTCCGTAACATCTTTTATTTTTAATTTTTTGAATGCTCGTTTCCGCCTCATGCAACTTTCACAGACACCGCAATGCTTGTCTCTGCCGGCATAACATGAATAGCTTAATTCCATTGGAGCACCAACATCAAGGCCTAACTTAACAATTTCCTCTTTACTCAAATCAATGGCCGGTGCTTCAATTTTAATGTTTTCCGGCGAACCTATTTTTATCAATTCATTGAATGCGTTCAGAAACTCTTTTGAATTATCGGGAAATGTTGCAGCCTCTTCAGCATCCCATCCGACTATTATTGCTTCGGCCCCAATGCTTTCGGCATAGGATGTTGCAATGGCAGTAAAGACCATGTTCCTTGCAGGAACCCAAACGCTGCTTGCAGTCTCGCCGCTTTTTTTCACATCGTCAAGGTCATCTTCGCTGACTTCAGGAATGTCATCATCAGTATTTAAACTTGAGTTGCTGATTTCGGCCAGCCATGGAAGACCAATAACGGAATGTTCGAATCCCATTCTTTCACATATTGCTTTTGAAGCCTGTAGCTCCTGTTTGAATGCTTTTTGACCATAGTTGAATGTGATTGCATGAATGTCATATTCATTTGCATAAACGCCGGTTGCAACAGTACAGTCAAGCCCTCCTGAGAGCACGGAAATTGCCTTTTTCATCCTATCATCTCCTTTACCTTTATTAATGGAATGCCGGTTTTTTGGGCGATTTTTTTCAAGTCTTCATATTCTGGTCTTGAGGATATGATTTCTCCGTTGATGTATCCTACCTTGAAGGTTACTTCAAAAGTTTCACCCTGGATTTCAAACTCTTTTTTGATGAATTCCCTTTTGGAGATTCCCCTGTGTAAATTCGGCAGTACTCTAATTCCAAAACTTCCGGTTTCTTTAAAGATTGCTTCTATTAATGTTTCCCTATTTTTTTTAGGAGATATCACTTTTAAAAGGCTTCCCTGGCGGTTTTTCTTCATTATGATTGGTGTGATGGAAACGTCGCTGGCTCCCAAATCCATAAGTCTGTCAAAAAGGTATCCGATTTCCTCACCGGTTAGATGATCAAGATTGGTTTCGATAACGTCAATTTTATCGCTTTCGGTGATGTCTGATGATTCGACAATCCTTAGGATGTTCGGATGGTCAAATTCTTTTCTTCCGGCACCGTAACCTGTCCTTTTAGGTTTTATTTGAGGAATGAAGTCCATGATTTCATCACAGATTTCAGCATATATCGCACATCCGGTAGGGGTTGCAAGTTCATCATCAACAGGCCCTCCAATGATTTTGGCATCTTTGGTGATTTCCAGAACTGCTGGAGCAGGGACGGGCAATATTCCATGTGCGGTTTTTACTCTTCCCCCTCCGACGGCTATTGGAAGTCCGATGATTTTTTGTTTATCCATATTCAGTGAATAGTAAGCATAAATTGACCCGATTACATCAGCCACAGCATCACTTGCGCCGACTTCATGAAAATGAACATTTTCCAGGCTTTCGCCATGGATTTTTGATTCTGCTTTGGCTATTCTTTCAAACACTTTGATTGAGGTTTTTTTCACTTTTTCGTCAATTTCCAGACTTCCGATTTTTTCAATAAAATCTCCATATTTGATTGAATGTTTACGCTCAAGCATTTCAACATGGCAGAATGTGGATGTTATTCCATTTTTTGTAACCTTATCGAATGTCACTTCAACTTTTCCAAAAGGAAAGGCTGACTTTTCCATTATTTCTTTTAATTTGTCTTTATCAGCACCTAAATCCGCAAGCGCTCCAATAATCATATTTCCAGCTATTCCGCTAGATTGTGGGTCAATAATAATTGTCATGATAATTGTCCTTTCAATTGGTTATAATATAAAATTTAAATTAAATAATTAATATAAATATATGTTAGGCATAACATGAAGATTAATATAATTGAAAAAGATTATGGGATTTGCATTAACAATCCCCATCATTTTTTGGCTTTCAGCAACTTCACGGTAAGCGACGGAATAGACATAATTGAAAATGTCAATGTAGTTAAGGCTAAAGATGATTTCAAATCAACAGCCAAAAGGGCAGAAACCTTTAATCAGTCTCAGGGTTCTTATATAGCTCAGGCAACGGAGTTTTTGGATTATTTTAAAAACACTTATGGTGATTTGACTCTTTTCACATTCATGGCAAACGATGTGGCTGTTGAAGATTTCACTGACTGCCTTAAAGTTGCAAACTCTTCAAGGGGCTTTGTCGATGCAAGAATTAATTTAAGCCACATTCTTTATATCGATAAGGTTTTATCCCCGAAAGATTTGTTGAGCGTTTTTAAAATAGTAACTGCCATTAAAGCTAAGGCACTGGCGGATATGGCGCTGCCGTTGCATATTCAAAATATTTTGAATAGGGATGATTTTCTTGCAGTGCTTTCAAATCTTCCAAAAGGAAATTCCGAAAGCCTGGACATCAACAATGCCGAATATGATGAAGTTGACTTCAGGGAACTGAAGGTTCGCATAGAGGATGCGATTGAAATAAGCATTGAAGATGCCTTTAAAAGACTTGAATTGACTTTCGGCATTCTGGATTATTTTGTTGCAGAAGGAATACTCATCGGGGATCTGGTCGATGCAGGAATGGAACTTGTCGATGATGCTGAAGTTACAGATGAGCTAAGGCAAAAAATGAAGGAGCAGATTTTCAAATCTTTAACTGATATTAATGTTATAACACTTCTTGTTGCTGCAATGAGAACCGAGCAGGACATGAGCAATAATCGCATAAGGGAAGTCGGCCCAATGGGGGATTCGCCTTATCTGTATACCGGCGATGTCCTGGGACTGGCCATTGCAAATCAGATTGCAGGAACAAAAGCGACTTTTAATTTTAAAAGATATGATGAAGCTAAACCGGGTATTATTTATGGCCTGCCGCCTATGCTGGATGATATTTTTGCAGGTCTGATAGCCGGATGCGTGTCAAAGATATTCGAGGAATGATTATGGAAGATGATAGTTACTTTGAGGATGAAGATTTCTCCCCGGTCAAATCGATTTTGGGGCTTTTGACCTTTTCAACAATATTGCCGATTCGTGTTTACACATCAATTGAATGCATGACCAAGCTTACATGGTGCTGGCCATTCATACATCTCTTTATTGGGATATTGGCAGCTATTTGCGGTTATTTGTCATTGAATATTCTTCATTTGAATTCATTTTTTACTGCAGTGATTGTCTATGCATTTTTGATGATTATTACAGGGTATAACCATTTGGACGGCGTTATGGACATGGCGGATGGAGTGATGGTTCACGGCAGCCCCGAACGCAAAATTGAAGTGATGAAGGATTCTTCTGTCGGAGCCGGGGGAATCGCAACCATGTTTCTGGTTGCAAGCCTGACCATTGCGGGAATTTATAATATCCTTGATTATAATTTCCTATTTGGAATAATCATCTGCGAAATGGTTGCAAAAACATCCCTCATGACCACTGCATTGTTGTCCTTGCCATTGACTCCGGGAATTGGAAGTTATTTCATTTATGAAACCACTCCTTCAAAATATCTGCTGTCAACATTCATTGTTGCCCTTATCGCATTTCTGTTGGGCGACCTTGTCGGTATCTGCGGAGTTTTGGGAGCCATGCTTTCAGGTATAATAATAGCTTTTATTGCCAGGAGAAATTTCGGAGTTGCCAATGGGGATGTTTTGGGAATGAGTAATGAAGTGGGTCGTCTAATGGCATTGCTGTTCATGGCAACAGCTTTGTATTTCTTCTAATTTTTTATTTTTAATCTAATTTTACATCTTTATTTCAATATTTATGCTTTAAAAAGCATTTATTTATTAATCAGGTGCTACATATTTAGTTTTGATGTGATACCACTTACTGGCGTGGCAGTGTTTCACCTCCCTATTTGATATTGAATCATTCAAGAATTTCACCTTCAAAACTTACACCCATCATAAGCTCAAAAAATGGTAAGTGGTTATCTCATCATTTTTCGGATTACTTTTCAGATGCTAGGACAACACGGATATTAAATTAAATACTATATGGATATTGTCGACTGCAATTCAAAATGTCGCTTCTTGGGGAAGTTTTGTCTTTTTTTTCAATTGTAGTCGACATCTATTTTTCCCCTTTTTCAGTTATTTTTTCGCAATTGCCAATGATTTATATATTCCGAATTTGAAATATTAGATTAATTATTTTTACAAATAGATTGTTTTCAATGATATTATGGAAGTTAATGTTTTAAGATTGAATCACAGATTAAAAAGAGATACTCGTATAACAACACACGTATGTTTGACTGCCCGTGCATTCGGGGCCAGTAAAATCTACCTTGCAGGTGAAAGGGACAATAAGCTCATGGAAAATGTAAGGGATACCGCTTCAAGGTTTGGAGGGTCCTTTGAAATTGAATACACCGAAAGCTATATGGGC
>CADAOO010000015.1 GCA_902789505.1 uncultured Methanobrevibacter sp. | reverse complement strand
CGGGGTGGAGTTGGGTTTTTTAGATCACTTATATTTTTGAGATTAGTCCACTTCTGAACGTGCCATTAATAAAAATAATTAAGTTTATAAATAAGTTTTAACATATAATTTATTATACTGTTTTTTGTCATGTCGGGATGGCCCAGCCTGGTACGGCGTCGGACTGCTAATCCGATGGTCATATGACCTCCGGGGTTCAAATCCCCGTCCCGGCGTTTTATAATTTATCTATTTCTTGGTCATGGTCGTATTGTAGTCCAATAGGGCATGCGTGAACCATTACGTATTTTACTTCAGGTATTTCCTTTATAATGTTGTCCTGGACTTTATGCACTACCTTGTGAGTTTCATCTAGGGTTAAATTTCCGTCTAGCTTGATATGCAATGTGACTACTGCATAAGAACCCATATAATCTACTTTTATATTGTGCGCTTCCTGTGCAGGGGGAGTGTTATTTGCGATATCTTTAATTTTTTCAATAAATTCCTGTGATGGAAGTTTTCCCATAATATTGTCCAAGTTTGATTTACCTATTTCGTAAGCAGTTTTTAGAATCAGCAAACCGATAATCAATCCAATGAATGGATCTAATATAGGATAACCCATATTTGATACAATAACGCCTAATAAAATTGCAACTGATGAGAAAATATCCGTTTTTTGATGCTGTCCGTCAGCTACAATCGCAGGACTTTTAATTTCTTTACCTATTCTGATTATATATTCACTGACGGAATAGTTAATCAGTATTCCAAATACAGCCATAATTGCTGCAAAGGTATCCGGAACGGTGATTGTGGAAGGATTTAGGAATTTTTCAATAGCTCCGCTCATGATTTCATAAGAAACCATTGCCAGAAATAGGACTATTATCAATCCGCTTATTGCTTCCGCGCGCCCATGTCCTATGGGATGATCTTCATCAGCAGGTTTTTGACCTATTTTGAAGCCGGCAAAGGCAACAATTGATGTTACTATGTCTGATAATGTATGCGCTCCTTCAGACATTAACGCATAACTTCCAGACAAAAATCCAATAAGTATATTGAAAACTGTTAAAAAGCAGTTTGCAAGAATTGCCACTGTAACTGCTTTTTGTCCTGCTTTACTTCTATAATCATCCATTAACTACACGCTCTTCTAAGATATCCATTGCTTTTTCAATATTTTCATATGAGTTTGCATAGGACATTCTCACATGGTTTTTTCCATTTGATCCGAAGGCAGCTCCGGGAACTGTAATTACGCCTGCTTTTGCTGCTTTTTGAACAAAATCTGCATCATCTATTTTTGGGAATACATAAAATGCACCTTCAGCATTAACTGTTTCATATCCCATTTCATTTAGGCGGCTTACAATTAAATCCCGTCTTCTTTTGAATTCATTTATCATTTTTTCAACTTCATTTTGCGGACCGATCAGCGCTTCGTAGGCTCCTTTTTGTGAAGTTGTACTGGCGCAGGCTATATTATACTGGTGTATTTTAAGAAGTTCTTCAGTATAATTTTCATTTGCAGTCAGATAACCAATTCTGAGTCCGGTCATTGCATAAGTTTTTGAAAATCCATTTAATGTAATCACATTATCGCTGTATTTTGCAGGGGAGTAATGTTTTTTGTCATAAATAATTTTTTCATAAATTTCATCGGAAATTATTAAAAAATCATGATCCATAGATAAATCGGCTATTGCTTTTATATCCTCTTTTTCCATTACTGCTCCGGTTGGATTTGAAGGGGAATTTAACATAACTGCTTTTGTATCCGAAGATATTTTCTCCAAAACGTCTTCTGCTTTTAATTTAAATTCATTTTCCATTGAACAGTCAACTGAAACTATTTTTGCACCGGACAAAGTTATGCAGGCTTCATAAGATAAAAAACTAGGGTTTGGAAGAATTATCTCATCTCCTGCTTCAAAAAATGCCTGTGCACACATGAATAACCCTTCACTGGCTCCGGCAGTTACTATAATATTCTCAGGATTGGTTTTTATTCCATTATCTTTTTTGAATTTATCTACAATTGCTTCCCTCAGTTCAATAATTCCTTTATTTGGTGTATAATGAGTTTCATTATTATCAATGGAGTTTTTCATTGCAATTTTAATGTTTTCAGGAACATTGAAATCAGGTTCACCTATTCCCAGATTTATTGCATCAGGATTTGTCACCTCAAACATTTTTCTTATCTGTGATAATTCAATTGATTGTGTTCTACTTGCAGGATTTACCATAATTCTTCACCTTTTTTAATATAATATTATTTTGTCATTACTTTTATAATATTTTTATTATTATTTTTACAATTTTTATTATTCTTGTAAATTTAATTTTTTCTAGTAATTATTTTTCACATGCCCCACACTTGTAACATGGGGATGTTTCACACCAGGGTGTTTGTTTTAAATTTCTCAATCTTTTATTTTCTATTTTTAAAAATCTTTCGTTTACTCCAACATCAATATTGCTCCAAGGCAATTCCTCATCAATATCATAATTTGGAAGTAATTCCCTCCATTCTTTCAGTGTTGGGGGTTTCATCAAAGATTTTTCAATAAGTGCTCCAACTTCCCTATTTCCACAGGATAATATATATTGAATCATACCTTTTTTAGGACTTTCGCATTTTATATTGTATCTTCTCATTTCTTTTTTAATATATCTTGTTTTATTTTTAATATCTTTAAAATCATATTGCTCCCATTGTAGTGGAGTATGTGGTTTTGGAATTATTGGATTTACACTAAATTTTACATTTTTAATATTCTTATGCATTTCAGCTATTTTTTTCATATAGTCTATGAGTTCCTTAATGTCGTCTTTATTTTCGCCGGGAATTCCAATTAAAAAGTATAATTTAATTTTAAAATCCAAATCAACTGCATCATTTATCACTGAGAATATCTTTTCATCGGGTATGTCCTTATTGATAACTTTTCTTAATTTTTCAATCGATTCGGGAGCAAGTGTAATTGTTTTCAGCCCGCTTTGTTTTAGGGTTTCCAGTGTTTTTCTAGAAATCGATTCAATTCTTAGAGAAGGTGTTGAAATTTGAAAACCTTCATTTTCAAGTTTTTCTATAAGATTGTCCAGGTTGCTGTAATCAGATACCGCCGCGCCAATTAATGTAATTTTGTTTAAACAGGTTTTTTGCCTATTTTTTATTGCAATATCCACTAATTTTTCACAGCTGCTTTCCCTTGCAGGCCTGTAGAGATAACCCGCCATACAGAATCTACAGCCTCTGCTGCATCCTCTTGAAACATTTAACATAATGGAATTATTAAAAATGGTTTGATAAGTTTCATCATCGCTTTTGCTTATAATGGGTTCGGTTATGTGATACGCTTCATCCATATCATTTACCAAAGCTATTTTGGTTTTATTATCATACTGGGGTATGTAAATTCCGGGAAGACCTAGAAATTTTTTTAAATTTTTATTTGGACTTTCAATATATTTATCTAAAAACTTGTAAATTATCTGTTCGCCTTCGCCTATAATAAATATATCTATATAATCAGATAATGGCATGGGATTTGCAGTTGCACATGGTCCGCCCGCTATAATTAAAGGATCATTTTCTCCACGGTCTTTTCTTTTAAGTGGAATTTCGGATTTTTTTAGCATTTCCAATACATTGAAATAATCTTCCTCAAACTGAAGGGAAAAGCTCAGTATGTCAAAGTATTTGCTGGGCGTATTTGATTCAATTGAAGTTATATCGGGATATATTATTCTTTCACACCATGTATCCTCACGTTCATTTATGTAGTTGTATAATATGTTATAACCTAATGATGACATTGCGGTTCTATAAATATTGGGATAAGAAAGTCCAAAATGAATGTTTACATTTCCAGGCTTTTTTTGAAACGTGTTTTTTTCATATAACATGTAATCAGCTATTTTTTCCATTAGAGTATTTTTTCATTATAATTATTTGTTTCAATTATTATTAGTTTAAATTAGTTGATTTTTTATTATTTGGACAATATTCTATTTGATTTTTTAATAAAATCTTAAAATATCATTATTTTTGGTATACTGGTTCATTTAATTAAAATTTCATTTCTGATTAACTTCTTTTTTATTTAAACTAAATTTAAGATATTTGAGCTTATTAAAGTTTATTTCAATTTATTTTTCCTTTTATTTTCGATTTATATATGTTTTCTATTTTTTTCTGTTAATTTAATGGTTTTTAATTAGTTTTTGAGTTTTTAAAGTTTGCAAAACCTTTATATAGGTATTAACAATATATCTTTATCCACTCATTATGAATGTATACTATATTTTAGTATAATCATATTTTAATATAAAAATTTTCATAATGAGAACCAAGAGGTGGAAAAATTTCGATTAAAAATAAAACATTATTAATTTCTCTTGCATTAATATTCTTCCTTGCATTGGGGGCGGTTAGTGCTCAAGATTTAGATAATGTTTCAATTAAAGAAGATTCAAATTTAGATGATAATGCATATTCATTATCTTCACAAAATAAATTAGAAATTTCTAACGAGGTTTCTATCTCAGAGGCTAATATAGTTAATTCTCAGAATGATAATTTAGGGGATTATTCATCCAATGATGTTTTATCAAGCAGTAAGTTGGATGATAATTTACAAGCTTCAAGTTTAGAAGCTAAAAACAACACTTCAAATAATGATGAGAATGCTCTCGAAAGTTCAGAAAATAATATTTTA
This sequence comes from uncultured Methanobrevibacter sp., assembly GCA_902789505.1. Taxonomy (GTDB): domain Archaea; phylum Methanobacteriota; class Methanobacteria; order Methanobacteriales; family Methanobacteriaceae; genus Methanocatella. Next base: position 19,804 of record CADAOO010000015.1, on the reverse strand, counting down.
AGTGCTAAAGGGACTTTAAAAGTGCCTGTAATTTTAAATGTAACAAGTGCAATTTCCAGTAGTGATGATACTCATTTTAAAGTTTCTGTTAAAGATAGTGAAACTGGAAAAGCTGTAACCAACAGTAAAGTTTTATTAATCTTAACTGGAAAAAACTATTTAGGTTTAACTGATGATAATGGTATTGCTGAAATCATTACTAAAGCGTTAGCTAAAGGTACTTATAATGTTACTTTGAAGTTTGCCGGTACTATTTCCCGTTATGAACCTGCTTTAGTTACTCAGGAAGTTGATGTATTCAGGAAGATACTTGTAGACATGAATGTTACAAGTGCAGTTTCTGATAGCAAATCCACCATTTTCAAGGTTTCCGTTAAAGATAGTGAAAATGGCAAAGCTGTAAGCGGCAATAAAGTTTTATTAATCTTGGATGGAAAAAACTATTTAGGTGTAACTGATAAAAATGGTGTTGCTAATTTTACTACTAAAGCGTTAGCTAAAGGCACTTATCCTGTTACTTTGAAGTTTGCGGGTACCATTTCTCGTTATGATGCTACTATTATTACTCAAAACGTTGATGTATTCAGAAAGATACTTGTGGATATGAAAGTTACAAGTGCAGTTTCTGATAATGAGTCTACTATTTTCAAAGTTTCTGTTAAAGATAGTGAAAATGGTAAGGCTGTAACCAACAGTAAAGTTTTATTAATCTTAACTGGAAAAAACTATTTAGGTGTAACTGATGATAATGGTATTGCTGAAATCATTACTAAATCGTTAGCTAAAGGCACTTATCCTGTTACTTTGAAGTTTGCGGGTACCATTTCTCGTTATGATCAAACTATAGTTACTCAAAACGTCAATGTATTCAGAAAGATACCGGTTATTTTAACTGTGATGTCTGCAACCCAAAGCAAATCAAAAACTTTGTTTAATGTTTCTGTTTTAGATAGTGAAACTGGTAAAGGCGTAGCTAATAATAAGGTTTTATTAATCTTGGATGGAAAGAACTATGTAGGTACAACCAATAAGAATGGTATTGCTAGCATTACTACTAAAGCGTTAGCTAAAGGTACCTATGATGTTACTTTGAAATTTGCAGGAACTGTTTCACGTTACGAACCGACTGTAACAACTCAAAAAGTAGGCGTTGGAATTGATCAAGTTTCATTAAGCAATGTTATCTCAGCTTCCAAAACTGTAAAGAATTACATTGAGAATAATGAAGAATTGCCATCAAGTGTAACTATAAATGGTGTATCTTATAACCTGGCCCAATATTTATACTTGGCTTCAAAAGCTATTCTTAATTTAAAAAATGGGGATAAGTCTGCTATAGATGTAATAAAAGTTAATAATCCTAAATCATATACTCCTGCAGGTTATTTAGGTAATTTAAATGATTACTATTCTGTTGCAAGGCGTGTTATCAATCATGCAGCTACATATGATTCTATGCCTAGTTATGCAATATCTGATGTAGGAAATATCGGTTATGATGGTTTGGTTTATGCATTTGCTCGTGTAGTTGCATTTTATGGCGACCAATCAGAAATGCCAAACTATGTGACTATCAAGTCTATATCACAATCAGTAGGTCCTGATGCTGTTAATACAAGAAATACAATTACAGATCTGGCTCCTTATCTGAAAGCAACTACAAACTGTCAAGTGAATAATGCTCAGATACAAGCATTAGCTGCTAAATTGACTAGCGGTTTAACATCTCCATCAGCGAAAGCCACTGCTATCTATAATTATGTAAGAGATTCAATTTCATACTCTTTCTATTATGATACTAGATATGGTGCTGTAGGAACATTAAATTCCAAAACAGGAAACTGTGTTGACCAAGCACATTTACTTATAGCATTGTATAGGGCTTCCGACCTTCCAGCTAGATATGCACATGGAACATGTACATTCTCAAGTGGAACATATGGACATGTATGGACACAAGTATTGCTTGGTGATATCTGGACTGTTGGTGATCCGACAAGTACTAGAAACTCGTTAGGTTCTATAGCTAATTGGAATACAAACACATTTAGTCTTAAAGGCTATTATGCAAGTATATCATTCTAATTATCTATTTATTTTTTTTTTAAATTTTTTTTATTAATACTCTTTTTTTCAAATAGCTAATAATTTATAATAGTTTTAATATATTTTAAATTAGAACTTATTAGGATAATATTATGAATTCTAAAAAATATTTGAAAGTGGCTGTTGGTGGAACCTTTGACAAATTTCATGATGGTCATAAAAAATTATTATCTACAGCTTTTCAAATTGGAGACAGGGTTGAAATAGGTGTAACTTCCGATGCATTTGGAGGTTTGAAAGGCGATATTGACTCCTGTGAAGATAGAATGAAAAATCTGAAATATTTCTTTTCAGATAAATCTAATTTTACAATAGTTCCTTTGGAGGACCCTTATGGAACCACAATTTATGATGGTGATTTTGAAGCTATTGTGGTAAGTGAAGAAACAGAGCCGACTGCTGTTGAAATTAATGACATCAGAATTTCCAAGGGGATGAGGCCTCTGGATATTGTTGTAGTAAGTTTTGTGCTTGCATATGACGGCACTCCAATTTCATCCACTAGAATCAGGCGTGGTGAAATTAATCAGAACGGCAATGTTATTATTTAATTGAAAGTATTTCTCATTTACATGACTTTTCGAATAGCGGAAAAAATGGGGATAAGCGCCCCATATTTTCAAATTTTATTTAACAAAAAATCTCGTTCTTCTTTTAACAATGAATTCAGATTTTGCTGTGTTTTATCGGTTATATTTGAAATATAACTTCCTACTAGAAGTATTATGACAATTAATCCTCCTGTTATTAGAATTAATTCCGCACTTCCTTGTCCTTTTTTATCTAATTTTTTTCTAAACATGGGTCCTGTTATCGAGTATTGTGTTTCTGACATCTATGATGTCATCTTTTGCTTTTAAACTTGTGTCACTTGTTTCCATGTATGATCTGTAAATTGTTAATGCAAGAAGGGCAATAACAATCACACCACCAAACAACAGAATGTATTCTGCTGCGCCTTGACCTGAATTTTCGCTTATGAGTTTTTTCATTTTTTTCATTTTTTTCACCAGTTAATATTATGATTTTTAATTATATTAATATTACTATTTTATAAAAACGTAATACTTTTCATGTTTTTTTTATAGATTATTCCTATTTTTTCCATTAGGTTTATTAATGGTGTTGTAGATAACTTATAATTAAGTTAAATATAGAGTGATTAAAATTGATAAGGGTGAAATCGTGGGAAATACATTAAAGTTAGTTTCAGGTTTTATTTTATTTGTAGTAGGAATTCTCATAGCATATGAGACTAGTGTGTATAATTTACTGGATATTTTATTAATGGTTGGTCTTGTCATAGCAATTGTTGGTGTTATTTTAATTATTAGTTATTTTGTTGATTCAAATGCTGATAAGACTACAAATGCTATTAAAGATTTTATTAATTCTAATAATTTTAATTCTCCTTCATTGAATAGGTTTGAAAGGAAATCAAACAATAAAGCTCCGACTTTACATGCTCGTAGTGAATTCAATGAATATGATGATACAGGTTATGATGAATTGGTTCTTGAAGATTATCATGAGCCATCTTTTGGAGATGATTACGAGGATGCTCCTGTAGATACTTCTAAATCTGTTTTAAATGTTGTAGGAAGCGAAGAAGTAGAGCATAATTTTGATAAACAACTCAATTTCACTCCGAATTATGATAAACCGATAAAAGTTACTCGAGCCCCTAAAAAACGTAATGGAGATTATTTCACCACTGATGTGCCTGAATTCATCGTTGAAACTGATAAGTCTGATGAGATTAAAAAAGCTTTATCTCAGGAAACTCCTAGTGAAGAAATCATTGTTGAACATCCGACTCCGGTTGTTCAAGAAACTAATGCTCCTAGAGATATTAAAATTGATATTAACGACCCTGAAAGCCTTCCAATTCCAAAAGACCTAAACAGTTATGTAATTCATAATGGAGGATTAGTGACATCACAGGATGCTTTTGATCAATTGGCTGTTAACGTTAATAAGGAAATAATGTTGGAAATCCCTTCATTGAACGATTTATCAGACAGGTTCTTATCTCATGTTCCAACAATCTATTCCAGGGTTATCATTGATGAATTTGATCTTTCAGACATGTCATACATGTTTTTAATTTCTTCTCTTTTAAAACAGGGAGTCCATATTAGAACAGTCCCTAAAGTCCATACAGTTAATTTAATTACTGATGATTCACATGCAATGATTATTTCAGATGGTCAAAACGGTGTTGAATATGGAGCCATCTATGATGATAGAATTTCCATTTCAAGTATTAGAGCGGATTTCGAAAAAACATGGGACATAGCTTCAAATTTGGATGAAAGTATTGTAATGAATGTTGGGGGAGCAGCTTAATGGAAATTAGATGGTTAGGGCATTCTGCATTCGAAATTATTAGTGATGATAATGTTAAAATTCTGATTGACCCGTTCATTAGCAATAACCCTTCCTGTCAGGTGCCTGTTGAAGAATTAAATCCAGATATTATTTTACTTACCCATGGACATTCAGACCATTTTGGTGATTCTTTAGAAATTTCCAATAATACCAATGCCCCTATAGCTTGCATCCACGAAATTTCACTCTTTTTAGCAAAACAGGGCATTAGAAATATTGGCGTTAATATTGGGGGATCATTTATATTTAGAAATATCAAGTTCACAATGCTGGAAGCCAAACATTCTTCTGATATTGATGTTGTTGAAGAAATGGTTCCCGGTGGAGTTCCAGCCAGTTTCTTAATAACTTTTGAAGATGGTACTAAAATTTTCCATGCAGGTGATACAGGATTATTTGGAGACATGAAAACTATTATTGGTGATATTTATAAACCTGATATTGTATTGCTTCCAATTGGTGATAAGTTTACAATGGGTCCTTTTGAAGCGGCATTGGCTTCAATGTGGTTGAATCCTAAGATAGTCATACCAATGCATTATAATACATTTCCACCAATAGAACAAGACCCTGCAATCTTTGCTAACTTTGTTAGTCAATTCAATCCAAAAATAGATGTAGTGGTTATGAACCCAGATGAATATTATGAGTATAATCCTGAAGATTATCAGGATTAACTTTTTTCATATTTTTTTCTTTGATGATACTCTTCATCAATATCACATTTTCCGGATGGCAGAACTCTAATTATATCATCCAGGTCAATCAAATCATTTTCATTGATTTTATTTAGAATTTTTTTGGCAATTGCCTCTTTTTTTGTAAAACCAGGTTTTAATACAACGAAATTTTCACAGTGCGCTTCAAGGGCATCAACAGGTCCTGCCATAATTCGCTTTCCTTCATAGTCCACAATTCCAATAGCCAGTTTTACTCTTGCACCCCTTATGTAATTTCGGTGGCCCCTTATTACAAAGGATCCTTTAGGTAAAAATTCCCCTGCTTCAGGTGTTTTTGATACTTGGTCCGGATGGACCCAAAATACGTCTTGAGATGTGAAACCTTTCGACCAAGCAGATGAAAAGGATGCTGCAAACTCACCAGATTCTTTGATGATATTGTCATTTAATTTAACACCATTTAATTTTATTGCAGTTGATGTTGCACCATGTATATCAGCATGTAAATAAATATCATTTGGTTCCAGATATTTTTTTACAACGCTTTCATTGGTGTTGGCATCACGGCCTCCAATTACCAGAATGCCATCGGAACTTAAAAACCATCTTAATTTTTCAAACCATTTAAGATTTTTCTTTACTCTCTTTTTGGGTACTGAAACGTTCTCCATTGCAATATCTTTTTTAGCTTTGATTTCTTCCAGTTGTTTTTTAGTATTCTCAATAGCTATCAAAGCACCTTTGGTTTTCCTTTTTGCCTTTTTAGCTTTTTCATAATAGTTTTCAGCATTTTCAGGAATTGTCAATTTCGGGTCGATGTTTATTTTTGTATTTTCAATATCCAATGTCAAAACGCCCAGTTTATCGATTGACTCATAAATCTGCGCTTCAGCCATTCCCTCTTTTTTAGCTTTTTTAAGTGTTTTTCCGATTTCTTTAAATGAATAATCTTTGCTTCTTGCTGCGTTTACCACATTTATAATGTTTTCAATGGTAGTGTAATTGGAATAGATTACTTCTCCCTTATGAGTGCTTTCCTCGATGGTTTTTTCAAAGTTATCGAGTGTTTCCTGCTGTAATTTTAATCTTTTTTCAAATTTGCCTACCTTTTTATTCCAGGCTGATTCTTTAACATCTTTAATGCCGGTATTTACCTTTTTGGAATAGTATTCATCACATGCTTCATTAAAAGTATCGTAATATGTCTTTTCAAAGGTGCTATATTTCACTAAATCAAGAGGAACAACATCTTCTTTAGAATCATTTTTCACGATTTGAGGTTTAATTGATTCATCTTTTAAAGTATCAAATAAGTTTTTTAAGCCGTTAAATAATGAATCTATTTGTTCATCACTTAAATCTTTATTTGAGGTATTTTTATCTATTTCTTTAATTTCATTAGCTCTTGCAACCACTTCTTCGGCATATAAACTTCCAAGTCCGTTTGTTGCAAGTGTTCTGACGACATCACTTTCTTTATTATCGAAGATATTCTTAAATTCTTCTAATGTGACTGTTATTGGATTAATCCCTCTTTCTTCAGGGAATAGATATTCCTTTTTGGAGCTTATATCTCTTGAACTCCAATGTTTTCTCTTAAGAGGTAATATGATGTTATTTTCATCATCCAAAAGAATTATATTTCCTTTGTCGAATAATTCAACAATTATTGTATAGTGCTTGTCTTTTTTTACTTTAATTTCAACCACACGATCAAAATTGTGCTGTTTAATGCTTTCAACATGTGCTCCTTTAATTCTTTTTCTTAAGAGCATAGGGAATGTTGGTGGATTGGTAGGATTTTCGAGTGGATATTGACTAGTATGTATTCTGGAGCCACATTGCATCACCAAATCAATTCTACCGGTTCCTGGAACGTGAAATCTCATTACAACTATATCTTTAGTTGGTTGAAATGATTTGTCTACTCTGGCACCACTTAGTAAATTATTCAATTCATTACTTATTGTATAAATGTCTACATTTGACATTGTTTTCATATAAACACCTTTATATTTTCAATACCTTAATATATTATAATCACTAAAATTATATTAATATATTTAATTATGGAGGATATCATGGATACAACAGTAAAAGTTACAACTATTCATATTATTGCAGCTTTATTTACCGCCTTGATTTCTGCCGCATTGACCTTAGGTTGGTTCGGATTTAAAAATGATATCTTTGCGGGGATTATTGCAATAATCGTATTATATTTTGTAGGTCAATTTTCTCAAAAAATTGCTGGAGATGAAATTTCCGGATTTTCCCAATGGTTATGGGATGGAATTTCACCATTTTTCTTTACATGGGTAATTGCTTATACATTATTTTCAATGTATTTGTAAGGAGATCTTGGAGAACGCCACAATAGAGGTGGATTAAAAATTCTGGGAAATCCTTAATTTCAATATATGACGCCCTTAAAAGCTTGTGAAAAATATCCAAATAAACGCAATAACTAATGAAGTTATTAATAAAACTGGAGCTATAATTTTACTGACTGCTACAACTGAACTTATTGTTGAAATTAATTCGGTTGAATTATTCGGACCAAATGTGTTAAGGTCTCTTATTTTTTCAGTTCCAGTTCCAACTTCAACTATTTCCAAATCATCTATTGCTTCTATAATGCTTGTTTTAACATATTCTATAATTTCAGGTCTTTTTGATATTCCAATAGGATTATATCCTCTTGAAAGTGTATTGACAGTATGTGTATCGGTGGTCATTACTTCGAGCTCATCTATTTCCAAATCACTGGTGGCATCTATGATTTCTTGTCTGAATCCGATTTCCATGTTATTTGAATCAAATAGGACATATGCAGTTCTCTGATTTTCAACTTCTACAATCATAGTTTTCAAACCGCTTTCACCGATTCCTTCCTGTTTGTTTAAATCACCCATTGTTGTTTGGCTGCATCCAATTTTAACACTGCTTTTAGTCTGATTAATATCTATTTTGTCAATTACATCAATTAAATGGAATACTTCTGCATTTCCAGGCAATACTTCACCACTTTCGGGGGTGAATGAATTGTGACAGTCTACAATTACTGAGTCTTTAACGTGGCATTTGCTTCTACTTTGAGCCATCATGGTTAGTCCAACACCAAATTCAATATCGTCACTGCCTTCGGGTGCAAATGTGGACAATATCACCATGCCCTTATTGAAGAACTGAACTCCAATATTTGCATTTTCTGAATTGTATCTTACAAATATGCTTGCATCTGGAGAATATTCAACTTTTTCCAAACCTTTTCTAACTGCATCTTCAATCTTATCAATTTCTGAAACCGCAATTGGATTAAAATCATGAGTTGACGGTCCATGAGCAACCATTGTAAAGCAATCGAATTTATTGGAGAGAATTGTAGGCATATTGGATCCTCCTAAGTCTCCAAGAGGGCCGGGATGGACGGATGGTGAAATAAACAATGCCTTAATTCCGCTTTCACCTTTAAAACTAACAAAGGTAACGACTGTGTCTATTGCTTCACTCATATTTGTAAATAATCCTTCAAGGGAATTTGACCCTTCGTTCATATGTGCAATGAATAAGCTTAATAAGTCAAGGACTCCGATTCCTAAATTTTTCTTAAATGGGGATGCGATTACTGTAATGAATGCATAGATTGCTAAGACAAAGATTACTCCTGCAATTATTGCCTTTATGGCAATTTGTAAAATAACCGGACCCATAAAACTGGTGTCTGTTACAAAAAATGTAATTAATATATACATGGATAAAATAAGTACTGGATGAATCAAAGCGGTTAGCGCGGCTTTTGTAAATCTTATTTTTGCGGTACTCCAAAATACTAATGTATTAAAACCGTATATTAAAACGCAACCAAACAGCAATGTGTTTAAAAATAAATCAACATTTAAGATTCTGCTGATGATTCCGCCGATAACTATTATCAGGCATAATATGGTCATGGATAATGCAGATAGGAACATTGAATGCTTTATTTTTACATTGATACCGTCGAGTATGCTAATTACCTGTTGGTTAAGGGCACCGCTCATAATTGAAGGAATACCAATTATAAGTAGTGTATATAATCCTCCATATACTATTTCCGCTAATATGGAATAGGAAGTTGCATCTATTACGAAATAGAGTGCACCTGATATGATACTTATCAAAATCATTCCTGCAATTGAAAATTTAATGTTTGGCAAGGTTGTAATGAACTTTGATAACCCTGCAACGCTGCTCATACTTGACATATATAATTATCCTAAAGTTTTTCTTTAATGTTAATATAATAATTTTGTCATAACAAATATATTAAATTTTTTTATGTAATCCTAAAAGTCAAATTTATTTATGGGATGTTAAATTGGTAACTTTCCGGTGTATTGCTCTATTTTGGTTTTAGCATCATCTAAGTAAACTCCGGTTTTTTCTTCCGCCGTAGATTTAATTTTACTTAAATTGATATTGTTTGTATAATTATTTGCTTTTGACTTTAAATCTCCGGTTATGTTTTTTACTTTGGAAAGAGCACTGGTATTGTTGGGATAAACATTTTTGTACTGTATTGATTTGGCCATATGCACAGCCATATTCTTGTCTTTGCAGCAGATTATGATATTGTCATGAGTTGTTTCATTAGATAAAGGAATGCAATAAAATTTGCCGTTGTAATTTACTTTGATGATGTCAAATATGGTGATTTTCATTAAGTCATCGGCATTAATCACATATCCTGTAAAACCGTCAAAATCTTGCTGTTCTCCATTTTTTATTAGCTTATTCAAGGAATTGAAACCTAATTCAGTTACCTTGATAATATTTTTGTCCTCGTGACTGTTGTATGTAACTAATATTCCATTCTTCCAATTCCATATTTTTGCACTCTCAATAGTCCCGCCATATTTGGTTTGATTGGCTGGAACTTCTATACTGGTTCCGTTAGGAGTTATCTCAATTCTTTCATAATTTACTGAGGTTAACATTAATATAATAATGCCAGCGGCAATGATTAGAATTATTATTCCAATAATAATTATTTTTTTATTGTCCATTGATTACACCCCATTATTTTTTTATAGAGCTAACATTTGACTGATTTTATATTATAACAATTTCAAAACCAATAAAACATTCATAAATCTTAATTTAAGATTGTATGTTATAGTATATATAAATTAAATGAAAATTAGATAAATTTAAATATTAATCATTCAGTTTAATCTTTTTTTAGACAATTTTTAAATATTGCTTTTATAATAAATTATTAATAAGTTCTTTATAAGAATTTAATAAATTATGTTTGAGGTGTATTAATATGGAAGTAATGGAGATAATTAAGGATGCTTTTACATTTCCATCAAAAAACATAAAAATATTATTAATTTATGTTGTATTGGCAGTGTTGGCAGGAATATTTTCTTTTCTAGGAACAATAGTATATATATTGGGATTTGTTAGTGCTGAATGTTTCTTATGGGGCGGATTGGCTTTTATAGTTTCAATGCTAATCGGATGGGTATTGTCCGGTTATTTGATCAGTGTTATTAAATCAGGTATTGAACTTGATGATGAAGTTCCCGAGTTTGAATGGTGGGATAATTTTATCACAGGTTTTAATAATTTCATAGTTGCAATCGTTTACTATGTAATTCCGGCTTTTATTGTTTTTGTTGTAGGATATATTACAAATGTTTTTGGCAATCTGTGGCTAGTTTATCAAGAAATATTTTTACAGGCACAAAATCTTTATACAGGGGCCGCTTCTACTTTTGTGGTGTCTGATGCATTATCTCATGCAATGGTCAATTTGGCGGTTTCTTTATCCATCACACTTGCTGTTGCTGTAGTGGTATTTGTAATCTTTTTATTTATTCAAACTATGGCTGAAGCAAGATTGGCAAATACCGGCAGTTTATGTGAAGCTTTAAATGTATTTGAAGCGGCAAAAGACATACCAAGAATTGGTGTGGGTAAGGTAATAATAGTAATCTTATTGATTATTGTAGTTGTTGCTGTTATTGAAGGTATTTTATCATTTATTTACAGCTTTTTACCAATTTTATCAATTCTTTCAATTATAATAACACCATACTTGATATTCTTTGCTCAAAGAGCTATCGGATTATTGTATTCAGATATAGCTTAATATTTTAAGCTATTTTTTTTCTTTTTTTTTGATGAGGTAACACGAACTCACTATTTTTTAATTTCATATAATAATTTAGGAAAACACAAAATTCAGTTAAAAATTTTCACTGCCTCCTCCGGTTGCAAAAATCAATGATACTCCAGAAATTTATCTTGCTGCAGGTTATCTTGATTTTGAAGGTAAACTGGAAAATATTGCAAGAAATAGGGAATTCATCTTCATTGAGGATACTGATCACTCATCAATTGTCACATCTGATGTTGGAAAGATTGTCAAATATCTTAAATGACTTCTTCAAATATTTTGGTTGGGATATTTCAACCATTAATTTTATATAAAGCTAAAAAGTTTATATAATCATAGTTTTATATTAATAAATAATTTTTACTTGTAAAGGTGTATAAATGGAAAGAAATTTAAATGTACCAATAAAAGATGATGATTTAAGCGAGTTGAATGCTGGTGATGTAGTTTATTTGACCGGCAACATATTAACTGCAAGAGATCAGGCACATAAAAGACTTATTGAACAGGGAGCTCCGTTGGATATTGAAGGGGCAGTTCTTTTCCATGCGGGACCAATCATTTCGGAAGAAAACGGCAAATATAAGATGGTGGCTATCGGTCCGACAACTTCAATGAGAATGAATCCGTATCAAAGTGATGTTTTGGATATGGGTCCGAAAATAGTCATTGGAAAAGGTGGAATGGATGATACTGTTCGTGAAGCACTGATTCGAAACAACGCTCTTTATGTGGTTGCTACCGGCGGATGTGCTGCATTATATGTTGATGCTGTTGAAGAAATTGAAAGTGTGGACTGGTTGGACTTGGGCATGCCTGAAGCCATGTGGAATTTAAAAGTTAAGGATTTTGGCCCTCTTATTGTTGCTATGGACAGTAACGGTAATAGTTTATATGATTAATTTTTTTGGGGTTAATAAGGAATACTTATATATAATTTAATGTATAGTATATTTTAATTTAATATATTTAGGGAGATTAAATAGGAAAGTGATATTATGGCTGATATTAATGAACTTGCGGAAAAAAAATTCAAATCAAGAATGACTAAAATCAGAAAGTGCAACAGGGAGGCTGAAGAAAAAGAAAAGTTTTCCCAAAAATTCGGCACTTCTTTTGAGATAGAATTCCAAAATAAAAATCCGGATAAACTTACTGACGGCATAACTATTTTTACAAGTCCTGAAGGTAAAGTTTTATTTGCGGAATATTACTATCAGATTCCCGAAGAAGAGGAATACACTTCTGTTGATATTGATGAAAAACAATTAAAATCAATTATTGAATTCTTTGAAGATTATAAATTACAATTGGATGACTCTGATTAGATGATAGTCGATAACTCTTTACAGGAAGTAAAAAAAAGAGAAAATGCTCTTTCAATTATCAAGTATAAAGTTGAAAATGATGGACGTTCTTCTTTATTTGATTTAACTGGGTTATCTGGAGGATTTATTGCAACCCCTTCTGAAATAAATCTTTTGGAGACTTATGTGGGTCCCGCCATTTTTGAAGAAGAATTGCAGGCTGTCGGAAAAGAGCATATGGGCGGAGATAAAATCCTTCCAGTAAATAGAACTTCTTCCGGGATTCTTGCAACTATCTTAACTCTTGTGGCTGAAGATTCCAATGTCGTACATTACCTTGCCGAGTTACCGGCACACCCATCCATTCCAAGGAGTTGTAAACTGGTGGGTGCCAACTACTTTGAAACTGATGTTTTTGAAGAGTTTTCAATTCCTGAAAATACCTCATTGGTCGTGATTACAGGCTCCACAATGGACCATAAGGTAATTGATGAGGGCGAGTTCAAAAAAGTAATTGAAATGGCTCATGAAAAGGATATTCCTGTGATGGTGGATGATGCATCAGGAGCAAGACTAAGAACAGTTGTTTTTAATCAAGCAAGAGCATGTGATTTGGGTGCAGATATTGCCATTACAAGTACGGATAAGTTAATGCCGGGTCCAAGAGGTGGACTAATGGCAGGTAAAGAGGAATTGATTGATAAAATCAAAGTTAAAGTAAATCAGTTCGGTCTTGAGGCACAACCTCCTGCGGTTCTTGCTATGTTGAACGGTATCAAGAACTTTGATGGGGATAATTTGATTAATAGTTTTGAGAGAAAAGATGAATTATTTGATTTATTAAATGAAAAGTTCAGCAATTTCCAGAAAACACCTACCGGAGTGATGATTTCTCCTCAGGGTTTAAGTAAAGAGCTCAATATTGAAAATGAGTTGTCTGATAATGATTTGGCATTTGTATTTTCTTTTATATTATTGAAGGATTATGGAATTATTACAATTCCTCCGGTTTCCATGCCGGGCGCATCTGCAACAATCAGATTTGACCTATCGACTTCAGATGCTTTCAAATTAAATTTAAATGATTTAAATAAAAAAATAGAATCTTCATTCAAAAGACTACAGGAAGCAGTTTCAAATGAAGATGAATGCAGGGAGATTGTATTTACTTTTTGATGATACATTCTCCGGAAATTACTTTTTCTAAGGTTCCATCAATTTTTTCAACAACCAATGCGCCTTCTTTACCGATTCCTAAAACATATGCATCATAATATGTATTGAACGGTTCTCTAACTTCTACAATTTTTCCAATTGTATATGAGCGTTTTCTCCATTCCTTTAAGATATCCTCATATTTTTCTTCGATAAATAGGTTGGCGATTTTTTCAAATTCTTCCAGGAACATTCCTATTAAAAGATTTTCGTTTCCAGCTCTTCCGAGTTCTATTTGAAGTGTTGTTGTTCCATCCTGTAATTCTTCAGGGAAGTCTGCTAAGTTTAAGTTAGCGTCAATGCCCACTCCGATAATGACATTTTCAATGGTATTAAATTTGGTTACTGCTTCAGTCAATATTCCGCAGACCTTTTTGTCATTGATTATTATGTCGTTAGGCCATTTGATTTCAGGATTTTCAACGCCTATTCTTTCAAGAGTTTTTGCGACAGCCACGCCTGTTGCTAATGTAATTAAAGGTAATTTGGAATAATCCACATTAGGATTCAATATTATTGATAACCATATTCCTCCTAATGGAGATTCCCAGGATTTGCCGGATCTTCCTTTTGCCTTTGTTTGTCTTTCAGAGATAACTACGCTTCCATTTTCAATATTGTTCATTGATAAAAATTTAGCAACGGTATTGGTTGAGGCCACTTCCTTGTAGACATATAGATTTTTACCGATGAATTTGGTGTTCAAATCTTTTGTAATTTCAGAGGCTTTTATATTTTCGGTTTCTTCTTTTCCAAGTTCTTTTACTACGGTTGCAAAATCACTTAGGTCCATATCTTTTAATTCACTTACTGTTTTTTCGGAAATCTTATTCTCCTTTTTTAATAAGTTTATAATTTCATTTCGCATTTAATTATCTCCAATTATTTCTTGTGGATTTTTTGATTTGTAACAGCGTTTTGGTATGATCCAACAGCTGCGGAAATGGCAGCTATTTTTTTACCAGGCATGAATGTGGATTTTAGTTTATTCACAATTTCGGTATCTTCAACAATCACATTTTCCATTTCTTTGTCAATACCCTTTTTATGTAAATCTATGAAATGTGTATTCAAATCTCCAGAAAGGAAATTAGGATTTCTCAAGATAGCTTTATGGAATGGAATTGTTGTTTTTACACCTAAAATGATATATTCGCTTAAGGCTCTTTTCATTCTATTGATTGCATCATTCCTGTTTCTTCCATATGTAATTAATTTAGAAATCATTGAGTCGTAAAATGTTGGGATGGTATAATTCATATACACTCCACTGTCTAAACGTACACCAGGTCCTCCAGGTGACCTGTAACCGGTAATTTTTCCAGGATTAGGTGCAAAGTCATTGAGCGGATCTTCCGCATTGATACGACATTCAATTGCATGACCATTGACTTGTATATCACTTTGTGAGTAGGATAACTCTTCACCGGCAGCTATTTTGATTTGTTCCTTAATTAGGTCAGTATTGGTTACAAGTTCTGTAATTGGATGTTCTACTTGAATACGTGTGTTCATTTCAAGGAAATAGTAGTTTCCATCATCATATAAGAACTCAACGGTACCTGCACTTGTATATCCGATATATTCTGCTGCCTTTACGGCGCTTCCGCCCATTTCTTCACGCAGTTCTTCAGTCATGATTGGGGAAGGGGCCTCTTCAAGAAGTTTTTGATGTCTTCTTTGGATGGAACATTCTCTGTCGGCCACATGAATAGCATTTCCGTGTTCATCCGCTAAAAGTTGGAATTCGATGTGACGTGGTTTTTCGAGGTATTTTTCTATAAATACAGTTGAATCTCCAAAGTTAGTGGAAGCTACTGATTGTGTTGATTCAATTGCACGTACAAGTTCGTCCTCTTCATAAACTGCACGCATACCAATTCCTCCACCTCCTGCGGAAGCTTTAACAATTACAGGATAACCAATTTGAGCAGCTATCTCTTTTGCTTCATTTATATCGGTAACGCCTTCTGGTGTACCTTCAATAACCGGAACTCCTGCTTTTTTCATGAGGGCTTTTGATGTGATTTTATCTCCCATTTTATGAATTACGTCCCCACTCGGACCTATGAGCTTGATGCCATTTTTTTCACATTCCTCTCCAAATTTTGGATTTTCAGCTAAAAATCCGTAACCTGGGTGTATTGCATCTGCACCGGAATCTATGGCAATATTTATGATTTTTTCTATATTCAAATAAGATTTTGCAGGTGAAGGATTACCTAAAGGGTAACTTTCATCAGCATAATTTGTATAAAGGGAAGTTTTATCAGCATCGGAATAAATAGCCACACTTTCAATGTCGAGTTCACGACAAGCACGCATAACTCTTATAGCGATTTCTCCTCTATTTGCAATTAATACTTTTTCAAACATTTGAAACCTCAACGCAATTTTTTTTGTCAATAATATAATTATATTAAATATAATAATTAAATATGTTGATTAGATGAAAAAAATTACTCGTAAAAAACATTTAGAAATGAGGCTCCAATCCATTCCGTCTCATCCCAAACCTAAAGTAAATCTTGAACAGTACACCACCCCTTCAATCATCGCTTCTGATTTGGTATGGAATGCATTTTCACTTGGGGATATTAATGGAAAGAATATTTTTGATTTGGGCTGCGGTACAGGAATATTTGCAATTGCTTCCGCTTTGATGGGTGCAAAAATTGCTGTCGGTATAGATGTTGATGAAGATTCAATCGATTTGGCCAATGAAGTTTCAATTAATTTAAATGTCGATAATGTAAAATTCATTCAAAGTGATATCTGTGATTTTAATTGCGGATTTGATGTAAATACTGTATTTCAAAATCCCCCTTTCGGATCTCAAAGAAAAGCTGATTCAGGTCAGGATTTGAAATTTGTAAATAAAGCCATTGAACTGGAATGCGATGTTTTGTATTCGTTTCACATGGCATCAACAGAAGAGTTTTTAATAAATTATTATGCCGATAACGGCTTGGACATTACCCATATTTTCAGGTATAGCTTTCCAATTCCAAAAATCTATGATTTTCACACAAGGGACAATCAAAATGTGAATGTGATTGTCCTGAGGGCAACATTGTAATCTTAATTGCTGTTGATTGAATATTTTTTTTGAATTCCTGAGTGTTGGCATATATTATTTGATTCTTAATCCGGATTTTTTAAGTTTGTGATGTGAATCGTGTTGAACTGATAGCCGTGTTAAAAAATGTGAGAATAATTGAAATGAACAGATTTTCTTTTTTTTTTTAATTCTTTAAAGGTTTATCTCATCAATTAATTTATATTATTCGGAAATAAATGTATTATTATGAAAGTTAATATAAATCCAAAATCAATGATGTTTCCGGCACCGGCCGTTATTGCCTCCGCCTATGATGAACAAGGCAATGCAGACTGCTGCACACTTGCCTTTGCAGCAATGTGCTCTCATCATCCTCCGGCAGTAATGATAGCTATTAATACTACTTTAAAAAGAAAAACTCTGAAAAGTATTTTATGTTCTAAAGAATTCACTATTGCATTTCCGAGTGCTGAACATGTGGCTGAAACAGATTATATTGGGATAGCTTCAGGATATGATGCTAACAAGCTTCAGGATGTAGGTTTTACTTTTAAAGATGCTGAAAAAGTTAATGCACCAATAATTAATGAGTTTAAAATATCCCTTGAATGTAGGGTCATGCATACTGCAGAAGTTGGATCTCACACTCAAATAACGGGCGAAATTGTCAATGTCCAGGCGGAAGAGGATGTTTTAAATGAAAAAGGTAAAATTTCATATGAAAAATTAAATCCCTTATGTTATGATGATGTAAGCTATAGTTATTTTGAAATTGGTGATTTCATTGCCAAGGCATTTAATGCAGGGCTGAAATTCAGGAAATGAAATCTGAAAAGACTTATTTTTTCTGTTTAATTTGTGAGAATATATTGACTAAACGGCATATTTGATAATTGATTTTACTATAGTCATTACAGCCGTTAATTAAATTATGGGCAGTATTTAATGAATTTTGGATTTTCATACATTGATTTAATATTTTTGATAATGCTGTTTCATCAAAAAATTTCAAATCAACAAAGTTTATTGCGGATATATTCGAATATTTATTTATAAAATGGAATACATAGTTATCCTGTAGTTATAGAAAAGTTATATTACAATTTCAAATTCACGAAATTATTGTAATATTTTTTTGAAAATGATGGTGCAATAGACTAAATGCATCGAGCAAGGAGATTTTTCAATGGATAGTAGCCGTGATAAAGCAGGAAAAAAGGCTTCAATAGTGGCAATTGCTTCAAATTGTATGTTGACAGTTTTAAACATTGTTGTCGGATTTATGGGTGGAAGTTATGCGCTGGTTGCTGAGGGTTTGCATACCTTCACTGACATTGTAACTTCTGTTATTGCATATATTGGGTTTAAGATAAGTCAAAGGCCGGCTGATGAAAGATTTCCTGAAGGTTACGGTCGTGCTGAAGCGTTAGCCGGGCTTATCATTGTGTTAGTATTGGCATTTATCAGTTTTCAAATTATGGATGAGGCACACCATAAACTGGATAATCCTGCTGCGATTCCAGTGCCTGATCATTATGTTGTGATTATGGCGATTGTAGGTATAATTTTAAACTTTATTGTCAGCAGGTATGTCATTAAAATAGGAAGGGAAATTAACAGTCCTGCAATTGAAGCGGATGGGCAGCATCAAAAAACAGACATCTATACATCAGTAGCTATTTTAATTGGTGTGGTTGTGGCAAAAATGGGTTTTCCAATTTTGGACCCGATTCTCGGTTTTTTTATAGGAATATTAATTTTAAAAACAGCATATGATATTGGTAAAGAAAATATTTTGCATATTATGGGTTTTGTTCCGGAGGATACGGATATTATCCCAAAAATTGAAAGCATAGTTGATAATACTCCTAATGCAAGTAATGCGCATAATATCAAACTGGACAATTTCGCGTCCTATCTGATTGTTGCAATGCACATTCACGTTGATTCTGATATATCTGTTCAGGAGGCCTATGAAATTTCGTCTCAGGTTGAACAGAATATCTTGGAACTGCCTGAAGTTAGATATGTTACAGTAAAACCCTGTCCGTTTTCTGAAGATCATGAATGATTATAAAATTTTAATATGCTCATTTTTTTTCTAATTTTTCACTCAAAAAGCAATACATTTATATAGGGGATAGTATATATTTTATATTAATATATTCTCTGAGTATAAAAAAGTTGGTAGCATAAAAAGAAGCTACAGATATTATAATTGATATAATATTTTGTAAATGTGTAAGTCTATTTAGTGATAGCTATATAAATGTAGGGTAATCTTTATATACTTTAGATTACATAATGTAAGGTAATGTATAAAGATGAGCTATCTATATTTATTCCAAACTCATTTCTTTCTGAGTCTAAAGATCTTAAAATCCGTACCTATAAAGTAGGGATTTTAGGTAGGGCTTTAGCGATTTTTCAAGCAGACAATGTTGTTATTTATAATGATGACAATGTTAAAAATGAAGATGGGAAGAATGATGGAAGTTTTATTGCTGAAGTTTTAGGTTATATGAATACTCCTCAATATTTGAGGAAACAAGCATATCCTATAAAAGCTGAACTGAAGCATGTAGGTATTCTTCCACCACTCAGAACTCCTCATCATCCTGTTAATAGTCAACCAGACGTGGGGGATTATAGACAAGGTTTCACTGTTAAGAGAAATAAGAAAGGAACTTTTGTTGATATAGGTATGGATAAACTTGCATTCTGTAAAGAGCAACTTTCAGTTAAAAAAATTTTTGACTTTAAGATTACTAAAATAGCTAAGAAAGAAGTAATAGTCACACCTGATAAACCAGATGACGTTTACTGGGGGTATAATGTTATATCCTCTAATAAGAGTCTTAAAAATAGCTTAAAA
>CADAOO010000014.1 GCA_902789505.1 uncultured Methanobrevibacter sp. | reverse complement strand
AGCATTGCATCAAGCGTATTGAACAGTCTGTATAATACTGGAACTAACAATAATATGTATAATTGATTATTAATAGGATAATATAATATAATTAAAGAGAATATAAAATAATAAAAAATAGGTGCAATGTATGAATCTGTGATATTTTCAGTCAGGCTTTCAATCGTTGCTGAAACAATGAAACTTTCCGTAAGTTCATCAGTGCTTCTGCTAACCAAATATGAAACAGACTGCCTTGCTTTATCAAGACTTTCCTTCAAATCATTTTCAACCCCAACAGCAGTATCCAACAGCATTTTGATTGAAAATGATGATGATAACAAGACTGCAAATATTATAAACAGCAAAATATAGTTGAAACATCCTATCCAATAAATCAGATACAGAATAGCACTTGTCACAATGACACAGCATATAACCAGCAGAAATCCTGATAGCCTGTTTTTAATACCTATGAAAATGCCTTTGAAAAAGTTTATTATTGATCCCATTATCACTACAGGGTGAATCTTTCCTGGAAGTTCCCCAAAAACAATATCAATAACAATAGACAACAGTAAAGCAGATATAATAAATAAATATAAATTTAATGAATTTACATTACCAGTTCCTGAAAAGATAATATCATTAAATTTAAACATAATTTATTTTATATATTAAAAAAATAAATATTTTATTATTAATTTTAAGAGATGATAATATGGATTTCGAAGAACGTATTAGAACATGGCTGATGGAAGAGGATGCACTTTTAGAAAAGAAATTCGATGAAAATGCTGAATTTCACTATATTATCGAATTTCCAAAAGATAACATTATGGATGTTGTGAAACCAACTGGAAAAGATGCAATTGTAATCGCCTGTGCTACACAGGTTTCACCTGAACATCTCGCACTGATGAATTCCTCAACACCTGAAATCAGAAGGGATTTTCTTTTTGATTTGCAGTTCGGATTAAACAGCTATTTAGTTGATTTTGATCTTAAGGTTGACAAGGACGTACTGCAGAATTTTGTTGTGACAAATACTATCTTTGAAGATGGCATAAATAAAAATGAATTCATGAAGACTGTCAACAGGGTATTCAAATCAAAACTTTACTGCATTTTCCTAATCAATAAGATTTTTACTAATGCCAATTTCCCAATCTCACCTTCAAATGAAAACGACATGTTTGTCTAGAGAGGGAGAGGTGCATTTCAAGTATAAACTTTTTGTGGGTATTTGAAGAGTGAAGAGGTACATTTCATCTGTAAACACTTGAAATTTATCTTTTCATTTTCAGCTTTATTTTTGATTTATTTCGATTTATATTCTTTTAATCATAATTTACATCATTAAATGATTTTTTCATTTTCGTTACACTTGAACTCCATGTCTTGAAAATTGATTTTCGGATAAAACTCCATACACTTGAAACATACCTCTCTCACTTAATTACAAATCATGACAATTTTTTCTGAAATATTGTTTTTCAAGCCATTTGAGAGCTTTGTTTTGTTGTCTACATTAGATTTTTACACTTGAAATCGTTATCTTATATTTGAAATAGTACCATTTCATGTTTTAATTTTCTTTAATTTTTTGGAGTTTATTTTTTAATATAACCATTATCATAATTTATTTAAATAAAATAAACTCATATAAATTGATTCATAATGTTTTAAGAATTTTAATTTGATTATCTTTTGAATTTTTATTAACTTTTATCAATATTGTAATAAAAACCTTTATTTATAGGCACTTTTAATATATTATCACTGGAAATACAACTAATATTTTTTTTATAATTTTTACTCAAATTTATAATGCTGGTGTTAATATGGAATCAAACATCTTTGCTGATATTAAAAAAGAACAGAATGAATCAATGGGAAAAAATATATTTAAGGACAAGACACCTTTGGATCATAAGTTTTTACCTGAAAAATTGGTTCACAGAGAAGAACAGATAAGGGAAATTGCCAAATACTGGGTTGATGCATTGGATGAGGTCACTCCTTCAAATGTCACTCTTTATGGAAAAACAGGTACTGGAAAAACTGCGGCTTCCAAATTTGCTCGTGAACAGCTGATCGATGCTGCTAGAAATGAAAACGTTTTTGTCAAGGTTGAATATATCAGATGCACAGATTACACTACTGAATATCAGGTGCTGGCCCAGTTATGCCAAAAGCTTGGAAGAGATGTTCCTAACAGGGGTTGGACCAAAGGGGAAATTGTCAATACATTCAGAGACATTTTCAAAACAAACGCATTTGGAAAAAAACTGATTTTAATAGTCATTTTGGATGAAATTGATATACTGCTCGGTAAGGATGGAGACGGCATTTTATACACATTGACAAGAACAGACAATGTTTCAGTTTTATCAATCAGTAATTATCTGGACTTTAAGAATTTAATTAAGGCCAGGGTTACAAGCAGTTTAAATGACAGGGAAATTGTGTTCCCACCATATGGCGCTAATCAGTTGTCTGATATTCTCTCTGAAAGGGCTGAATTGGCTTTCAATGAAGATATTCTGGAAAAGGATGTAATCCCTTTATGTTCAGCTATGGCTGCAAAAGAAGAGGGTGATGCAAGATATGCTTTGGATTTACTTAAAAACGCCGGTGAACTGGCGGTGGATGAGGATTCAGATAAGGTCACCAGCGAACATGTCAGAAGAGCAAAAGATAGGATTGAACACAATAAGGTTACTGAAATCATTCAAACTTTACCTTCACAGCAGCAAAGGCTTTTGGAGGCTGTTTTAAATTTAACCAAACAGGATGAAGAGATAACTTCCGGAAAATTGTATGATGAATATAAGGAGTTGTCTAAAAAGGATGCTGTAACATATAGAAGAATATTTGACTTTATCAATGATCTTGAATTATTGGGAATCATTTCCACCAATACCATTTCACGTGGCCGTGGAAAGGGAAGGACCAATATCATCAAGCTTCAGTGTGATGAAGTCCTGCTTGAAACAACACTTTTCACTATTTAGGGTTGTTTTTAATCAGTGTCTTTAATATTGCCATTCTTACTGGAACAGCATTGAATGCCTGAGTGAAATATTTGTTGTATTTGGTATTATCAACATCACCGTCTATTTCATCGATTCTTGGTAACGGGTGCATTACAATAACATCCTTACCTTCAAGCATTTTTTTATTGATAATATAAGCACCTTTTATTTTTTGATAATCGTTAATATCACCAAAGCGCTCTTTCTGAATTCTTGTTACATATAATACGTCAACATCATCGATAATGCTTTCAACATTGTCTACTTCTTCATAAACAATGTTTGTTTTATCCAGGTCGTGAAGCACTTCCTGAGGCATTTTAAGCTTTTCAGGTGATACCATGTATATTTTAACATTGTTGTATAGACATAATGCGTTTGAAAGGGAGTGAACGGTACGGCCAAATTTCAAATCTCCAATCAATGCGATTTTTAAATCATCAATCTTTCCGATTTCCTTTTTGATAGTGTATAAGTCTAATAAGGTTTGTGTCGGGTGCTGGCCTGCCCCGTCCCCTGCATTTATTACAGGAACATCAACAATGTCTGAAATAAATTTTGACACACCTTCAAGTTCGTGCCTGATTACCAGTGCGTCACTGTATCCTTCAAACATTTTGGCAGTATCGGCTATGCTTTCGCCTTTGGACACGGAACTTGATCCGCTGTTTTCAAAACCTATTCCATCTCCACCCAAACGTTTTATTGCGGTTTCAAAAGACAGTTTTGTTCTTGTTGATGGTTCAAAGAACATCAAACCTAAAATTTTTCCCTTAAGTTCCTCTGACACTTCTTTTGATTTTGCAATGTTTTCCAATTTGGCTGCCTCATCAAGAAGGTAGTCTATATCTTCTCTTTCGAAATCCTTTATAGAGATTATGTTTTTTAGTTTAAAAATTTTAATCAACCCTTTTATCAATCATATCGTTAATGTAATTTGCAAAGTTATCTATTTCATCCATATTCAAAACTGGAAGACTTTTACCATCTTTTTTGTAATCCTTAATTATATTATTTATTTTTCTTTTTTCAATAAAGTTTCCCTCATTGGGGTCTAGCTCATAACCGAAATTTGATGAAATATAGGATTTATCAACCAATTCCTCTGAGAATGTTTTATTTAACCTATCTTTTGTGTCGATTCCTTCTTCACAGTTCATAACCAGTGCTATTGGCTTTTCCTTTAATGTTTTGATATTTCTTGAAATATATCTTTTCAGTGCGTTTTGAACTTTTCCGTTATACGCGGATCCGGCCAGTATAATAAAATTGTATTTTAAAAGACAAGCTGTCTTTGCCTTTTCAATTGGAATCAACTGTACACTTGCCCTGATTTTATTTGATAGTATTTTGCATGCGTTTTTTGTATTTTTACTTGAAGTTGAGTATATTATTGCAATTTTCATATTATCCTTTCAATAGGAACTACAAGTATGTCCTTGGCACCTGCATTTCTCAGTTTGTTTACCAGCTCGAAAACTTCATCTTCATCTATTACCGCCTGGGCTGCAACAGTTTCTTCATCGGACAGTACATCTGATATTGTAAGACCGCCCATTGACGGCATGACATCTTTAACACAGTTCAAGTCTTTTGTCTTGACGTTCATCATCAGCAGCTTTTTACGTGAAGCTTCCAGAACTCCCCTGATACTTGTACTTACGGATTCTATTAATTCCTTTTTGCTTTCAATGCTTTGCTTGTTTGTAACCAGAACTATTGAACTTTCAAGAAGTGTATCGATGACTTCCAGATGATTCATTTTCAGAGTTGTTCCGGTACTTGTCAGGTCTGTTATCAAATCAGCAACCCCAATGAACGGAGCCGCTTCAGTTGAACCGCTTAATTTTACTATTTTCAGGTTTAAATTATTTTTTTCCAGATATTTTCTTGTTAATGTCGGAAACTCGGTGGCCACAATCATTTCGGAAGTGATATCATCAATAGAATCTATATTTGAGTCTTCCGGAGCAGCCAAAACAAGGTTTGTTTTCCCGAAATTCAAATCAAGAAGTTCTATAACATCTGCTTCATTTTCTTTTATCAAATCAATGCCGGTAATTCCAAGATCTGCTATTCCATCCTGCACAAATTCGGGAATGTCTGATGCTCTTGCAAACAATACATCAATGTCTTTGTTAAAAGTTTTTGAAATTAGTTTTCTGCTTTCTTTGTCTTTTAATCCTAGTCCTGCCTTTTCTAGAATGTTGATTGAGGGTTCACTTATTCTTCCTTTTGAAGGAATAGCAATTTTTATTTTCATTATAATCTTTCCATTTTTTGATATGATATTATTTTTATAATTAGTATTTATAATGATTTATAATATATAATCATGACTAATTTTGAATTTTTTAATATATCTTATCGTATTTTTTCATTTAATAGCTGATTTAAGCAAAATATTTAAATATTAAGTCATATTATAATCTATATTTAACTTAAGATTAACTTAATTAGTCTTAAGTTTTTAATAAATTTTAATGAGGTGAAAATTATGTCTGAAATACCAAAAGCTCCTATTGCAAGAATCATTAAAGAAGCTGGTGCTGAAAGAGTAAGCGAAGACGCTAAAGCTGAATTAGCTGCATATGTTGAAGAAGTTGCTCGTAACGTTGCTAAAGAAGCTACTCAAGTTGCTAAAATCGCAAAACGTAAAACCATCAAAGCTGATGACATTAAATTAGCTATTAAAAACTTATAGATTTTAAGTTTTTACTACTTTTTTTATTTTTTTTAGGTGTTATTATGAAAGATAATACTATACTAATCAAAAACGCATTAATTTTAAATCCTAACAATGATTTTAAAGACAAAAGACAATCAATTTTAATTGAAGATAATATAATTTCACAGATTTCAGACGAAATTGATGAAGGCAGTGCAGAAAAGGTTATTGATGCAAGTGGAAAAATATTGCTTCCAGGTTTTGTAAATACTCATACTCATTTATCAATGGCATTATTTAGAGGTTTGGCAGATGATTTAAGTTTGGACAGCTGGCTGAATGATCATATCTGGCCGATGGAAGCTAACCTCAATGGAGATTACTGTTATATCGGAGCATTGCTTGGAGCAGTTGAACTCATCAAATCAGGAACAACAACCTTCAGCGATATGTACTTTTACATGGAAGATGTTGCCCGTGCAGTTGATGAATCAGGAATCAGGGCAGTTTTATCATATGGAATGATTGATTTCGGCGACGCTGAGAAAAGGGAGAATGAATTTAAGGAAAATCTTTCATTATTTGAAAATTGCAATGGAATGGCAAATGGAAGAATCAAAGTCTTTTTTGGTCCTCATTCACCTTATACGGCTTCAGAAGAATTGCTGATTAGAGTTCGCGAATTGGCTGACAAATACAATATGGGTATCCATATTCATGTTTCAGAAACTCAAAAGGAAATCAATGACAGTTTAGAGGAAAAAGGCCTCAGACCATTTGAATATTTGGATAAAATCGGATTTTTAGGTCCTGATGTTGTTGCTGCCCATTGTGTATGGTTAAGTGACAGTGAAATTGAAATCATTAAGAAGAACAATGTTAAAGTTTCACACAACCCATGCAGTAACATGAAATTGGCTTCAGGAATTTCTCCTGTTTCTAAATTAATCGAAAATGACATTTGTGTAAGTATTGGAACAGACGGCGCTTCTTCAAACAATAATTTGGATTTGATTGAAGAGTTAAAGACAGCCAGTTTGCTTCAAAAGGTTTCTACACTTGATCCTAAAGTCCTGACTTCCGATGAGGCATTGGCTATGGGAACCATCAAAGGTGCCGAAGCTTTAGGTCTTGAAAATGAGATAGGTTCCATTGAAGTTGGTAAAAAAGCTGATATTATTCTGATTGATACTGATTCAGCCAATATGGTTCCGGACAGTTCCAATTTAAGCTCAAACATTATTTACTCAGCAAACGGCTCCAATGTCGACACTACAATTTGCGATGGTAAAATATTAATGGAAAATAAAAAATTGCTTGTTTTGGATGAACAGGAAATTTATTCAAAAGCCAAAAAGGCCATAATAGAATTAAAAGAATTAAGAGAAGCTATCTAGCTTCAAATTCTATTTTATTTTTATTTATTATAATGCTTCTTTTCCAGTCGTCTATGCTTTCAGGGAAATCAGATCTGAAGTGAGCTCCTCTACTTTCCCTACGCAATATCGCTGATTTCACGGTTAATATACAAATTTCAACCATGTTTATAACTTCAAGAGCGGTTTGCAAGTCGGTGTTATACTGTTTTTTGCTGCTGACATCCAAGTCACTCAATTCTTTTTGCATGTCTTGAAGTTCTTTTAAAGCTTCATTTAAGGTTTTTTCATCTCTTACGATGGATACTTTTTCCCACATCAGTTTTTTGATTCTGTTTTTAAATTCCATCGGTTTGATTGAACCTTCTTTAATTAACCCTTCAATTCTTGAGGCTTCGGTTTCAACCATTTCATCGTTTGTTTTCAGTTCGCTTTCTTTAGCCGCTTTAGATGCACTTTCACCTGCAATCTTACCGAATACCTGGGTATCTGCCAGTGCATTACCTCCCAAACGGTTTGCTCCATGAACTCCTCCGCACACTTCTCCTGCTGCAAAGAGGTTTTCAAGGGAAGTTGATGCATCGGTGTTTATTTTTATGCCTCCCATGAAGTGGTGTGCAGTTGGAGCTACTTCAATAGGTTCATTTTTGATGTCCACTCCTACATTTTCAAATTGCAAAACCATTGTTTCAAGTTTTTCATCGAGTAAATCGTCAGGTAAGTGTGAAATGTCCAGATAGACTCCACCGGATTCTGTTCCTCTGCCTTCAATAATTTCCTTATAGATTGAACGGGCAACAACATCACGGGTAGCCAATTCCATCTTTTCTGGCGCATATTTTGACATGAACCTTTCCCCGTCCTTATTGAGAAGTATTCCTCCTTCAGCCCTTACGGCTTCTGTTACTAAAACTCCTTTTTTGGAATCGGGTTTAACCATTCCTGTTGGGTGGAATTGTATCTGTTCCATATCGACCAAATTGGCTCCGGCCCTATATGCTATTGCAAAGCCGTCTCCGTTTTTTTGGAAAGTGTTTGAGGTTACAGGGTATAATTGGCCAGCTCCTCCGCTGGCCAATATTGTTGATTTTGCCTGGAAATATATTAAACTGGAATCTTTCAGATTCAATCCTGTTGCTCCAACAACCTGTGTGCCATCACATACAAGGGATGTTATCATTACTTCTTCAACACATTCTATGTCTCGTCTGATGATTTCTTCCTTAAGCGCATTCAATAGTTCTGCACCTGTTCTATCCCCCTGATAACATGTTCTTCTAAAAGATTGTCCACCAAATGGTCTCTGGTCTATTTCACCTGATTCCTGGCGGTCAAATAGAGCTCCGAATCTTTCCAAATCTATCAGTCTTTTAGGTGATTCGTTTACCAATATATCAACAAGCTTTTCATCATTGAGATAACTTCCACCTTTAAGAGTGTCTTTCTTGTGAGCTTCTATTGAATCGTCTTTGTCCACTGTTTTAAAAACAGCATTATATCCGCCTTCAGCCATTCCGGTACAACCGGATCTAAATGAAAGACCTTTTGAAACTATGAGGGGTTTTAAACCGGCTTCATCCACTTCAATAGCAGCTCTTGAACCGGCACCTCCAGATCCAATTATCAATACATCCGATGTGATAGTTTTTATTTCCATTTCCATTACCCTGTAAAACAATTTGTAATACTATCTATGTTCATGATACTTAAAAAATTTTTTAATTTTTAACTTTAATATTATTAATAATGAAAATAAATTAAATATAGTATAGAACAGATGGGGATCATGTTAGTCAAAAATACGCAGTATAAATGATATGTACTGTAAAATTAATTTTTGATTAAAATAATTGAAAATAACATTATCTTATCTATTTTAATGAGAGGTTAATCTATGAAAATTACTGGTGAAGTTACAACAGGTTTGGGAAAAGCGGCATACTTTTTATCACAGGAGTTTTATAGCCGGGAGTTTAAAAAGAATTTGGGTTTTGTTCCCTTCCCCGGAACATTAAACGTTATCGTAAATGAAGAATATCTGGATGTAATCAATGAAATTAAAGTCAATTGCAAAAATTTAATCAAGCCTGACGAGGGTTTCGGTGCTGTAAAGTATATCGAAGCTATTTTAAATGATAAAATTAAAGGAGCAATTGTTTTCCCGGCCAAGACAACCCATGAAGAAAATTATCTGGAATTTATATCCCAGAACAAATTGAGGGATGAATTAAACCTCAATGATGGAGATATTGTATCCCTTGAATTTTGATTTTTACCACAAAGTATTTTATAGATGATAAATATATTTGATAATACGTTCTCAGGGCGGAGTGAAATTCTCCACCGGTGGTGATTTTAAAAAAATAAGTCCACGAGCACATAAAACGTGTTGATTTGGTGAAATTCCAAAACCGACGGTGACAGTCCGGATGGAAGAGAAGTAATAAATTGTAGTTATTTTTAGCCCTGGTTCTAGTACAATAAGGAGTGTTACTATGAATCAAGAAACAAACTTAGATGAAGCTTTGGAAGCTATTAGAAACGGTGAATTCGTTCTTGTTTTTGATGATGATGATAGGGAAGGAGAAGTGGACATGATTATCGCTTCTGAATTTGTAACCCCTAAATCAATCGCAACCATGAGAAATGATGCAGGTGGATTAATCTGCAATTGTTTACATGCTGATTTTTGTGATGCCATTCACTTGCCGTTCATGGTGGATATCATGAAAGCGGCCAGCGAAAAATATCCTGAACTCGCTGAATTGGCACCAAATGATATTCCATATGATGAAAGATCTTCATTTTCCGTATGGACAAACCATAGAAAATCTTTCACCGGTGTAACTGACCATGACAGAGCAATGACCATCAGTGAAATGGCATTGATGATGAAAGATGAAAGATTTGATGAGTTTGGAGCAACATTCAGATCACCTGGTCACGTATGCCTTTTAAGAGGGGCAGACGGTCTTGTCAAAAACAGACAGGGACACACAGAAATAGGTCTTGCATTGTGTGAAATGGCTGGAGTTACTCCGGTATGTGTTGTTTGTGAAATGATGGATGGTGAAACCGGACAGGCTACATCCGTTGCAGACGCACGCAAATATGCACAAGAAAATGGTTTGGTCTTGCTTAGAGGCGAAGACATCATTAATAAATATTTGGAGGAATAATTTAATTCCTCTCATTAGCCTTTTTGGCTATGTAATTTGCAATGAATTCTGTATTCTGCTTTATTTTATAAGAGTTGTATATGCTGAAGGTTATATATTTACCGTCATGCATCTTTATTTCCAGACCATCTTTTACTTCTTTTGACATGCTTATTGAAGCTATCTTTTCCCATTTAACCCTTAAAGTTTTGGTTTTAAGTGCTTTTTCGATGTGGATTCCATCATCCAGGATTTTAACGATTTTTACTATTCGGCGATTTTTGTCCAGTCCGATTTGAATATTGCCGTTTTCATCGAATTTATAATCCGGAACTAAACATGTAGCTTTCCAGCCCTGCTTCATTTTCTTTAAAACATGTGCTTTATCTTTTTTTGTGAGTTTAACGCCTGGTTCGGGACTTAAATTAAGAGCCATTATATCACTTTACTTTTTATTTCATCAAAGGAATAGATCTTTTCAAATTCCACTTCACGGGCCATACTGATTATTTCTTCTATATTCAGGTTTTCCTCAATCAGGTTCATGGCATGGCTTGTGAATAATTCATATCTTATTTCAACTTCAGGAATGAATCCTCTCATATCGGCGGATTTGAGTTTAGGGAGTTTTAATATATTTTCAACTTTGGTATTTTCCCTAATGTAGGGCACTACAGTATCGAATATATTTTCATTGTAGACCTTGTTCAATAGTATGGCCTCAACGTCAACTCCGAGATTATCAAGCATGTTGGCATGAGCCGCAATATCGACTGCCGCTGATTCAATTCCTCCTTTGTTGACGCCGGTTGCAAGTATCATCGGTATTTTAGATGACATTGCAATTTCCGCAGCAGAAAATGGTACTTTTTCATTTAAAAGTCCAGTCAATACACTCATAACTCCTTCAATCAATACAATATCATAGTCGGAAGCGTTCAGCTGATTTATTGTAGATTCAATATCCTTCCAACCCAGATGTCCGATTTTGACAGATGCGAATTCTTCCATTTTTCCCTTTGTCAGATACAATCCGGGTATAATGTCTCTGACATCAGGGCCAACTTTAAGAAGAGCTACTTTATAACCTCTTTTTCTGATTGCACCAGCCAGTCCTGTCAGGATAAATGTTTTACCGGAATCGGATCCGTTGCTTCCAATCATTAGATATTTCGGTTTTTTATTTGGAGTTATCTGAGGTATTTTTATTCCGCTGTTTATTCCCACTTCAGACTGCAGGAATTTTTTTACATCTTTATTTCTATCGTAAATTTCATCGAGATTTTCTATGTCTATTTGATTTTTTAAGTTTTCTACAAGGACTGGATTTTCATCTAATATGCCGTGAATCATTGTACCGATTACATTGCCGTCATCGTTGCATGCTCCTGAGAAGATGTTGTAATCACCCTTTTCATTTGTATCTCCATAATTCATTCTTTGAACTTTAGAATAGAACAGAGGCTTCGCATCCCCTTCAACCTTGCCGTAGGTATGGGTATGAAAACCGTCAACGTCTTCGATCTGATTTTTCACTAAAAAGGAGTTGTCAAATACTTTTGCCTTGACTCTGTCGCTTGTAATTAATGGTGAAAAGTTCACATCTATTATTCCAAGACCCTCTTTTATGATAGGCACTGGAGATTTTCTGCCGATGTCTATCTGATTTGAAAGCAGTTGAAAACCGGCGCAGATTCCTATAATTGGCTTTCCGTCTCTTGCCATTTTTTTGATTTCACTGTTTAATGGCATGTTAATATCATTGGATTCAATTAAGGTACCGCCAGGGATAATTAAAGCATCTAACTCTTTTGAAGCTTTGTTACCATCAACAAGCCCATTTTCTTTTACAATATCTGTCGGCAGATTTCCAAAGTCTTCAAAACCCGGAACAGCTCCACTAACATAAGCAAGTCCAATTCTTGTCATAAAAATAACCTCTAAATATTAATTGTATTTTATTGATTAAAAAATTAAAGGTGGGTTTCAAATGTAAAAAATATATTTTTAGTATTATTAATAAAAAAAGAGAGAAAAACTATTGAGTGTTTTCAAATACACTCATAGCTTTAATAATTTTTAAATCGTCCAGAGGTTTGGCCTGGATTTGTAATCCTACAGGAATGCCATCCACTTCACCGGCAGGTATGCTTGCTGCTGGAATTCCGGCCAGGTTAGCAATAACTGTTAATATGTCGTAGGCATACATTTCCATAGGTTCTAATTCAGTTCCAATTTCGTGAGGAAGTTTTGGAACGGTTGGGCCAACAATTAAATCAACGTTTTCAAGCATTGCAGTGATTTCTCCTCTGATTACGGATCTTGCTTTTAATGCCTGTTTGTAGTATTTACCGCTGAATTCAGCTTCTGCAATATGTGAACCTATTTTAATTCTTCTTAAAACTTCATCTCCGCAGACTTCTTCAATTCTGGAACCGTATTCCCTTCCGTCATATTTTCTGGTTGCTGAGAAGAATTCCACATAGTTAATCAGGTAGTATGTCGGCAAGCACAAATCGATGTAGTCGAAACTCACTTCAACAAGTTCGGCACCAGCGTCAACCAATTTTTTGATGGCCTTATTCACTGTTTTGTTGATTTCTTCATCTGTAACATCAATGAATTCCTTACATACAGCTATTTTCATTCCTTCTAGGGATGTATCGGCCAATACTTCAGTGAAATCCGGTTTTTCCCAGTCAAGGGTAGTACATTCGGTTTCATCATATTTTGCAATTGTATTCAATGCTAAAGCTATTCCGCTCACATCATCTGCTAACGGTCCGATTTGGTCAAGACTCATTGACAAGTCCAAAAGACCCTGTCTTGAGACAGCACCGTAAGTTGGCTTGAATCCTAAAACGCCACAGTGTGAAGCCGGGTTTCTGATGGAACCACCGGTGTCTGACCCGATTGAGATATCACACATCTTTGCTGCAATGGCCGCTGCACAACCTCCGGATGAACCTCCAGGAATTCTGCCCATTGCGGCAGGGTTTTGAGTAGGTCCGTAGTAGGAAGTTTCGGTTGAACTGCCTGCTGCAAATTCATCCATGTTTAAAATACCGATGATTATTCCGTCTTCTGATTTTATTTCATTGACGACTGTTGCATTGTAACTTCCAATATAGTCTTCTAGGGTTTTGGAAGCTGCTGAAATGATCATGTCTTCAACATTAATGTTTGCTTTTATACCGAATACCAAACCAGCTAAAGCACCCACATCTTCGCCATTAGCAATTTTTTTATCAATAGCTTCAGCTTCTGATAATGCATTTTCATAGTTTAATTCAATGAATGCATTAATTTCTTCGTTATTTTCATCTATAACTTTAATGAAGCTTTCAACGTTTTCTTTAGCTGTCATTTCTCCATTTTTAATGGAGTTTAACTTTTCAATAACGTTCATTAAAACACCTAATAATCATAAATTATAATATTAATAGTTTATTTCTCAATATTTATATAGGTTGTTTTTTTAAATACTTTTAAATATTTTTTATAACTATTATTAATCATGAAAAAGGCTGTTGTATTTGATAACTCGGGAACATTAATAAAAAGGTATAGGGTTATTAAGGACGTTATTAACGGTAAAATATTCACTGACATCAACTCACTGGATTTAATTGAGCAGGCTGATGCCCTGGCCTTGGTCGTTCTACAGTTCAACACCAATAAGCTTTTGATGTTAGATCCCGACACTTTAATTTCGGATGTCATTATGGAATATGGAATTGACTTTGACATCAGTTTTTCCACAAAGCAGGTTTCCAAAGCTGAAGTGAAAGAGATTCTGGATACAGAAAAGTCAACCACCATTTCAGACATTACCGACGGATTCGACATTTTGCGTGAAAAGATATCCCAAATGGAGCTGTGCAACGGTTCTGCTTTAATAGTTGATATGGACCTGGGCACTGTTGCATATACAATAACATCTGCTGGCAGGTTTTTCCCGAAAGTTTTCGAAACCGTTGAAACACTAAAATCCAGGGGAATTGAAATATTCATCGCCTCTGGAGACAGAAAAGGAGCCATCAACAGACTGGCCGACATGCTGGATGTTCCGCAGGACAATGCTTATGGGACTGTTTCCACCCGCGGCAAATGCAAGGTCGTATCAATTCTTCAGGATAGTGGCTATAAGGTAATGATGGTTGGAGATGGCCTTAATGATTTACTTGCTTTTAATAAGGCGGATGTAAGTGTTTTAACTATCGAACAGCAGGAAGAAGTTTCTCCTAAAATGATGGATAAGACAGATTATGTTATTGAAGACATTTTTGAGGTTACTATGATAGACTTCTGAATTTATTTTTTTTCAATTCCCATAAGTTATAACTTATAACTTATAACAAATAACTTATACAAAAAAAATAATAAGTTATAAATTATCAATAACCTCCTTGCTTTTTAAGATATTGTCGAAATTGTTCAGCTCGATAATGGCGGTATCAATTTTTTTCAATAAGTTCAAATCCAGCGTACCTTCACCTAAGGTAATGTGCTGGTCCTTGACGCCGTCGTTGTCATTCAGGTGACAATAGCTGATGTTTTTCAGTGAAAGCATTTCTTCCAGGTTGCCGCAGGTGTTTCCATGGCCTGTATCTATTGTCAGACTGCAGCCTGTAGCTTCCTGAATCATTTCTATTTCCTCGACTGTGTTTCCAAGGAATTTGCCTCTGACAGGCATATTTTCAACGGATATTTCAACATTTGTATTGTCAATTATCTCCCCGACACTTTCAATTGCAATTTCCAATGCCCATTTTCTTAAATGCGGTTCGTTACGACCTATAATTCCTGGATGAACAGTAATAGTATTTGCATTTATGCTTTCTGCATATTGTCCGCAGTGAATCATTTGTTTTACACTTTCAGCTCTTATTCCCTTGTTTAAGCTTGCTATATTGATGTCCACCGTTGCGGCATGTATTCTCATATCAAGACCGCAGTCCTTAAATTCAAGGTTATCCTTTTCAAAGAACGGACCTTCTCCAAGGATTTCAATTATTTCAAATCCGTGCTGTTTTGCCAAATTTATTATTTTGCTGTTGTCTTCCATAAATAATGCAAGAGTTGTAAAACCTAGTTTCATGTTTATATATTATGAGATGATAATATATTAAATGTTTACATATATCAAATTTTGACATATGGTGAATTATGACAGACAATAATTTTGATGAATCATATAAGAAAGTTTTTAAAAACTTTTCAAACGGTATTATTCACAATCTGATTCTATGGATTATTTCCAAAAAGAGTATCCATGGTTATGGAATCATGAAAAGGCTGGAGGATTTCTTCAGCTTTGAAAATTCCAAATGTGAAATCAATATTAATTCCAGTAAAGTATATCCGATTTTGTCTAAAATGGAGGAAAGAGGATTCATTGTTGGAGAGTGGAAAGTTAACGAAAACAATAAAAGGGTTAAATATTATTCAATCACTCGTGATGGGGAGGAATTTTTAAATCATATTCAGATTCACATGAATGAGGTTTTAAACAATTCCTCATGGTTAGCCTTTTTTAAAGAAATGACAGGAATGGAGATTAACAATGAAAAACGCAATTGAAACCGTAAACCTGACTAAGGTTTATAATAATAACTTCAGGGCTGTTAATTCTCTTAATTTGGAAATTCCAGATAAAAGCATATTTGGAATGCTGGGTCCTAACGGGGCAGGAAAAACCACTACAATTAAGATGCTTACTTGTCTGATACAGCCCACTTCCGGAAAAGCTATTGTCGGCGGATATGATGTTCAGAAAAATCCGGATGAAGTAAGAAACCTTTTAGGTATGGTCCCTCAGCAGGTCAGTTTGTATAAGGATTTAACCGTCATGGAAAATTCTCAACTGTGTGCGGATTATTATGGAGTTTCAAAGGATGAAAGAGATGCACGTATTGAGGATTTAATGGAACTGGTAGATATTAAATATGCAAAGG
The DNA here is from genome assembly GCA_902789505.1 of uncultured Methanobrevibacter sp. Taxonomy (GTDB): domain Archaea; phylum Methanobacteriota; class Methanobacteria; order Methanobacteriales; family Methanobacteriaceae; genus Methanocatella. Next base: position 9,651 of record CADAOO010000014.1, on the reverse strand, counting down.
ATAAACGTGTTGGCCAGCTTTCAGGAGGCCAGAAACAGAAAGCTTCTCTTGTGGCAAGTTTGGTTCACAGGCCGGATATTTTATTTTTGGATGAGCCTACAATCGGTCTTGATCCTACTACAAAACGTACGCTATGGGACCTTATCCGGGAACTTAATGATAACGGCCATACCATAATACTGTGTTCCCATGATATGCATGAAGTAGATATGCTTTGTGATTATGTTGGGATTATTAATACAGGAAATCTGGTTGCATATGACACTCCGCAGGGCCTCAAGGATTCCCTTCTGGAAAGCAATAAGCAGGAAATGACCCATGCATTAAATAAAATTTCACAGGAAAGCGATGCAGATGCATCAACCAAGCAAGATTTTCATAATTTGGCATTGAAAAAGATGTCAATTCTTTTGAAAAATCAGGATGACAATATCATTGAAGCTATTGATAACTTTGATAATGTGGAAAGCATTGAAATAGCTCGAAACGGCCGTATAAATTTAAGGATTGATGGTTTTGATGATATGGCTGTTCATAATGTACTGAATCAGATAATATCTTCGGGAGGTATTATAAAATCTATCTATACAGAAGAACCTTCACTTGAAGATGTTTTTATTAAATCAACAGCAGAGGTGAATGAAGATGATAGAGCCTAATAAGTTTTGGTGGATGATTAAAAAAGAATTGATATCTCTTAAAAGGCACCCTGCAAGACTTGTATCAATCATTGCATTTCCGATTATCATGATTTTACTTTTCGGTTATGGAATGGGTGGGGAAATGACAGACCTGCCGATTGTTGTCGTTTCCCAGAGTCATGGTGATTTAACCGATTTGACCTTGAACACTATCAAATCAACAGAAACTTATCATGTTGTTGAGGTAATAGATAATCTGAATGACGGTAAGAAGAGGGTAGATTCGGGCGAAGTCAAGGCGGCCATTATTCTGCCGGCGGATTATGATGACAATTCGTCTCAGCAGAAGGGAGTAACGCTTTATTTGGATTCGTCAGACCAGATGGCTTCCCAGATTATTGAATCATCAACCCAGGGAATATTTTACAGGCTGTCCAATATGGTGGCTTCTCAAACCAGTGTTTCAACTCAGGATGCAAATATCACTCCGTCTTTGTCCCATTCAATGAATAACTTTAAAGATGACATTTCCCTTCATATCAATAGAATTTATGGAAACATTAAATATATCGACTTCTTGGTTCCTGCGATTTTGGGAATGACCATTATGATGAGTTGTATGATGGGAATGGGTGCAACAATAGCTGGAGAACGTGAAACAGGTGAGCTTGCAAGATTGTTCATGACTCCAACTTCTGTTTCCACAGTCATCGGCGGTAAGATTGCGGCAAAACTTCTGATAGAATTGCTAAGGGCGCTGATATTAATATTCATGGCAGTATTGTTGTTCAATGTCAGTATCAAGGGAGGCTTTTTACAGACGTTTATTGTTCTTGTCATAGGGGCATTGTGCTTTGTCGGTTTTGGTATCATGCTTTCGGCCAGAACTTCCACACAGGAGGATTATGCTCAGATTTCCCTTCCGTTTTCAATGCCTATGATGTTTGTTTCAGGAGTATTCTATCCGATTGAAACAATGCCTTGGATTTTACAAAAGCTGGCTTACATTTTCCCATTGACATATTTGAATGATGCAATGAGGGGAATAATGCTTAAAGGACAAACTTTAGGCGATGTGTGGTTTGATTTAGTAGTTTTATTAGGTTTTACTCTACTGTTCTTCATAATAGGAGTAAAAAGATTTAACAGGGATGTATAGGAGGTTTATTAATGTATAAAAAATTGTTGATATGTTTTATAATTTGTATCTTATGTTTATCTCCAATTGCAGCTGAAAATTGGGATTCGTTTGCAGGCGGAATAGATCATACAGCTTTTAGGGATGACAGCTCAGATTTTGTAACAAATCTTTGGGTTTTTAATTTTGAATCTTCTATTCATTCATCTCCGGCAATTTATGAAAATTATATTTATATAGTTTCTGCTGATGGAATTTTAAAGGCTATAGATATGGAAACTGGAAAGGAAGAATGGGATTTGGATTTGGATTCTAAAACCAATTCTTCACCTATAGTCAATTCTAATAAGCTTTTCATTGGATGTGAGGATGGTTTAAAAGCGGTCAATATTGATAATCATAAGGTTATCTGGAAATACGACTGCGGTAATGTTGAATCCACTCCATTTTTCTATGATGATGTGGTTTACTTTGGAAGTGATGACGGCCACCTCTACGGTCTTGACAAGGAGAACGGCAAAGAGGTTTTAAATAAAAAATTGGACGGTCAACTCAAATCCTCTCCTATAGTTGTAAATGATTCCGTCTACATCGGTTCAACAGATTCCAAGTTTTTCAGTGTAGGCACCGATGAAGAAAATAATTGGAATTTTACATCAGGTGATGAAATTTTATCTTCTCCATGTTATGTAAATGATACAGTTATTTTCGGTTCAAGCGATGGAAATCTTTATTGTTTGAATGTATCCGATGGAGCGTTAAACTGGAAAGTCGATTTAAACAATAAGATTATAGCTTCTCCGACTGCTGATGAACATGACAACAGTATTTATATAGGATCAGATGAAGGGAATTTGACTTGCATTGACAATAGGGACGGAACTGTAAAGTGGAGCCATTATGCTGGGGATAAGATTCGCTCAACTCCAGCATTGAAAGATAATTTACTCGTATTCGGCTGTAACAATGGATATTTATATGTCTTAAATAAATACACAGGCCAGGAGGTATTCAATTATAATCCGGGCACCATTTTATTTAACTCAGCTATTACTTCCTCACCGGTCATTAATGGAAACAGTCTGTTTTTCGGTGATGATGCCGGATATCTATATTCATTAAATATAGATAAGCATGAGGTTCCAGGTTCAACTCAAATGTACTATTCAATAGCTGTTTTAATAATTGTCATTGTTTTAGCCATTGTTGTAGTTAGAAAAATAAAAGGTAAAAAATAATTTTTACCTTTTTAATTCTAAAAAAATTTATTATCTTCAAACCATATTATATTTAAGGGAAGTAATGTGATGTTTACAAATGATATTGAAATTCTAAAAAATGTAGATATGAATCTTCCGGACAAGATTTATATTTTTGATACAACATTAAGGGACGGTGAGCAAACACCGGGTGTTGCACTGACAACCGATGAAAAGATTCAGATAGCACAAAAGCTCAATAATTTGGGTGTGGATAAAATCGAGGTTGGATTTCCCGCTTCATCCCATGGTGAAATCGAATCCGCCAAAAGAATCAGTGAAATGGATTTGGATTCCACTCTTGTTGGTTTGGCACGTTCCCTTGAAAAGGATTTTGACGCTGTTTTGGATGCTGATTTAGAATATGTCCACACTTTTATCGGAACTTCCCCGCTTCATCGTGATTACAAACTCAGAATGGACAAGGAAAAAATTATTGAAACTTCGGTTTCAGCAGTTGAATATGCAAAAGACCATGGTCTTACTGTCGAGTTTTCCGCAGAGGATGCTACAAGAACTGAAAGGGATTTCTTATTTGAGGTTTTCACGGAAGTAGTTTCAGCCGGTGCTGATTTTATTGATGTTCCGGATACTGTCGGCATTTTAACACCTGTCCTGACTCGTGAACTCATAACTGATATTAAAAATAATTTCACTGCTCCGATAAGCGTTCATTTCCACAATGATTTTGGACTGGCTACCGCCAATACTTTAACAGCCATTGAATGCGGTGCCAATCAGGCCCATGTTACTATCAACGGATTAGGTGAGAGAACAGGAAATTGTTCTTTGGAGGAACTGGTAATGACTCTTAAATCCGCCTATGGTATTGATTTGGGTTTGGATACAACTAGATTATACAGTTTATCCAATCTTGTAGGCCGTTTAACGGGGATTAAAATGCCTGTTAACAAGCCTATCGTTGGGGACAATGCCTTTGCCCATGAATCTGGAATTCATGTTCATGGAATTTTAAATAATTCCTCTACATATGAGCCGATATCACCTGAAATGGTTGGCCATTCAAGACGTATAGTCTTAGGAAAGCATACAGGAGCCAATGCAGTCAAATCCAAATTGAAGGAAAATCACATTGACTTAAATGATGACCAGTTTCAAAAGGTTTTTGATGAAATTAAATCATTGGGAGACAGCGGAAAATGTGTTACTGATGATGATTTGATAGCTATTGCCATTACTGAACTTTCTTCCGCCCGTGAAACTCCGATTGTTATTAAGGGTTTAAGCATTTCCATGGGAGCTAACGTTTCTCCGACTGCAACTGTTAAACTCGAAATTGACGGAGAAGAAAAGGAAACTGCAAGTACTGGTGTAGGACCTATTGATGCCGCATTAAATGCTATTCGCCAATTGGTTCAAGGCACAATGGATATAGAGCTTGAAGAGTATAACCTGGAAGCTATTACAGGCGGTACGGATGCTCTTGCAGAAGTTTTTGTTATCAGTTCAGATTCACATGGCAACACTTCCACAGGCAGATCAACCAGTCAGGACATTGTCATGGCAAGTATCCTTGCGGTTCTTGATTCTATGAATAAATTATTATTGATACAAAGAGCCAAATAATATACGATTTTTATTTTTTTCTTATTTTCCTTTTTTAATTTTAATTATTTATCTTTTTTTAAGAATAATTAATATAAATTATTCTTTTTAATAAATACTATTTATTCGTGTTTTTTAAGTTCTATGTAAAATTTTATATACATCAAAAATCTAAAATTTATATGGTGACTTAAATGGAGAATAATACTATTTTCGTTGGTAGTAAACCTGTAATGAATTATGTTTTAGCAGTCGTTACACAATTCAATGAAGGTTCTAACAGTGTTCTTCTAAGGGCAAGAGGCAAAGCCATCAGTAGAGCTGTTGATGCTGCTGAAATAGTAAGAAACCGTTTCGTTCCCGAAGCGGATGTTACAGACATTCGAATTTCTACTGAAGAAATTGAAAACTACAATAACGAAAAAACAAATGTTTCTATAATAGAAATTTTAATTGAAAAGGATGAATAATTATCCTTTTTAATCAAATTTCTTTAAAATTCTTCTTTCAAAAAGATATTTTGACAGAAGAACATTTGATGTTCCTTTTCCACATGCTTTTGTTTTTCCTTTTTTTATTGATTTTAACACACTGTCAATATCTTTTTCTGCATCTATTAAACTATAGCAGTCTCCTACAAATTTCCAGTAGTGAGCATCGCTTGCTCCCAGTTCGGGAATATCCTCTTTTTTGGATAAGTTTTTGGCTTTTCCATTGCAGTACCCGACTATGAATCTTGCATTTTTTGTTTCTATCGCATCTATTTTCAGCTCTTTATAGTCAATTTTACATAGGAGTCCGTGCCTGTAAAAACAGTATGGATGGGGTATTATTGCAAGACCACCCAAATCATGAATTCTGTCTATTGTTTCTTGAGGTGATAGGTCACGAGGTATATTTTCCTCACACCCAAAACCAAGGATATGGCCTAGTGTTGATGAAACTTCTATAGATGGAATTGCAAGTATATCTGTGTTTCTTGTTTTTGCCATAACTTCACTTGTTCCATCAACGGTGTTGTGGTCACTAATGGCAATTATATCAATGTTTCTTTTATTGGCTACTTCTAGAATGTCATCAATTCTGGATGATGAATCTGGTGAATATTCGCTGTGTATATGAGAATCCATCTTTAGCATATTATCTTCCCATTGCGGTTTTTATTAATCCAACAGTACCTGTCATCATAACATCTCCCCCAGGAGCCGCATGATGCCAGTCCAGATCTGTTTTTTCTATCAATTCTCTTTTCGGTCCGCTCACTATCACTTTTTCTATTTTTGATATGGGATTCAACACGTGAGCGCCGTGCCCGTAATCCTCATGAACTTCTTCGTGTGTTATTTCACCTGACGCCAGACGTCTGATGTATCTTTCAAGTGATTCACCGGTTAAACTAGATGTGTGATGTTCAAACACTCCCTGTATTTTTCCATTTTCTATTGATGCTGCTGTGGTATGGCCGTTGCCGATATCGATTACTATGAAACTGTTTAACTTTTTAGCTACTTCGTCATAACACATTCCTGCTATTGATGCGAATTTGGTGTCCATCACTAACGGGATATCCTCTATTCCCTCTGCTCTGATTTGTCTTCTTACAGCCTGCATCCTTGTAAAGTATTCAGGAATATCCTCTTTGAATCCGAATTCCAGTGGTGAAATGGGTTCGCATACCTTTTCTCTTATTTTTTCAAATCTGAAATCCCTGTCTCCCATGTTTTCATTGTATCCGTGGTCTTGAACGGCTATAGCTATTTTATCAAAATCAAATTCCAAATCATAGCCCAATAAAAATTCGGACAATTTTGTAATGTTTATATCTCCCAGTGTGATTCTTGTGTAATCTTTATATTCTTTTGATTCATCTGCAATTTCAATTCCGATTGCTTTTACCTGATTTAAATCGTCACGTATTGTTCTGGCACACAGAGGATCCATGACCACTTTATATCCCTTTTCCATATGTTCCAGAATACTTTTTTTTATTTTTCCTCCTCCCATTATCTCTCCCTTAAAGTAAATGTCGTTTTCGATTTCTCTAATCTGCTGGGAAATATAAAGGTGTGGAGAAGGCAAGACAAGTTTTATGGAGTTTTCCAGTTCCTTTTCACTATCATAAATCATAATGTCCTGTGTTCCTGTTCCAACATCAATAGCTAAAATTCTCATGATTTTAAATTGTTTCTTATATTATTAATAATTAGAGTGTACATATTTGTACAACAAAGATTTAAATAGTACATTTTAATAATTATTATTATGAATTATAAAATTACTTTATCATCTGATGATGTGCCTAAGCAATGGTACAATGTTATTGCTGATTTGCCTTCAGAACTTCCTATGCCTAAAAATAGTGAAGGTAAAGATCAGATTGCTTCCTTACAGAAAGCTTTTACCAAAGCTGGATTGGAACAGGAATTTGCTACTGACCGTTATATAAAAATTCCAAATGAAGTCAGAGAATTGTATATGCAAATGGGCAGACCTTCCCCATTGTTTAGAGCTAAAAGACTTGAAGAATATTTAAACACTCCCGCTAAAATTTATTACAAGCGTGAAGACACTTCCCCAACCGGTTCACACAAGTTGAATTCTGCTATTCCTCAGGCTTATTTTGCCAAAAAAGAAGGCGTTGAAAGATTAACTACAGAAACCGGTGCAGGTCAATGGGGTACCGCATTATCACTTGCTTGTAATTTACTAGACCTTGAATGTACCGTTTATATGGTAAAAGTATCCTTCCAGCAAAAGCCTGACAGGAAAAATATAATCAACATCTACAACGGTAATATTTATGCTTCACCAAGTGAAAACACTGAAATCGGCCGTCAGATTTTAGCCGATAATCCGGACCATCCTGGTTCATTGGGTGTAGCTATTTCCGAAGCTATGGAAGAGGCTTTGGCCAACGATGAAGTCAAATACTCACTTGGAAGTGTATTGAATCATGTAATGCTTCACCAGACAGTCATAGGTCAGGAAATTAAAACCCAACTTGAAATTGCCGAAGAGGAACCTGACGTAATGATTGCCTGTGCCGGAGGAGGCAGTAACCTGGCCGGATCTTTATTCCCGTTCATCAAGGACAAAATCGATGGAAATTCAGATACCCAATTCATTGCTGTTGAGCCTAGTGCATGCCCAACATTAACAGAAGGGAGTTATGAATATGACTTTGGTGACGTTAGCGGATTTACACCAATGCTTAAAATGTTCACCTTAGGTCATGACTTTGTTGCACCTTCCGTTCATGCCGGTGGATTAAGATATCACGGAATGTCCCCACTTGTTTCCCTTTTAACCAAGGACGGTTATATTGAACCTAGATCAGCTCACCAAAGAGATGTATTCGAAGCTGGAATTACATTTGCCCGTAATGAAGGTGTTCTTCCTGCTCCTGAAACCACTCATGCAATTAAAGTTGCAATTGATGAAGCCCTTAAATGCAAACAAACCGGTGAGGAGAAAACTATCGTAATGAATTTCTCAGGTCACGGAATGTTGGACTTGAAAGGATATGCTAGCTATTTTGAAGGATCAATGCAAAATGCTAAATAATCCTTCTTTATTTTTTTTTACATTTTTTTGTTATAACTTATAACTTATAACTTATTAGAGATAAGTTGCAAGTGTTAAGTAATAACTGCAAACTTATATGTGAAAACAAATACTTTATAAGAGAGAAGTTATAAAATATAACTTATTTGTTAAAAGTTAGTTATGATAAGTTATTTCTTAAAACTTATTTTTTATAATTTAAAAGTTTTAACTTAAAACTTAATTCCTATCCCTTAGAAGTTAGAACTGATAAATTATTTCCTTTAAGTTTTAAATTATAAGGAATAACTTAATCCTTTTAACTTATATGGAATAATTTATGAATTATTCTTTTTAACTTTAAATTTTTAAGTTATAAATTCATAACTGATAACTTAAAATTTATCAGATAAAGGAGAATTCTTTAATGAGTGAAGTAATTGCGGTGATGAATCAAAAAGGGGGTTGTGGAAAGACAACTACTGTTGTTAATACTGCAACATCTCTGGCTGTTTTGGGAAAATCTGTTTTGGTTGTAGATATGGATCCTCAGGCTAATGCCACAACTAGCTTTGGGATTGATAAGACCAAGATAGAAAATACAATTTATGATGCTATCATGGGGGATATCAATATTAAAAAAGCAACAATTCCTACGTTTATAAAAAATTTGTTTATTATCCCAAGTAATATATCCCTTAGTGGTGCAGGAATGGAACTTTCTAAACGTGAAAATTACCATATTGTATTGAAAGACACCTTAAAAGATGTTATCCCGTTATTTGACTATATCTTTATCGATTTGCCTCCTTCATTAGGTGTAATTACTGTCAATGCATTAGTAGCTTCCGATAGTGTTTTGATACCTATCCAAGCTGAGTATTATGCTCTTGAAGGAGTGGCTGATTTAATTAATACAATAAAATTAGTTGAAAAGAGACTAAGAAGTCCTACACCTATTAAAGGAATTCTCCTAACTTTATTTGATAAGAGAACCAGACTTAGTAAAGATGTACATAAAGAACTTAAGAATTATTTTGGTGGAACTGATTTGCTCTTTAAAACTATCATTCCTAGAAACATCAGATTGGCCGAGGCACCGAGTTTTGGTAAACCCTGTTTGATTTATGACCCTGAAAGTACAGGTACTAAAGCTTATTTAAAATTGGCTAAGGAGATTCTTAAAAGAGATGGAGAGGATTAAATGTCAAGAAAAGGCCTTGGTAAAGGATTAGATTCATTAATTCCAAAGATTTATAATGAAAATTTTGATAGTAATTCAACCCAGTCACTCGAAGACATGCTGAATGAGAATGAGGAAGTTGTAGATGAAACTCCTGTTGAAGATGATTCTAGTGAAAACATATTTGAACAATTAAAAAGAGAACAGTTAGAAGAGGAAAATTCTCCGAATGATGATGAAGAGGTTTTAGAAGATGATCAAGAAAATGATGAGGATAGCGAAACATCCGAAGACTTACATAGCGATACACGCAGCCAAGAG
>CADAOO010000013.1 GCA_902789505.1 uncultured Methanobrevibacter sp. | reverse complement strand
TGTTGGATTTGGAATTACAAGTGTATCATCAAATGCTGATGCTGTAGAAGAAGTTAGAAAAACTGTTGCTCGTGCTGAGCAAAAAATTATTCTCGACGCCGCTCGTAAACGTTTAGAATAATTTTATTTTTTCTTTTTTTTCTTTTTTTTATTAATAATTTGAAAAATTAGGTTATTTTATGAAAGATGAACCGATGGACAAGGAAGATATTTTAAAAAAATTATCCGAAATTCATAAATTGGATTATGATTATGCCGATGGGAGAATTTTAGGTTCAATGTGTACTCAGGCACATCCATTCGCAAAAGAGGTTTACTGTAAATTTTTGGATACCAATCTCGGAGATCCTGGTTTATTTAAAGGAACCAAATATCTTGAAGATGAGGTTGTAAGGTCTATTGGTAATCTGTTGTCTCTTGATGAGGCTTATGGTAATATTGTAACAGGCGGAACTGAAGCTAATATAATGGCTGTTCGTGCCGCCAGGAATCATGCCAGAAAATACAAGGGCATTGTTGATGGGGAAATTATTATTCCGAGTTCTGCTCATTTTTCATTCAAAAAAGCAGCCGACATGCTGAATTTAAAGATAGTTGAAGTTGATTTGGATGAGAATTATAAAATGGATGTTGAATCAGTTAAGGAATCAGTTTCGGATAAGACTGTCGCTATTGTAGCTATAGAGATTTCCAAAATTGCTCATGAAAATAATATTTATTTCCATGTCGATGCGGCATTTGGAGGTTTTTCAATTCCATTTTTAAGAGATGCAGGATATGATTTGCCGGTATTTGATTTTTCACTTGAGGGGGTCTGTTCCATTACGGTGGATCCTCATAAAATGGGCCTGGCTCCGATTCCTGCTGGCGGAATAATTTTTAGAAAAAAGGAATATCTGCAGGTAATGGCGGTTGATTCACCATATTTAACAGTTAAAACACAATCTACTATTGTTGGAACTCGTATTGGTGCTGCTTCAGCTGCAACATATGCAATTATTAATTATTTTGGTAAAAAAGGATATTCGCAATTGGCTCAGGAATTAATGGATAATACTTATTATTTAAAGGATGGTTTGCAGGAAATTGGTTATGAAATTGTTTGCGAGCCTGAATTGAATCTTTTGGCGTTCAATCATCCTAATATTAAACCTCGTGATTTTGCTGAAAAATTGGGAAAATTGGGATGGAATGTTTCTGTAGCAAAGTGTCCTATTGAAGCTATCCGTGTGGTGCTGATGAACCACATTAAAAAAAGACATATAAAAGAATTGTTAGAGGATTTAAAGGAAATCTACTAACATATTATTCTTCTATTTTTTCAACATACATTAATGGATAATTAAGTTCTTCAATAAACTCAATTCTTATAGTTGCTTTGACATTATCAACTTTTGTAAAGATTCTAACGTCCAGCATATCTCCGGTAAGTGAAGTGTAATCAAACTCGGTCATAGACTCCTCTAATTTGTCAAATCTGATTTCAACTTCAACATCTTCAATTGCCGGCTGCAACTTTAGGGATTCTTCCATGCTTTTTTCTAAAATTTTTTTGGAATTTTTATCAACGGGGGTTCCAACAAATTGATGGAATAAAGCCCCCATACTTATGGCACCTTCAAATATTGCCCGTTCTCTTTTAGTTATGTTTGAAAAGTATGTTTTATCAACATCCATTATATTCCTCCATTCAACCATATAATCTTATTATATATCAGTTCCGAAGGGATAGGATTCACACAACAGAATAAAAGAACTGCCGTTACTATCAGAACAGTAGCCAAAATGTAAACTCTATTGTCTTTAGGATAGATAAATGAAAATATGAGTCCTACCACTAAAAATATTGCAGTTATTATTATGGCATTTGATTCTTGAGGGTTGTTTTGGACAATTTCATTATTTATTGGATTTGTAGCAGTTAATTCCCCTTCAACAATCAGTCTGTTTTCAGTAGACCCTATTGGATCACAGGTTATTAAATACAATTTATCTCCACCTTCCTGTGCATTAAGTTCATATGTTGCAGGAACTATCTTGGAGTTTATTACCTTATAACTCAATTCTCCAATCCCCGGCCATTCCAATGTCAATGTATCTCCAACTTTAAGTTCATTAAGCCTTAAAAACGGCGATCCTTGGAGAGTTCTGTGTCCAAACAGTAATGTATCTCCCTGAGTAGGTTTATATGAGTTAAGTTCATGCAATACTCCTTGAGAGAGGGATACATTGTTTATTTTCTCATTAACGCCTATTGATGGAATGTAGATTACCGGTGAATCAACATTTCTTTCAACGGTTATTTTAGATGAAAAATAATTAACTTCACCCATAGCATACAATCCAATTATTAAAATACAAATTATAACTATTATTGTTGTAATGCTTGGCTTTTTCATAATTATCCCTTTTGTCAAATCTAATATATTAGTTTTGGTATGTGGCATTTATTTCATTCACCATCCAATCTGGTGCGTTGGCCGTTGGAATAGTTAATACGATATTGTCCATGTTGTTTATCATAAATGTTACTTTATCCTGTGGAGTTTCTATTAAAAGCATGTATTCAGCATCCAAATCCCCTAAATTTATTTGCCGTTCATAATCCGATAATTTTACTCCATAATCTCTAAGCATTTTAAATGTCTTATCTTCATTATATCCATTCATAATGCTTCCTTTTATCATTTCCAACACATTTGAAGAGAATTTTTTAGTGTTTTCATGGGGGTTGGTTGTATTTCCATTAACAATCGTATTTGATTTTGAATATTCAGAATCAACCTCTCCGTTTTCTTCATACCTCATTATTGCCAGTACGGTACATCCGCTAATGTCTGCGCTTGTGTTGCTGGAATTAAAATCTTCATTTGTATTGTTTAGATTGGAGTATACATCCACTATGCTTCCAACTCTTATTAGTCCGGCACCTGCCTGCAGTCTTGAAACCAAAACTGGAACGGATACTGTATTCGGTTTTTGAAATTGGATTTTGGAGAGAATTTTGGCATCATTTCCATTGACGATTTTGAGGGCGTCCTCTTCAGACATTATGATGTTTTTACTTTCATTTGAATAAACTGCCATAGTCCGGTTATATTTGTCCAGACTTGATCTTATGGACTTTTGATGATATGATTTCCAATCCTTAGTCGCGGGACTCACTATATTTATCCTTTCGACTTCTTCTATGCTTTTTCCATTTTCAATTTCATTTTCTAATGCCATTGCATTGGGGGATGTTGTCAATGCTCCTGAATATAACTCATGAAGTTCGTTCAATTTTGTTGTTTTTTCAAGGGATAACTCTTTTTGGTAAGGTTCATAGATTATGAAATAGTAAGAGGAAATTATTAATGTGGTAAGAATTATGAGAGTTATGACCACTCCAATTTTCCTCCTTTTCTCATTTTCAGTTATGTCTGTTGTGTTGGGATTCAGGTATATGCCCAATTTATGATTCAGTTTTTTCAGTGATGATAGTTCGTCTTTTTTTGGTTTTGGTTTTGGTAATGTTTCTTTTTGTTTGTTTATCTCTTCAAAACCTTGGGGAAACATAGGATTCCTTGGTTTTTTATTATTCATGTTAACTACTCCTTTTTAATAAATTTAGATGGTTAATTTAATTAATAGGAGTAATGTAATCTCATTTTTTAATTAAATTACTGAGAAGGTAGTATAAACAGAATAGCAATAATATTAATGCTGGGATATTAATATTGAATAAAACAGTTTGTATTGGAAGGATTATCAGTATGATAAGTATGAATGATACTGCAATTATTGGCTTGTTTGAGAATTTAGGATATTTAATATTGCTGATCATAAGTAATGAAACTATTATGCTTAATAATAGTGCAATATAGGGGTTGTATAATCCGCTCAGGTAATATGCAGCAATTATTAGGGATATTCCAGGAATCGGAAATCCAATAAATCCGCTTATGTTTACATGATCTGCGATTACATTATATCTTGTTAATCTCAAAACTCCGCAAACAACAATTAATAAGCTGACAAGTATTACAAGTGACTGTAATGGGAGGGATGTGGTGTTAATTGATGTGTAAATGAATACTGCGGGAGCCGCACCAAAGGATATTGCATCAGATAATGAGTCAATATTTTTTCCAAAACCTAATGTGTCATTTCTATTTGTTTTTCGAGCTACCCAACCATCTATGGAGTCAAATATGATTGCAATAAACATTAATATGGCCGCTAGTTCAAAATTTTGATTTATTGAACATATGATTGATAAAAAGCCAGAACTCATATTCAATAATGATACAAGGTCTGATATGGCTAAAAAATTTTGAATGTTTGTTTTTTCAATTTCCATGTTTTAACTCCAGTAATACTTTCTTACTCATTTCTTATTAATTTTATCTTGTAACTGTTCTTAATATTATTTATTTTTGCTTTTACTAATTTATAAGTGTTATTTTTTTATAATAAAAAAAATTTACTTATTATTTTAAAATTTAGTTGAACTTGATTTATTTTTTTAGTTTTAATGTTGATTTCATTCATAAATCTTTTAAAAAGTTATAAATATTTATTTATTTTCAATAATGAGCATAAACGATAAAATATATATAATAATAGTTTTCATAGATATTAATTGTTAGACTTTATTAGATAGCTAAAGAATTAAAAGTTAAATTTATTATTTTTAATTTTTAAGACTATTTATGGAGTTAAATGATATTTAGATTAATATAATGCGAGTAGTTAAATGATTGAAGATAATATACGTGTTCTTAGGCAAGCTGCAAGGATTACATCAGATAAAGATTATAAAATTGAAAAAAGCTGGTGTGTTATTGCAGGAAATGCGGAATTGATTGATGACATGGCTTATAAAGCTATTGCATCAAACCACACTGTTAAGATATTGTTTAGGGAGCATGTTATATTAAACGAAGGCAAATTGGATAAAAAATTTGATTTTATCATGCTTTATGGTAATTCAATTATAATTGATGATTTCAAAAGAGAAACCAGTCAACGTGGAGGGGCATTCGTTAAGATTCCACGCAGTTATTTGGCAAAAGAGCCTAATTTAATGGCTTTTATTGCTCCGGATAATGTGATAAGGAATGTTGTCTCAATCCTTGAAAAATCTAAAATTCAATTTGCAATCTTACAGGAATCTCAAACTACAAGCTTTATAAACATAGACATAAGTAATGAAGTGAGGTTACCAAACTTCATCAAATCTGCTTTGAAGCCATTTTATAATGCCAATGAAGTTGTTTTATCAGCAATTTTACTTTCTGTTGATAATGACGCACATGTTGGGAAGGTTCAAAGCGTCGCTACATCAAATAAAATTTTCGTTATAGATTTTAAAGATATTGTAACGGAGGATTAATCATGAATATTTTTGGAAAAGATGAGGAAGAACCGGAAGTTACTAATACTAAAGTTATTAGCAACAGTTTAGGAATTGACTTAGGAACTTTAAACACTGTTATTGCAAAACCTTCAGGAGATAAATTTGATTTATATCAAATACCATCTGTTGTTGCTGTTAAAAAAGATGATCCGTCTGAAGTTTTAGCTGTTGGTGAAGAAGCTAAAAGAATGCTTGGAAGAACTCCGGAAGACATTCTTGCTGTAAGGCCTTTGAAAAAAGGAGTCATAGAAAATGTCGTTCAAGCACAGGCCCTCCTTATTAAGGCAATGCAAATCGGTATTAATGAAGGTGAAAGTGTTGGAAGGATTGTTATTGGAATTCCTGGCGATGCATCTGAAGTAGAAAAAAATGCTGCTGAAGAAATCGGAAGAAAAGCTGGTGCTCAAAATATATTAGTTATTAGTGAAGGGCTGGCAGCAGCTATCGGCGCAGGTTTACCTATTGCTGAACCAAATGGAACCATGGTTATTGATATTGGTGCAGGGTCTACCGATGTTGTGATTATATCCCTCGGTGGTATTAATGACATTGAAACCGTTAGATGTGGTGGAGATGATATTGACAATAAAATAGTGGAAATTGTCGCTGAAAAATATGATGTAGCTATTGGTATTCATGATGCAGAATCCGCAAAAATTGAAGTGGGTATGGTTCATTGTAGTGAACAACTTGAAAACTTAAGTGTTGAAGTTATTGGTAAATCCTTAGAAACTAACCGTCCTAAAAAAGTTGTTATTGACTCCATGTTAGTGGCTGATGCTGTAGAGCCGTTTATGCAACAAATCATTGGCGGTTTAAATGTAATTCTGGAAAGATTATCCCCTGAATTAATGATGGGTGTTTACAATAATGCAGTTGCTGTTGGAGGAACTTCCAGACTTCGCGGGATAAAAGAAAGAATCTTTGATGAAATTTCCATTCCTGTTGAAATTTCTGAAGATCCGATGACCGTTGTAGCAAAAGGTACTGCTATCGTTGCTGCAGAACCGCTTGCATTAGAACCTGAAGTCCGTCTCAGGGCTATGAAATAAATTTTATAATTTATTTCTTTCTTTTACTTTTTTTACTGATTTTTATGGACATCTTAGGTGTTGATGAAGCTGGAAGAGGCTCAGTATTGGGGCCTTTAGTAATTGCAGGAGTTATCATTCCCGAAAAAATGAATAAGGTTCTTGAAAGGATGGGGGTTAAAGATTCCAAGAAGTTGGTTCCCCATAGGCGTACTATCCTGTCAAGAAAATTAAAAAAGATGTTCGATTATGAAATTGTTGTAATTTCCGCTTTGGAAATTGACCAGATGAGGGCTGATGGAATCAACCTTAATGATATTGAAAAAAATGCCATGAGGGATTTAATTATTAAGCTGGCTCCCGAAAAGGCAATTGTTGATGCGGTTGATGTTAAAGCGGAAAGATTTCAAAATGACCTTTGCCAATCAACTGGCGTTAATGTTATCGCAGAACACAAGGCTGATGATAAATATATTCAGGTAAGTGCAGCATCTATCATAGCAAAAGCAGAAAGGGATGCTCAAATTGAAGAGATTAATAAAGAGTATATTAAAATGGGAGGCATTGGTTCAGGATATCCTTCCGACCCGACAACAAAAGAATTTTTGACTAATTTCACTTATGATGAAATGCCCGACTTTGTCAGAAGGTCATGGGCTACCGTGTCAAAAATGAAATAATTTTCTATTTTTTAAATAATATTTAAGTATATGTACTTATAAATTTATTTTTATACATTTTTTCAATATGACATAAAATAGAGGATGAATATGATTATTGAGTATATTACTTCATTTTTCAATGGTATGGTGGATATTCTTACTCAAGGTGGGCTTATTACTTATATTATTCTTTTTATAGGTATTTATGGGCTTATCATTTCAATTAGAAAAATCGCATATCTTAGAAAAATCAGTAAAGTTGATACTACCGAAATATTCGGTGTTGTAACTGCTTCTATGGAAAGGGGCGGTGCTGTTGAAGCTTTAAAGCAAATTAATGGTTTTAAAAATCCTATTTCTAGAATTATTTCTGAAACTTTAAAAATCGGTTATAAAAACAAAACAGAAGTTGAAGAGAGTATGGAACAGATTTTTATTGTTGAAGTTGCAAAGATGACTAAAGGATTGAATACTCTTAAGACTTTAATCGAACTGGCTCCGTTTTTAGGATTAATCGGTACGGTTATCGGTATTTGGATGACATTCAAATCATTAGGTGTCCATCCTGATTCTGCAGCTATGGCTGAAGGTATTTATGTTGCATTGACCACTACAATTATGGGTCTTTTAGTAGCAATCGTTTTACTTCCGCTTCATACTTATATCCAGGGGTTAATCGAAGCTGAGATGGATAAAATCGAACTCGCTACAAAAATGACTAACTGGGGTTATGCAGTTGTTAAGGTCAGGGTTGATTCTAATGTTGAATGTGCTCTTGAAGCTCTCCAAGAAGCTGAAGGTGTTGTAAATACAAGATTGATTTCAGATCCTTACGCCAATATTAAAGTTTCATTTAAACCAAGTATGTTGGATAAAAGTATAGGGAATATTATTTTAGAAAAGTGTAATGTTAATGCTGAAATTACTGAAAGTAAGCTAAAACAATAGGTGATAATGTGGCTATTGATGTAAGAAAACATAAAAAGAAGGTTTTGGATCAAAAACCGAGCATTAATTTAGTTCCTTTCATCGACATTCTGTTCACTATTATGATTTTTTTAGTTGTCACAAGTAATTTTTCAGCTACTGATGTTCAAACTGATGATGCTGCCGTTACGGATGGTGCAACTGGAAAACCGAATGTCACTGATGTTTCCGGTGATTCACAGTATTATGTAGTGCCGGTTGCAAATCTGCATAAAGTCACTGTTAATGGTCAAGACCGCTCGGATGCGATTTCGGGTGGTGCCGTAGGTGTGGCGGCAAGAGTTATTGATGGTGGACAAATTCAAATCAAGCCTGGTGAAATAATAATCACTACTCCTCCGGGAGTTTCAGTCCAAGATGCTGTCCAACGTCCGAATATTTAAATTTGAGGGATGAATTATGTATACAGGGAGAATTTTATCAATTGGGATGAATAATGATGGTAAACCTTTTGCGGCATATCGTGTATCAAGCAGGTCATTTCCTAATAGGCAATGCCTAAAATTTGATAAGCGTGCAGCTGTTGTTCCAATAGAAGGTTTTGAAAAGGACATATTTAAGAATACTTACATTGCTTACAACTGTATTCGTATTGAAAGGGGCATTGCAATTGTGTCTAATGGTTCTCAAACTGATGTTATTGCAGATAAAATAGCTTTGGGAATGAATATGAGGGATGCACTTGCATATTCATTGCTCACTATGGACTATGAAAAAGATGATTATAATACTCCAAGAATTGCCGCAGCAGTTTCTTCAAGCGATGATGAGGAAGAGTATAGCTGCTATATAGGCATTGTCAATGACGGGAAAATATTGGTTGAAGAAGTTCCATATGGTGAAGCTGCTTTCATTTCAACATATGGCAGCCAGGTACCTGACCCGGTAGAGTTCGATGCAAAAACATCTGCCGAATCCGCCAAATTCATTTTTGATGAAGGTACTTTTGCTGATTATGAAAAACCTGTAACTTCTTCTGCAGCCGTTTTTGATGGTGAATGGGATATAGATATCTATAACCCATAACTTTTTTTTATTTCACTTTTTTTTTTAAGATGATATTATGACTATTGAATTAATTGGATTAGAGAATATACCTATTGTTGATGATAAAAGTGACATTTCACAAATTATTGCGGACGCTATCATCAAACAGGGTTGCCAGCTTAAGCATGGGGACATTATTTTAATAGCGGAAACATTGATTTCCAAGTCTGAAGGCAATTTCATCAAGCTTGATGAATTTGAACCCTCTGATTATGCAATCGAATTGTCAAAAAAATCCAATAAAGATCCTAAGCTGGTTGAAGCTATTTTAAGTGAATCTAATGAAGTTGTTGAAGTTGGTCCGAGTTTCATCATAACTGAAACCAAACACGGTTTTGTTTGCGCTAATGCGGGAATTGATGAATCGAATGTTGGTGAAGGTTTGGCCACTCCGATGCCAATCGATGCTGATGGGTCTGCTTGTGAAATTAGGGAATTTTTAGAAAAAGAATTCGGAGAGGAAATTGCTGTAATAATTACTGATACTCAAGGCAGAGCATTCAGATTTGGTGCTATCGGTACTGCTATTGGATGTTCAGGAATATCTCCTATCTGGAAAAGAGTTGGTGAAAAAGATTTATATGGCAGGGAACTGGAAACTACTGAAATTGCAACCTGTGATGAGTTGGCAGCGGCAGCATCCCTTATCATGGGGCAAGCTGATGAAGGTCTTCCTGTGGTTCTTATACGTGGATTTAATAGTTTTGACATTTTAAGAAATGCTGATTCCTGTATCAAGTCAGTACTCATGCCAAAAGAATTTGATGTATTTAGGAAATGAGTGAAATTATGATTACAGTTTTATCTGGGGGCACAGGTACTCCAAAATTACTGCAGGGATTGAAAGAAATTGTTGATCCTAAGGATTTGACAATTATTGTGAATACTTTGGAAAATAATTATTTTTCCGGAGTTTATGTTTCAGCAGATGTTGATACTGTCCTGTATACCATGGCAGATATGATTAATGATGAATTCTGGTATGGTGTTAAGGGAGATACTTTCATTACTAATCAACGTCTTGAAGAGCTTGGCTGTCCGGAACTGCTTAGAATTGGCGATATAGATAGAGCCACTAAAATACAGAAGACTCAACTGATGGAAAAGTATGGTCTTAGTAAGGCGGTTGAAATTCAGGCAGGCAATATGGGCATTGAATCTAGGATAATTCCGATGAGTGATGAACAATCAGATATTAAAATTATCACTGACATTGGAGAACTGGAGTTTCACGATTTTTTAATTAAGCACCATGCACAACCGGAAGTTTTAGACCTTAAGTTTTCCAACGTTTCACCTGCTGAAGGTATTATCGATTCCATTAGGAATTCGCAGGCGGTTATAATTGGTCCTTCCAACCCAATCACTTCAATTTCACCAATTTTGTCTTTGGAGGGTGTTAGGGATGCTTTAAAAGAAACTTATGTTGTTGCAGTATCTCCAATTATCGGTTCTGATTCTGTTTCAGGTCCCGCCAGCAAATTCATGAATGCGCTGGATATTGATGTTTCATCAGTAGGTGTGGCATCATTATATGAAGATTTTCTAGACAATATTGTTATTGACTGCAAAGATTATGATAAAAAATCACAATTAAATCAAATAGTTAATAAGGTAACAATTACAAATACTATAATGAATAATTTAGGTGACAAAAAAAATTTGGCACAAATTATTATAGATAGTATTCCTTAATTAAAAGAGGCGATTATCAAATGATACAAATGACATTAATACAAATTGACAACTACGGGCCATGGACCGTAACTCCGAGGCCGCGTACAGAATCTGATTTACAAATGCTTCAAGCTAGTTTATTTGCTGATTTGAATAATCATTTCGGTAATAAAAAAGGTTTAGTTTTCTTTACCCGGTTTGATAATTTACTTGCAATTTCCAATGGTCTTGATGAAGAGGATCATTTAAGAATTCAAAGGTCAATCAGAAATAGATATCCTATCACTGTAAGTATGGGTGTAGGGGCTGCTGAAACTCCTCATGAAGCACAAAAGTTAGCGACAATTGCTCTTCAAAATGCAGGAAGTGCTCAATCAGGCGAAAGAAAAGAAATTTTAGCTATTGACAGTTTAGTTAGTGAAGAAGACAGCTATGTTCAGGCGGCCCACATAGATATTAACAGCGTGACTGAAACTTTAACTGATATTGAATCCGCTTTTGATACTAGTTTTATGGTTAATAAGGCTCAACATTATTTGATGACCAAATTAATTAAAAAAGGAGCATTATTATTCTTCATTGGTGGAGATAATTTCATGTCTCCGTGCAATGGTCTTTCAGAAAAGGAAATTGAAGAAATAATGATTGAGATTGATGAAGAAATAGGAATCAAACTTAAAGCCGGTATAGGTAGAGGCAAAAATGCTGAAGATGCAGCATATATGGCTGATATTGGTTTGGAAGAGATTCGCGCCAACAATAATGAAATGTGGACTTGGGTAATTGAAAAAGAGTATTAAGTGAAACTATGATGAAGGTAGTTGCTCCAATGGCGGGGATTTCAAATTCAGATTTTTTGAATAAGGTTATTCCGTATGGTTTTGATGTGGCTACTTTGGGGGGTTATAGTTTAGATACTCCCACAATCGAAGCAAGTAAAAAAATTGTTGAAAGGGGAAGGAAAGAGTTTGACTTTCCTTTAGATGAAATATTTTCACATATTGAAAATGAAGTCGATTCAGTTAAAGAAGTTCACAATGATGTGAAGGTATCTGCAAATGTAAGGGCAACAACTCCACAGCCAATTATAGAAATTGGTAAAATTAGAAATCTGGATATTGTTGAAATTAATTGTCATTGTCGCCAAGAGGAAATCATGTCTGTTGGTTGTGGACAAGAAATGTTAAAAAGACCTGATTTTGAAAATTTCATATCTGAAGTTGTTGATAATGTAGGTTGTGAAGTTTCGGTAAAAATTAGAGCGAATATTGATGGTGTTGATACATTAGAAGTTGCTAAACAAGTTGAAAATGCAGGTGCGGATTACTTACATGTTGATGCTATGAAAAAGGGCGTTTTTGATGCTGATTACAATACAGTAAAAAAAATTTGTGACAATACAGAGATTAAGGTAATAGGGAATAATTCTTTAAATTGTGAGGACAATATTAAAAAAATGATTGAAACTGGAGTTTATGGTTTTTCAATGGCTCGTGCAGTTATTTCAGGCAATTTAAACTTTAATATTTCTCAATTTTAATATTTTTAAAACAATTGTTATTAGAAAGTATTATTAATAGATTAAAATATAAAATATTTTAATGGGTGATTTCATGGATTTTATAACTCTTAAGAATATTACAAAAACTTTTGATGGTGTTGATGTTCTTAAAGATATTAATTTGAAGATTAGTGAAGGTGAAACTTTAGGTATTTTGGGACGTAGTGGAAGTGGAAAGTCTGTTTTAATTAACATGCTTAGAGGAACATTGGATTATAAGCCTGATGCAGGTAATATCATAATGAACATTGCCGTATGTCCAGATTGTTTGGCTGTTGACTCCCCGTCTCATGTTGGAGAAAAATGTAGCTGTGGTGGAACATTAGAAGCTAGGGAAGTGGATTTCTTTAATGCCGAAAGAAAATTATTCGCAAGTATTAAAAGAAGAATTTCCATCATGCTGCAACGTAATTTCGCATTGTATGATGAGGAGACTGTTATTGAAAATGTCATGAGGGCAATGCCTGAAGATAAGGATTATGAAGAAGGATTATACTTTGCTTTAGAATTATTGGAAATGGTTCAGATGAACCATAGGATTACACATATCGCCCGTGATTTAAGTGGTGGAGAAAAACAGAGGGTTGTACTTGCAAGACAATTGGCAAAAGAGCCTATGACCTTCTTGGCTGATGAACCGACAGGTACATTGGATCCTCAAACTGCAGTAAAACTTCACAATACCTTGAAGGAAGGTGTAAAAGATGAAGGAATTACCATGTTAATCACTTCTCACTGGCCTGAAGTAATGATAGAGCTTGCAGATAATGTTATCTGGTTGGAAGACGGTCAAATTAAAGAGGAAGGTAAACCTGAGACTGTTGTTGAGCATTTCATGGAAACCGTGCCGATTCCTAAAAAACCGGAAGCTCATGAACTTGGTGAAAAAGAAGTAATCCTTGAAGATGTTAAAAAGCATTATTATTCAATTGAAAGGGGTGTAGTCAAAGCGGTCGATGGAATCAGCTTGGAAATCAATAATAAAGAAATATTTGGTATTGTAGGATTAAGCGGTTCCGGTAAAACCACTACCACAAGAATGTTGATGGGATTGACTGAGCCAAGTAGCGGTAATATTGAAATCAAGCTTGGTGATGAATGGATTGACATGACTAAAGTGGGACCTTTAAACCGTGGACGTATCATGCCTTACATTGGATTATTGCATCAAGAATATTCATTATATCCTCACAGAACTATTTTAGGTAACTTGACTGATGCTATTAGTTTAAATTTGCCTGCTGAATTTGGTAAAATCAAAGCCGTTCATGCATTAACTACTGTAGGTTTTACCGATGCTGTGGCGAACAGCATTCTTGAGAAATATCCTGATCAATTGAGTGTTGGGGAAAAGCATAGGGTTGCTCTTGCACAGGTTTTAATTAAAGAGCCTAATATCATTGTATTGGATGAACCAACAGGTACTATGGACCCTGTCACTCGTGTTGTTGTAACTGATTCTATTTTAAAAGCACGTGAAGAATTAGAACAAACATTCATTATCATTTCTCACGATATGGACTTTGTATTGGATGTTTGTGATAGGGCTGCTTTAATGAGGGGTGGTAAAATCTTGGATATAGGCACTCCTGAAGAAATAGTACAGCAATTAACTCCTGATGAAAAAGAGGATATGCTTAAAAGAGAATAAGTCAATCTTCTTATTCATTTAATATTTTTTTTATTTTTTTCCAGTTTGGACAGAATTCGTCCATTAACTTTTTAAATTTTTTTCCATGATTGAATTCAATTAAATGACATAATTCATGGATCATAACATATTCCAAGCAGATTGGATTTTTTTTTGCTAATTTTAAATTCAATGTTATTCTTTTATCCTGATATCTGCAGTTTCCCCAATTTTTCATATTCCTCACTTTTACCTCAGAGGGTCTTTTGCCGACGATTTTTGTACACTTTTCTAAAACTGGGGGTATTGCATTTTTAAGTTCCTGGCGATATAGCTCATTCAATCGTTTTTCTCTGGTTTCCTTTTTGCTTCTTTTTTCAATGGGAAGATAAATTATTGAATTTTCATAATCCACAGCTATTTTTTTCAATTCATTTCTTGAAACTAACTGCAATGTGTATTCTTTTCCCCAAAGAAGATGCCTTTCACCGGATTTATATTTTAATGGTGCCTGTATTTTATTGTTTAGGATGAGCTGCTGCTTTTTTTCTATCCAGTCCTTTCTAAATTTTACAAAATTGGCTATGTCATCGTCGGATACGAATAGCGGTGCTGAGATAACCACCTCTCCTGAGGGAGGTAAAACCCGAAGATATATATTTTTGATGTTTTTCCTCTTTAGGGTAATTTCTATATTTTCAATTAGTATTTTTTCGGTATTCATGATTCTATATAAGAATAAGATTTCAGGTTATAAAAACTTTAATCGATATTTCTGTTATCGAAAAATATTCCGTTTAGTACAAAAAAGATTATATATTCATTGTTTCAAAAATTATATTAATATTTTATAATTACTGTTATTATTAAAGAACTTAAATTATTTTGGAGGATTATTATGACATGGGAAGATGCACCGTCTCACATTTGTAGGGGAGGGGATGTTAGAGGGCTTGCTTTTTGTTGCCCGCCAATAAAACCATGCCCGGTATTAAATGCGTTACAGGAAGTAAATTTAACTCCCCAAGAGTTTATTGAAATCAAAACTCAATTTGGAAGAGAGACCAGATTAGGTGAAGGTGCAGGAACTTGTTTTGGATCACTTGTATGGTGTTGCAAGCCATCTAAACCATGCCCATTAAGGGATATGACTTTAAGGAATATGGGTATGAGTCATGATGAATATTTAGACTTAAAAAAAGAATTATCTGAAAGATTGGTTGGTGTTAAAAAACCGGATCCTGATGAAAAAGCTGAAGCATTGGCTGAAACATTCAATATAACTAAGCTCGAGGCTATGAATGTTTTGACTGATTGTAATAATGATTTAAGGGCTGCAGTGAAAGTATTGCACGCTCGTTCACTTGAAAATTCTGATTAAAATGGATTGGACTTCTCTTTATTTTAAAACATCTAATCTAAACGTATTTATTTTAGGTACTGGGGAAGTTGCAACCAGAAGAGCAAACAAATTTTTAGACCATGGGGCTAATGTAAAATTGGCAGGAAATAATTTATCTGCTGATTTGGAGGATAAAGGGGCTGTTTTATGTTCCACTGAGGATGTTGATGAACTGGTCAGGTGGTGTGATTTGGTTGTAATAGCCAGCGGTGATGAAGAGCTGTCCGATTATGTTTCAAAAATCGCTCGGGATAAATTGATAAACCGAGCCGATTTTCCACAAAAGGGAGATATTATTGTTCCTACAAGCTTTGAAATTGGTGATGTTGAAATATCTATTTTTACTAATGGAAAAAGTCCATTAATGGCTCGCCAATTAAGAAAAAAAATTCAATCGATTATTTCTAGGGAAGACATTTTAGAAATAGAACTTCAGGATTATGCCCGTTCGATTTTAAAAGAGACTACAGAAGACCAAAAGGTAAGGCGAAAATATCTCTATGAAATTTTTGAGGATGAAAAAATTAATGGATTCATTAAAAACAATCAAATTGATGAAGCCAAAATGTATATTGATAACTTGATAAGGGGATTAGATTGATACTTAATTTAAGAGTAGACCATAAGATTGCAGATATTCAATCAATGGAGAATATTTCAAAGGATATTGATGAGTTATTTTGGGAATTGCAGGAAAAATATTCCATTAATGAGTATGTTGAGATTTCCACATGCAACAGAAAGGAGTATTATGTTCACAGTGATTATATCTGTGAAGATGAGGAATTATTGTCTCACGATAATCAGAGTATCATAATAGAATATGACCAGTCCGCAATAATGCATTTGTTAAGAATGACTTCCGGTCTGGAGTCAATGATTGTTGGTGAGGACCAGATTTTAGGCCAGGTCAAGGATTCTAAAAATAAGTCAGTTAAAAACCATCATTGCGGCAAGGTTTTGGACACTGTTTTCACCAAGGCGATTCATGTAGGTCAGGTTGTAAGAAATAAGACCAATATCAACAAGGGCTCCGTTTCCATAGGGTCTGCTGCCATAGACCTCGCCGAAAAGCACATGGGCTGTCTTGATGATAAGTCTGTTCTGGTTATTGGCGCTGGAAAGATGGGCAGGCTGGTTGCCAAGGCACTGGCCGAAAAAGATTTAAATGCTATTTTTGTTGCTAATAGAACTTATTATGTTGCTGTAGAGCTTGCAGAAGATTTGGGCGGGGAAGCTATTTTATTCAATGATCTTGAAAAATATCTGGCTGAAGCCGATTTGGTAATCAGTGCAACAAGCGCTCCGCATACTATCATAGATAAGAAACGTCTTTTAGGCATTGACATGGCTCATGAAGATTTGATGATGGTTGACATTGCTAATCCTCGTGATATTTCCGAAGATGTGATGGAAATTGGAGTCAAGTTATTTAATATTGATGATTTAAGGGAAATTGCTGATGAAAATACTCAACTTAGAATTAATGAATTCGGTGAAGCCGAAAACATCATCAACGAAGAGTATCTTTTACTTAAAGAATCCTTTAAAATAATGGAAGTTGACAGTATACTTGCTAATTTAAGAATGTCTATGGAAGAGATAAGACAACGTGAAACTCAAAAAGCTAGTGTGAAGTTGGCTGATGTAGATGGTAGTGTAAAAATTTTGGATAATTTAACAAATTCTATTGTCAACAAGATATTTTTCGATATTTCTAAAAAAGTAAAAAATGCTGCAAAGCAAGAAGATCAGGATGTTCTTGCTGCTATTGAGTATATTTTTGATTCAGATTGATTATTCAAACATTCCTTTGATGTCAACATTTTTGATTTTGCCTGACTGTATTGAGTATTCAATGTTTTTCATTGTAAGGATTTCGTCGTCGTTGGCTATTGCATTGTGAAGAGCAACTTTAAGTATTTTTTCTTTCAAATCTCTTCCGGACATGCCTTTTGTTATTTTGACGATTTTATTTATATCTAAATCATATTCCAAAGGCATGGTTTTAAGATTATTTTCCAATATTTCCTTCCGCTCTTCATCAGCGGGCAGACTGAATTCTATTTCCTCTTCGAATCTGCTTCGGACTGCATAATCGAGGGATGTTGGATTATTGGTTGCTCCAATTGTTATGACTGATTTGTTTTCACTGATTCCATCCATTTCAGTTAATAATGAGTTAACTATTTCGGAAACATCACCTCTTAATGATTGAAATGATCTGTGAAGTGCAACAGCATCGATTTCATCTATAAAAATTATTGATGGTGAGTTTTCACTGGCCTTTTTGAATAAATCATGAATTTTAGATGCACCGTCGCCGACGTGGTCGCCTATCAATGAAGTGGCTTTGATTAAATGAAGAGGAACTTCAAGCTCATTTGCCAGTGCCTTGACAAGCATTGTTTTGCCTGTGCCTGGAACTCCGTAGAATAAGATGTTTTTTGGAGCCCATGGTCCGAATTTTTCAGGATTTTCCAGATATTTGATTAAAACTTTAACTTTATTTTTGGCATTTTTTTGCCCGACAATGTCTGAAAGCTTAAGGGTGCTGTCAAATTTAATTTCATCATTTAATTTACTGGTTTGTGTATCGACAAGCTTGATTTTAGTTTTTTCAGAAATTATTGAGCCGTTCGGTTTTGCAGTTATGATTTCAAAACCGTAATCCGGAATGATTTTTTGGTCAAAAAGATAAGACTTTTCGTTCACTTCCAGCCCTAACCATTGTTCCCTGGCGTATTCTTCGAATAATTTTTTGTTATTGATTTCGAAATCATTCTCCATTAAGTTAAAGTCAAATGGATAACCGACAGCTTTAAGAACAACATATTCAGCATATTCTTTGTTTTCATTTTCCTTTTTAGCTGATTTTTGATTAGTGGTTTTAATTTCTGGCTTTTTATTATCTGTTTTCAACAAGTCACTTCCTAGATTTTTCACTAATTTTTAACATTTCACATATTTGTATGTTTTATTATTTAAATAGTTGATGTTTTATAAATTAAATGTAGGTGTTAAGTTATGAGCTTCAGGTCAAGAAGGGTATTGATTTCCACTCCATTTTATGTCATATTTCAATTTTTCCTGTTGAAATACATATTTTTATTGATTGGGGGTATGGATAATGCATATCTGGCAGTAATGGCTATCGCAGTCGGTTTGCTGCGTGTCATTCCTTTGCCTTTTGAATCCAAAAAGTCAAGACCCGTCACAAGATTTTTGCAAAACATTGATGGGATTTGGATGTGGGCATCCCTGATATTTCTTATAGATATCGTTGTAATTTATGTGGTGGAAATCTTTGTTGACCTTCCGAAAGGCCTCATTTATTTATTATTGGCTATTGTTCCAATTTTGGGTGTATATAATTATTATAAGGCTCATAAATTGGTTGTCAATGAACGCGAATTGAAACTGGATAATTTGGCTTCTGACATTAATATTGTCCATTTGTCAGATGTGCATTTTGGCGCCGTCAGACATAAGGAAATTATCAGGCAGGTTGCAGATAAACTGAAAGAGTTGGAAAACACCTGTGAAATAGCCATTATCTCAGGCGATTTGGCTGACGGATCATCTGTTGTTGAAAGCCATGATTTCGATGCATTTAAAGATGTTGGCATCCCGATAGTTTTCACACCCGGAAATCATGATTTCTATCCTGGAATTGAAAGTGTTGTCGAGGCATGTAAAAATGCAGGCATTATTGTTCTGGACAATGACAAATTGGAATTCCAGAATTTGAACATATGCGGCCTTACATATAGTTTTGAGGATATTGGAATGCCGACTGATGAGGAAATTCAAAATAGTATAAATCCGAATTTGATAAACATTCTCAATTATCATGTTCCATATAGGTGGGAGGAGTTTTCATCATTGGGTTTTGATATACAGCTGTCAGGCCATACTCATGGAGGACAGTTCTATCCCGCCATAAATTTCACAGGTTTGATGTTTAAATATAACAAAGGTCTTTTCAGGGATGATTTGGGCAACTATTTGCATGTGACAACAGGTGTAGGTTGTATGGATACTCCGATGAGATGGGGAACTGATTCTGAATTGGTCATTTTGAAATTGAGAAAGAATTAGAGGTTTATGATGAGTCAATCTAAATTTTGCATGAACTGCGGAAATAAGTTGGAAATGTCTGATAAGTTCTGTCCGAACTGCGGATTTAAAGTTGGGAAAAGTGAAGATTTTAAGATAATTCATGACAAGGATTTCTTTTTGAAATATAAACTTAAAATTGAAAATTTAAATAAAGAATACGATGTTAAAGTAGCTAAAGCCTTAAAATTAGTTAAAAAAGAATTTGACCCATCAAAAAACAGTTACAAAAAGTTTATTTCAATAATAAATAACAGCAACAATGTTTTTTACAATAATGTGGAAGTTGCAATGGATATAATTGATTTGGCTAATGAACCGTCAAACAGAGTTAAAAAGGAATTGGATAATAAAATTGATAATCTAAACAGAATCATTGGCATGCTGGAAAAGGTCACAGATGAACTTATTATCCATATTTCAGACAGTAGCCAGAAAAAAGTAAAAAATTTAACAAAAGAATTGGATGATTTAATAAATTCGGTAAAAGATTATTAAATCATATCTTCGTATATCTTTTTCATTTTCAGTGCATCAAGGTCACGTTCCGGTGTTTCGCAGATAATGTTTGCTTTCCAGCCGTTATCTATTAGATTGGCCAGCAAATCCTTGATATCCGGACCATATTCATCACTTTCATCCAGGGTATGGTGCTTCACCTCGCCAGCCTGGCTGTATTCGATAGTGGTGAAATGACAATGCAGACGGTCAATATCCAAATTATCTTCAATTATTGAAAATATGCAGTTATAATCCTCTTTTTTATTTAAAAAACCTCGTCCCCGTGCATGAACATGTGCAAAATCAATAGTTGGCTCAAAATGATCAAAAGTAGCGCATAACTCAACCACTTCTCTTACATTGCCCAGCTGTGCACGTTTGCCTGTAGTTTCAGGTGCAAATGTAAAATCTTCGATTCCTTCAGCTTCAAGTTCTTCAAATACTCGGTTAACCGTTGTTTTAGATATTTCCATTGCTTTTTCAGGTTTTCTATTCATGTATGCACCGGGGTGGAATACTAACCGGTAGGCTCCCATCCATTCCCCAACACGCGCTAAAGATATCAGGTAACCGATGCTTTTGTCCAGTTTATCTTCATCCTTTGCACATAAGTTGATATAGTAAGGTCCGTGCATAGAAACCAGAACATCATGTTTTTGAGATTCCTCTTTTAAGGTAACAGCCGATTTTTCGCCTATTCTTATTCCATAAGGAGTCTGATATTCATAAGAGTCAAGTCCTTCTTCAGAAATATATTTTGGGGCTTTATATGCTGCACCTTTGTAATTAACCGGACTTCCGGCAGGTCCAAAAAGTACATTATGTTTCATTTAAATCATTAAAAAATAGTAAAAAAGAGGGAATTTAGAATATTCCCATAGCTTTGTTGGTTTTTGCAATTGATTTTTCGTTGTCACTTTCCATTTCTAGAAGTGCACGAATAGCATCAATGTTTTCAGGTATTACATCGGATTCCTGATGCACTGCCTGCATGTAGAATAATTCATTTCCTACAACGTTAATGGATTCTTTCCAAACTGGAATTTCATATAAGTCATTTCTGTTTCTTCCGAGTTCTTTTGCATATTCCATCAATTCGGCAGTTGAGCCTAAACCTTCTTCAGCTGAAACGACAATTACTCTGGAACGTTTTTCTAAAGCTTCGATTATTTCTTCAGTTTCAACGTCATTGTTGATTTCAACCATAATGTTGTGCTGGTGCATTAATGTGGTAGGCACAAGCAATGCCATGGTGGTCACGTCAATACCTTTCATCACGGTTTTTACATCCGGACCGTGGTGGGAAGGTACTTTCGGAGGATTTGGAACAATTGCGTTAATTGGTCCTTTTTTAATTTCAGACGGGTCTGATCCTCTTCTCACCATTACTGCCCTCACCTTTTTAATGTCGGCAATAGGGTCAATTGTAGATAATGTACGGGTCAGTCCGGTAGTGTTACATGAAACTACTCTTGTGTAATCTGCACCGTATGAGTCATCATAATTTGAAATTGCGTTGAATGAAAGACCGGTAAGTTCGTGGTCTTCTCCACCTTGGTAGATGGCTTTTACACCTGCTTTTTTATACATTTCAAGATTCTGCGGTCCGATACTTCCAGGAGTACAATCAACAACAACATCTGCTTCCTGTATCATTTCTTCAACAGTGCCTGCTATTTCGATTCCCGCATCTTTAAATAATTGTTCTCTTTCCGGAATTCCAATGTATAGAGGATAGCCTTTTTCTTCAACTGCAGTTCTTGCTTCATAGTTTGGTCTAGTTTTACTGACTCCAACTATTTTCATGTCATCTTGAGCAGCTACTGCATCAGCCACTCTTTTACCGATGGTTCCATAACCATTAATAGCAACAGTTTTCATTTCAATCCCTTTTTCTTTTATATAATAAATATTATATGGGATTAAATTTGTTGTTTAAGTTATTTAAAATTTGATGGTTTGTTTTTTGAATTATTGGTTCTTTTGATTTTGTAAAATTTGAAAGTATTTTGATGATGATTAATTTTTGGTTAGGATATCTTAACATTATTCAATAGTTTTTTAAATTATGAGTAATCAAGAATATAATATGAATTATAAAATTGAAGGAAACGGTGAAACATTGGTTTTCATTCATGGACTTTCCGATAATCTGCTTTACTGGGAATTTTTAGCCACTCATCTTAAAGAGGATTATCAGGTATTGAGAGTTGATTTGAGGGGTCATGGTGAAACAGAACTTGGAAATGAGGAGGTCACAATTGATGCGTTGACTGATGATTTAAAAAGTCTTTTGGATGAATTGCAGATTGAAAATGCAAATCTGATAGGTTTTTCATTGGGAGGTGCCATTGCACTTGATTTTGCCACCAGATATCCAAAAATGGTTTCATCAATGGTATTGATGTCTGCGTTCTACAAATCTGATGAGCATCTGGCCAATGTTTTAAATCAATTTAAGAATGCATTGAATTGTGGTTTTGAAGAATTCTATGATTTGATACTGCCTATGGTATTGTGTCCGGATGTGATTGAGGATAATTTGGATGAACTGAACTTTTTAAAAAAATTGGCTTTGCAAAGTGCAAACACTCAGGCTTATATTCAGGTGGCAGATGCCTGTCTGAATTTCAATGTAGAAGATGAGTTGTCAAATATTGATGCTCCAACGTTGATTATGGCAGGAAAATATGATGAAATATCCCTTTTAACTTCACAGGAGGATTTGAAAAGAAAAATTAAAAATTCAACCATGATTGTTTTTGATGATGTGAAACATAATCTGTTGGTTGGTAAAAACATGGGGAAAATATTGTATATTTTAAAAAATTTTTTTAAAAAAAAGAAAATGTAAGTAGAATTATTCTACCTTGAATCCGGCTTCTTCAACCGCTTCGTTAATGTCTGAATCACTTACGTCTCCGGACATGGTAATTTTGGTCATGCCGGAGTCCAAATCTGCTTTCGCATCTTCGATTCCGTCAACATCCTTTAAACATAATTCGACGGCGTTTACGCATGATGGGCAGTGCATGCCCACAACTTTGATTTCTTTTTCAGCCATAATAAATCACCTCATAATCGATATTTAATATTATGCCTTTGATTTATTTAAATTTTTAGGTAAGCCAAATTTTCTTTCTTTTTCATAATCTCTTTTTGATATTTTGTAGTTCAAAAGAGTTGATGAATAGACGATTACTATGACTGATCCGATATTATGGACCAATGCTCCTCCGATAGGATTTAAAAGCCCCAGAATGGCTAATGCCATGGCAATAATGTTCAATGCCAGTGCAAAGCCAATGCACATGTTTATGGTTCGTATGGTTTTTCTTGCAATTCCTATCAAATGGGGAATATCTGATATGTTGTCATTAACCAATGCAATGTCTGCAGCTTCAACGCTGATATCGCTTCCTATGCTTCCCATGGCTATGCCGACATTGGCTTTTCTTAGTGATGGAGCGTCATTTATTCCATCCCCAATCATGGCGATTCTATGCCCAAGCATTTGTTCACGTTTAATGTATTGCGCTTTATCTTCGGGCATGCAACAGGACTTTACATTCCTAACTTTTACCTGTTTGGCAATATGGCCTGCGGTCTTTTCATTATCGCCTGTAAGCAAGGTTGTTTTGATTCTTAATTCTTTTAGTTTTCTTATTGTTTCTTTTGAAGTCTCGCGCAATGTGTCTGCAAGGCATACCTTACCGAGGACTATTCCATCTTTTGCAACAAATATTTCAATTTCACCATTTTCAGGTTCTTCATTGTATTTTAAGGGAATATTCTCTGATTCAAAGAGTGTTTTATTCCCGGCAATTATTTTTGAAGCGTTAACGGTTCCGCTTACTCCTTTTCCAATATGCATTTTAAAGTCATTAACTTCAGCTAAATCATCATCTTTGTAATCTTTAACAATTGCTTTTGCCAGAGGGTGTTCTGATTTTGATTCAAGGGATGCAAGCAAATGCATCATTTCCTGAGGGTTATCTGAGATGACGTTAACGACATGGGGAGTTCCATATGTTAATGTTCCGGTCTTGTCAAATGCCAGTTCATCAATGTGAGCTAGCTCTTCAATTGATTCTCCATTTTTCACTAAAATGCCGTATTTTGTCAGATTTCCAATTGCAGCCATGATTGCAGTAGGTGTGGCCAGGACCAATGCGCACGGGCAGAATACCACTAAAATTGTCACTGACCGGGTTATTTCAAATGTATATAGATATGTCAGGATTGCAGCAGAAAAAGCTATTACAATAATAATTTTTGCCCATTTGTCTGCTGTTCGTACGATTTTTGAATTTTCAGGTTGGGAGGATTCAACCAATCTTATCAGTTTTTGTAGAGAACTTTTTTGGCTGATCTTTGTTGTTTTCATTGTGAATGAACCGTAAAGATTGATTGTTCCGCTGTATACTTCATCATTTTCTTTTTTATCAACGGGAATAGATTCTCCAGTCAATGTTGATTGGTCAATTGAAGTTTCGCCATTGATGATGATTCCGTCAAGGGGTATGATTTCACCTGGAAGAACCTTTAATATATCTCCGACTTGCACCTTTTCGACAGATATTTTCTCTTCAATTCCGTTTTTAAGTCTTGTTGCAACTTGTGGGGTCATGTTTGCTAGTTCTTTTATTCTTCTTTGAGTTTTCATAACTGTGTATTCTTCCAAAAATCCACCAACTGCCATGATTATTGCAATTTCACCTGCTGCGAATACTTCACCAATGATAATTGATGCAATTATTCCCATTGAAACAAGCAAATCTGCGGTCAAGTCAAATTCTTTGATTAATCCTTCTGCACATTCCTTGATAATTGGTATTCCACAAAGAATGACTGCAATCCAGGATAGATATTCCAGAGATAATATAAAACCTGTAATGATACTTATTACAGAGATTATGATAGAAATTAATTCTATCTTTTGATTTTTGCCAAATTTTAAGTTCATACTAATCATCTCCTTAATGATATAGGTATACCCCCATAGGTATTTGAAATTTAATTTTAAAAAAAATTAAATTCTGGAATAGTATTCTAATATTGAAGATATTTCGCCTAAAGCATCATCTACATTTTCATCTTTAATTGCTCCTTTAACGCAATGTTCAAGATGTCCTTCGACAATTATATGTCCAACTTTGTGTAATGCTGATTTTGCAGCATTTACCTGCATTAATATCTGTTCGCATTCAATATCTTCATCTATCATGCGATCTATTGCATTTATCTGACCTATAATTTTTTTAAGTCTTCTGTGTAAATTTTCACTGTCCATGCATTCTTTCATAATAGCACATCCTATACCTATGGGGGTATATATCAAAAATAGTATATAAAGTTATGTATTTTGCAAATAAAAAAAATAAAAAAAGAAGGAGGAAAATTTCAAGTTTATGCTTGATTTTCCATTTCCTCAAATTTAGCTGGGAAGTATGTATCTACTACATATTCGAGCCCATATTTTGAGAAAGATTGCTGTTCTGCTTTCTTACCAATTTTAAGCATCTTTTTAATTTCTGTTTGCCAGAAATCAGTTTTATACCTTGGGTCTTTTGAAAGCTCTTTTAATCTCATCACATCAACATCTTTGAGTTTATCGGTTGGTAAATCGTAATTGATAATGTCTGATGCGGTTACTCCAATGAATTTTGCATCAGGAGTAGCTAATTGGTGATTAACGTGAGCCAACTTTGCACTTCCAGAAATAATTACCTGTGCAATGTGGAATCCCCAAGGGTCTCCGTCGTTACAGATGTAGACAGGCAGACCTTTTTCTTCATTAAGTCTTTTAATGAATCTTCTTGTTGCACGGGCGGCCTGTCCTTTAAGTCCGACAATCAAACAGTTAAATCTTTTGTGAGCGTTTTCCTGCACCAATCTGTGAAACATTCCCATGGTTTCCACTGCCAATACCTTATCGACATTGCAGTCCATCAGTTCCACCTGGTCGATTGTTGGTGAGATTGTATATCCTGACTTTCCCATTTTGGCGGCATTGATTTCTGTACCCTCATCTATTAATGTGAGGTCACCATAAACTGATGCACCATCTTCTTCAGGCATTAAACCCAATTCTTCACGGGTAACTCCGAGAGTTACTTCCAAGTCCTCTCCAACGATGTTTGATTCCTGCTGTGTCTTGAAACTGATTCCCCAACCTTCAGAAACGTAATACATTTCCCTGATTGTTGCGGTTTTTTCTCTTGCAACAAGGTCTTTACAGAAGTTTCCCACATAAACCATCTGACCTAATTTTCTAATTTGCTTTACGTTACCTAATGATCTATGACCGAATCTGTCACCTAATACGTAATATCTTTTAGCATCATCATAAACGATGTTTCCGGTACCTCTGGAAGGAACTCTGATGCTTGGAACTTTAGTTTTTTCAACATCCTCAATAATTTCCTGTCCTAAACCTTTCAATTTATTGAGTGTGTATTTTTGCCTTTCTTCCTTATGAGTTTGCTTTTTTTGTTCTACTTCAGCCATTTAATCACCTATTCCTCGAAATCCTCATCTTCATCTTCTTCTTGGAATGTGTCCAATGATGATTGGTCCGCTTCAACAGCGTATCCGCGTTCATCAAGTTCTTCCATGATGATTGCATCAAGTTCTTCTTCCTCTTCTTCCTCTTCCACTTTTTCACCGAGTAGTTCGGCAAGAGCCCTTTTGGTTACTTTTGCCAGAACTTCCTGATATTCAGGAACCCCGGTTTCACCTAATTTCGCAGCTTCTTCAATGATTACAGGCACATAATCTTCAAATACTTTTGAACGTTTTTCCTTTTCTTTAGCTGCTCTTTTAGCCCTGATATGTTTTTGCAGCTTACGTGCTAATTTCATAGTTGCCTGTCTTATTTCATGAACTATTTCAGGTTCTGGTGAAACACTTTGCTTACCTGTTGAAAGGTAAGGTAC